>NZ_JBIUXN010000005.1:0-70620 GCF_044744005.1 Streptomyces sp. NPDC087440 | reverse complement strand
GGGGGGCGCGGCCGCCTGGGGGGTGGTTTTGCCCCCGGTCCGGGGCCTAAAGGGCCCCCCGGCCAAACCGGGGGGGGGGAAAAAAGTAAAAAGGGGGGCCCCCCCCGCCGTGTTTCCCGGTCCGGTCAGAAATAGTGCTTGCGTCCGCCGACCGCGCGGCCGGTCGCACCGAGAATCCACAGGACCGCACCGACGACGACGAGGATTCCGCCCACGGTCGTCAGAATCGAGATTCCGGCCAACACTCCGATGAGGAGCAGGATGACACCAAGAACAATCATCGCGGTTCCACTCTCTTCTCTCTTCACGCGTGCGACCCACGGACAGGCGCACTGCACCATTCGAATTCCGCCCGCGTCATGACCGGGTCAGACGAAATGCGGGCCCGCCGTACGGTCGTGCGACCGTTGGGCCTTTGTCCTGCCACCTCCGTGTGCCCTGCTTCCGCCCGGCAATGCATCCGCATCCCGTGGTTTTTATCCGACTCTTATTCTCCGGCCACGGCGGGCAGCGCGCACCTCGCCCCGGTGGGCCGGAGGCGTTCGACGCGGTCCAGGTCGGGGCCGTGGGTGAGCAGGTCGTGGTGGGTGACGGTGAAGTCGCCGTTGGGGAGGTCCTGGTCCGCGCCGAAGTACCGGCCCACGACCGTGGCGGGGAGGAAGGCGCGCAGCCGGTCGCGGATGTTCCCCGGGTAGCGGACGGGCTCGCCCCAGTCGGCGGGCGCCTCGTCGCTGGCGAACAGCACCCAGTGGTCGACGGGCACCGCCGCGTCCAGGTCCGGCGCCCCGCCGGTGTGGCTGTCGAGGGCGGGCACGATCAGCCGGTCCGGGTCCAGCGGCTCGTACCAGAGCAGGAGCGGCTTGGCCCGCTGCGCGTCGGCGTTGTCGAAGCAGCACAGGGCGATGGTGTGGTCCGGGAAGTGGTCGGCGTAGAACCGCAGGAGTTCCGGGGCGACTTCGGGACGCCGGTGCGGCGGAACCTGCTCCAGGGCGGCAGGAATGAGGGTGGGGTCGGCGGCCAGCAGCACGGTGTAGACGTCGTGGTCGAAGACCTGGACGGGCTCCGGCTCCCAGCCCATCCACGCGGCCCCGCCCGCCTCCGCCGCTACGGCCACGGGCCGGACGGCGTCGACCATGCGCTGCAGGACGTCGTCGGTGCGCCCGGGGTGCAGGAAGTGCTGCGGGGTGAGCTGCCGGGTCGGCAGGTGCAGGAGCATGGCGTTGGGGCCGTGCGCCCGGTTGACGGCGGTGTTCTGGTAGCCGAGGACGTGGATGAGGCCGTGCTCCGGGTGGGTCTGACGCCCGCAGTAGACGATCGTCCCGGAGAAGGCCGCCTGGCTGGTTGAGATGCACATGGCGTGCAAGGTACCGGGCGGGGTGAAGTGGTCTGCGCTGTCGGCACGTTGACGCGGAGGAGGAAGCGACTCCCCCACCTGGACCGGGTGCTCAGGGAGCCGCTGCGCCTGTTCCCGCCCGGCCCGTACGGGGCACGCCCGTCGTGCGGCTGAGGGTGCGGGAGCGCTTCACCGGCGCGTGGCGACGACCATGCGGCAGCGGGGGGTGCCGTCGTCGCGGCGGCCGAGCTCGTCCAGTGCGTACGTGGTGACCTCGAAGCCCGCCACGGAGAGTTCGGCGGTGACGTCGGCGAGCGTGAAACCCCGGTAGTACATCACGAACCGGGGACGCCAGAGCGCGTTGCGGACCCGCATCACGGCGTCGAACCCGAGCATCGCCAGATGGACGTACGAGCCCGGGCGGGCCGGGGCGGGCAGCGGGAACGCGAACCGGCCGCCCGGGCGCAGTACGGAGTGGACCTGCGCGAAGAGCGCGGGGCGCTGGGCGGGCAGGAAGTGGCCGAAGGCGCCGAAGCTGACGGCGAGGTCGAAGACCGGGCCGAAGGGGAGGGCGAGGGCGTCACCGCGCACCCAGTGGGTGGGCACGGGGCCCGGTGCGCGGTCGCGGGCGACGTCGAGCATGCCGGTGCTGATGTCGACCCCGGTCACCTGCTCGCGGCAGACCTCCTGGAGGACCCCCGCCCCGGCACCGGTGCCGCAGCAGACGTCGAGCCCGGCGTCGAAGGGCCCGAGACGGCGCAGGAGGTCGGTCACGGGGCCGAGGACAGCGTCGGGCGTGCGGAAGGGGGTGTGGTCGAACTTCGGGGCGAGCAGGTCGTAACCGTGCTCGACGGACGACAACGCCTGAACGGCAAGCTCGCGAAGGGAGGGCCCTTGGGGTGTGAACACCGCGCCCAGCATAGGCCGTCAGGGGCGCGGGGAACTGCGCGCCCAGCCACGGCGGATCTGCACGCAACCGTCCCATCGCCGCGCGGCAAGCGCTCCAGGCAGAGGGGCGCGTCCGGGGCCCCATCCCCGCCCAGGGGCGCGGGGAACTGCGCGACCAGCCACAACTGATCCGCACGCAACCGTCCCATCGCCGCGCGGCAAACGCTCCAGGCAGAGGGGCGCGTCCGGGGCCCCATCCCCGCCCAGGGGCGCGGGGAACTGCGCGACCAGCCACAACTGATCCGCACAGAACCCTGCACCAGCCGCGCGGCGAGCGCTTTAGGTGGAGGGGCGGGTCCGGGGCCTCTTCTGCATGAGCAATGCAGGGCCGACTCGTCCAGCACCGGCCCCGGAAGCAGCACGCCCCCTCCGCAGGGTCCCCAGCAAAGGGGGTACCGGGCACAGCACCCCTCGTGCTACATTGCGCCTGCACCCCTTCTCGCCCCTCCGTGGCCCGGGTGCACGCTCCACCCCACCCCGGACGTTCTTCACACGTCCCGGCACCCCCAAAAAAGCCGCTCATCCGGTTCCCGGGGCATCGCACATCCTTCTCACCCGCTCCACCCCGCAGGGGTTCACTCCCCCGCCCTTCCCGCCCGGGGCATCCGCGCCGTCCACGCATGGACCTGTGCGCCGATCCGCCCACATCGCCGGGCCCCTCCCCACCCCCGTGCATTCCCGCACCCCCTCCCTCCCGTGTCCGCGAAAGGACCGCATCCCATGACCACCACACTCGAAACCCCTCCCACCACCCCGCCCCCGGCAGCCGAAGCCGCAGGCATCCTCGACCTGCCCGGCGGCGGAGCCGGAAGCAGCGGCGGAAACGGCCACGGCTTCCTGCGCGGGCCGAGCCTCGAACCCGCCCCGCACGACGTCCAGGTACCCGCCTCCCTGATCCACCGACTCGGCCTGCGCAAGGGCGACTTGGTGACCGGCACCTGCGGCAGGCCCCGCACCCTGGCCGAGGTCGACCTCGTCAACGGCGAACCGGCGACCCCGGACCGCCGCCGACCCCACTTCCGCGACCTCACCCCCCTGCACCCGCGCGAGCGCCTGCACCTGGAGGGCGCGCCGGGCGCGCTCGGCCCGCGTGTCGTCGATCTGGTCGCGCCCGTCGGCAAGGGTCAGCGCGGGCTGATCGTCGCACCGCCGAAGACCGGAAAGACCGTACTGCTCCAGCAGTTGGCCGCGTCGATCGCCGACAACCACCCCGAGGCCCACCTCATGGTGGTCCTGCTCGACGAACGCCCCGAGGAGGTCACCGACATGCGCCGCAGCGTGCGCGGCGAGGTGTACGCCTCGACCTTCGACCGGCCGGCCAAGGCGCACATCGCGCTCGCCGAACTGGCCGTCGAGCGGGCCAAGCGCCTGGTCGAGGACGGCCACGACGTCGTCATCCTGCTCGACTCCCTGACCCGCCTGTGCCGCGCGCACAACAACGCGGCCTCCTCCGGCGGCCGTACGCTCAGCGGCGGTGTCGACGCCGCCGCCCTCCAGGGCCCCAAGCGGCTGTTCGGCGCGGCCCGGCTCACCGAGGAGGCGGGCTCGCTGACCATCCTGGCCACCGTCCTGGTCGACACCGGCTCCCGTGCCGACGACTACTACTTCGAGGAGCTGAAGAGCACCGGCAACATGGAGCTGCGGCTGGACCGTTCGCTCGCCGACCGCCGCGTCTTCCCGGCCGTGGACATCACGCCCTCCGGCACGCGCCGGGAGGAACTCCTGCTGCCGCCCGCCGAGTTGGCCGCCGTACGGGGTCTGCGGCGTGCACTCCAGTCCCGCGAGGGCCACTCCCTCCTGGAGACGGTCCTCGCCAAGCTCCGCCACACCCCGGACAACGCGTCCTTCCTCCGCCAGGTCCACGCCACGCTGCCCACCGGCTGAGGCCGCCCCGCACCACGCCCCGTACCACGACGGGCGTCACTCCAGCCCGTTCGCCCACGCCGCGAGCGTGCGGAAGTCGGCCTCGACGAGACCCTTGCGCGGGTCGATCCGGTGCAGGAGAGCGGGACCTCCGTGACGCTCCCCCACCCAGGCCCGGTCGGCGTCGGTGATCTCGTCGTCGATCCAGGCGAACGCCCGCCCCCGCGCCCATTCCACGATCTCGGGCGTCTTCCAGAACACCCCGCCGCCCGGCCCGCCACGCGGCCTGCCGTCCGGCCGCCACGCGATCCAGGGCAGTTCCGGCAGCCCCAGCACGGGCCCTATGTAGTCATTCGCCTCCTCCTCCCACGTGGTCGCCCACACCAGGTCGAAGGGGAGCGCGCGCAGGGCGGGGCCGTGGTCCGGGTTGAGCCACACCCGCAACGGTTTCAGGGGCTTGTACGGAATCTCCCACGCAGCAGTGCCCCGCCGCTGGATCGCCTCCCAGCGAGGGGTCAGCATGCGGTGCGTTCCGTAGCCCTCGGGGCGGCGCTGCGCCTTGGCGGCGTAGGGGTTCAGCGGTCCGTCGACGTCCACCAGCAGCAGGGGTCGCACGCCGCGCCCTCCCTCTCAGCACTCGGGGCCAGGGCTCAGCCGCCGAAGACCTCGTCCATGGTCATCGCGTCGGTCTCCGGCCGGCCGTCCGCCAGCCACTTCCGGTACGCCGCCGCAGCGTGCATGCGGGCACGCGCCTCGCGGAGTTCCGGGCTGCCCGAGGCGGCGGCCTGGTCGGCCTCCAGGACGGAGGCGACGTAGTCACCGAGGTTCATCCCGGCCCGGGAGGCGGAGGCGCGCACGCGTGCGGCCAACTCTTCGGGCACTCGTGCGTTCAACTGGGTTGTCGCCATAGCGGAATCCTAGCGAGGCGCTACGCGGTGGGGAATGAGCTGCTGCGGAACGGGGCGGGGCGGGGCCTTGGCGGGGGCGTGCGGCCGGTGTCGGGGCGGGGCCGGGGGCGGCACCCGGGTGGGCCGGGAGCGGGAGGGGCCGCCCCCTTGCCCGCCCGTCCCGCCCCCGGGGGGCGGCCCCGCCGCCCAAGGGAGCTACGGGGAGGGGGGAAGGCGGCCCCGCCGCCCAAGGGGGCGGGGGCGGCTGCGTCGCCCGAGGGGGCTGGGCGGCGAGAGGCGGAGCCCAAGGGGGCTACGGGACCCCACGTCGTGTGACGTGGATCACCCGATTCTGAAAACCTGCAGCGTATGCCGTACGTCTAGCAGGTGTGAAACGGGTTGGGGCGGCACCGCCGCAGGAACTGGACGAGGAGCGCCTCCTCCGACGCGTGGCCAAGGGAGACCGGGCCGCGTTCGAGGAGCTGTACCGGCGTACGTCGCCGTGGCTCGCGGTACGACTGGGGCGGCGCTGTGCCGATCAGCAGATCGTCGCCGAGGTGATGCAGGAGACCTACCTGGCGGTGTGGCGGGCGGCGGGCTCCTTCGCGGGCAGCGGCGTGGGGGGTTCGGCCGTGGGCTGGCTCTGGACGATCGCCGCCCGGCGGCTCGTCGACGCGTTCCGGCGCAGGGCGCACCACGCGGAACCCCCGCTCGCGGCCGCCCCGCGCCCGGCGGCGCCCGCCGCCGAGGAGGAGGCCCTGCGGGACAGCGTCGGCGGCGACGTCGGCGACGCGCTGCGCTGCCTGGCCCCGGAGCTGCGGGACGTACTGCAGGCCATGGTGCTGGACGGGCTGTCCGTGCGGGAGACCGCCGTGCTGCTCAAGGTGCCCGAGGGAACGGTGAAGACCCGCGCCCGGCGGGCCAGGATCGCGATGCGGAAGGCGCTGACATGAGGAAGACCGAAGGTGCCGGTCCGCGGACGCACGCGTCGACCCGGCTCGTCGAGGAGTACGTCCGGGGCGGGGCGGATCTCGCCGCGGACGAGGTGTGGGCACTGGAGGCCCACCTGGAGGGGTGCGCGGACTGCCGGGGGCGACTGGCGGCCGCCGTGACGGCCGGGGCGCCCGAGGTGGCCGCGATGTCCGACGCCGTCTGGTCCGGACTCGTACCGGAACTGGACGACATCGCTCCGGCCCGGCGGCGCCGGGTGCGGCTGTCGTCGTGGGCGACGCCCGCGATGGCGCCGTGGCTGGCGATGGTGCTGGTCGTGACGGTGCTGGCGTGGGTGCTCGACCTGATGGCACCGGGGTCCGAGCGGGTGTCCTGGGTGCTGCTGCTCGCCCCCGTCCTGCCGGTGTGCGGCGTGGCGGCCTCCTGGTCGCGCGGCCTGGATCCGGCGTACGAACTGACCGCGTCGACGCCCCGGGCCGGGCTCCAGCTCGTCCTGCGGCGCACCGCTTCCGTGCTCGCCGTCGTGGTTCCCGCGCTGCTGGTCGGGGGGTGGGCGACGGGGGTGATGGCCGTGCAGTGGCTGCTGCCGTGCCTGGCGTTCACCTCGATGACGCTGGCGCTCGGCGGGGTGATCGGGGTGACCCGGGCCGCCGTCGCACTCGTGGTGGCGTGGGCCGGAGTGGTGGCGGTGCCGACCCTCGCCACCAGTCGGACGGCCTTCGCCCTCCAGGAGGGCGGGCTGCCGGTGTGGGGGCTCGTCCTCGCACTGGGCGCGGGCGTCGTGTTCGCCCGCAGGGGCGCGTACACGGTCCTCGGAGCCCACCGATGAAGCAGATGAAACAGAAGCAGACGAAACAGCTGTCCCGAAGGTCCTTGACGAACGAACAGAGGAAGCGCGCCATGCCCGCAGTCAGCAGTGCCGATATCGCTCCGACGACGTACGCGTGGGAGATCCGGGCCAGTGGGCTGAAGGTGCGGGCCGGGCGCACCCGAATGGCGGTGAACGGCCTCGACCTGTCGCTGGGCACCGGCGTGCACGGCCTCCTCGGGCCCAACGGGGCGGGAAAGACCACGCTGATCCGTGCGCTGGCGACCGTACTGCGGCCCGCCGACGGGGAGTTGGAGCTGCTCGGGGAGTCCGTCGGGGGGCTCGGCGAGCACCGGGCGCTGCGGCGGCGGATCGGGTACCTGCCGCAGGAGTTCGGCTACTACAAGCGCTTCACGGTGCGCGAGTTCGTGGAGTACATGGCGTGGCTGAAGGAAGTGCCGAAGGCGGACATCCCGGGCGCGGTGCAGCGGGCGGTGGAGCGCGTCGGCCTCGCCGACCGGGCCGACGAGCGGATGAAGGCGCTGTCCGGCGGGATGGTGCGCCGGGCGGGCATCGCCCAGGCCATCGTCAACGACCCGGCGGTGCTGCTGCTCGACGAGCCGACGGTGGGCCTGGACCCGGCGCAGCGGCTGCGGTTCCGCGACCTGCTCCAGGAGTTGGGCACGGACGCGTGCGTGGTCGTCTCGACCCACCTGGTCGAGGACGTCGCCGCGGCGTGCACGGACGTGGTGCTGTTCGCGGACGGGCGCCTCGTCTTCCAGGGCACCCCCGCCGAACTGGCCGCCGCGGGCGGCCCGGAACACGTGGGCGACAGCCCGTTGGAGCGCGGCTACTCGGCGCTGCTGGCCGACCCGGCACCGAAGAAGGGGGCCTGGTGACGGGCCCGGCAGAGCCCTCGGGGACCGAACCCACCACACCGGCGCCCGGTCCGGGCCGTCGGCCTGGCTGACCTCCCTCGCGGCCGATCACGAGGCGTTACGTCCCGTACTCGCCCCTCCAGGCCCGGAGCCCGCTCCCCCTTTCGCGGAACGGGGCCCCGCCGCCCTGTCTCCCTCACCCCGTGCGTACGGCACTTGCCGCCGCACCGATGCCCCGCGCCCTGCATCCCCCCTCCACCAAGAAAAGGTGTCCGGTGAATACCCGTATCCTCCGCATCGAAGGGCGACGGTCCGTCGCCCCGTGGGCCGGGGGCGTCGTCCTCGTGGCGGCGCTCGCGT
Organism: Streptomyces sp. NPDC087440; assembly: GCF_044744005.1. Taxonomy (NCBI): domain Bacteria; kingdom Bacillati; phylum Actinomycetota; class Actinomycetes; order Kitasatosporales; family Streptomycetaceae; genus Streptomyces; species Streptomyces sp. NPDC087440. Next base: position 62,592 of record NZ_JBIUXN010000005.1, on the reverse strand, counting down.
TCCTGCTCCTCCTGCCCGGGGCGTGGTCGAACGACAACGTCTCGTGGGCCGGTCAGTGGACGTCCATGGCGTTCTGGACCCGGTATCCGCTCTTCTTCCTGTGGCCGCTCGCGGTCGGGCTCGGCGCGCTGCAAGGGCTGCGTGACCACCGTTCGGAGATGGGCGAGCTGCTCACCAGCACGCCCCGGCCCGCACGGCACCGGGCCGCCGCCCTCGCGGGCACCATGGCGCTCGCGCTGGTGGTCGCGTTCGGGCTGCTCGTCGCGATCGGCGCGGTGCGGGTGCTGGCGGGCGACACGACGTACAACTCGCTGAACTGGCTGCCCATTTCGGCGGTGGGCGCGCTCGCGCTCGGTGCGGGGGCCGTCCTGGGCATGGGGGTGGCGCGCGCCCTGCCGTCCGTGCTCACTCCGCCTGCGCTGGCCGTGGCCGCCCTGGTCGCGAACAACTTCCTTCGCCACATCCAGAGTTCGGACGCTGCGGTGCCCGTGTCCGGGGTGCCGAACGCGCTCGCGCTGCTGTCGCCGGGGGTCGCCGAGGTGCGCGACACGCTCCTCACGCTCTCTCCCTCCGTGCATCTGGGGCAGGCGCTGTGGCTGCTGGGCATGGCGGCGACGGGTGTGGGTCTGCTGGTCGCGGTGCGGGTCGGGGCGCGGCTGTTCGCCCTCGTCCCCCTGCTGGTGGGTGGCGCGTTGGCGCTCGTGCTGCTGCCGGGTGACGCCCGGGACACGTACGTGGTCGACCGGGCGGCGGCTGCGCAGGTGTGCGCGGGCGAGGTCTGCCTGAGCAGGGCCCGGGAGGCGCGGCTCGACGCCTGGGCGGCCCCCGGCAAGGAGGCCCTGCGGGCACTGCGCCTGAGCCTGGGCGCGCAGGCGCCGGGCGGAATCCGCGAGCGGGTCGTTCCGCGTGCGCTCAGTGCCACGCCGGAACGGCCGCGCGAAGCCGTGATCGTGGACTTCGACGACCCGATGTACGCCTCGGCCGACGGCAAGCGGCTCGCCCGGGCGCTGACGGCTCAGGGCCTCATCCCCCTCTGCCACCCGCGCAGCGCCACCGAGAGCGGTACGCAGGAGGACGCCGCCGCGCAGCGGATCGCGATCGCCTGGACGTTCGGCGAGGAACTCCGGCCGCTGGAAGGGACCGAGTACCCCATGGCGGGCTGGCCGGACCCGGCGGTACCGGTGTGGAAGAAGTTCGGCGCGCTGCCGCGGGCCGAGCAGACGAAGCGGCTCGGCGCGGCGCACACGGCCGCCGTGAACTGCTCGGGCGACCCCCTGACCGTCCTCAACGGCGGTGCGCTCCAGTGAGGGCGAGGTGGCTGCTGTTGTACGCACGCTCCCGTCAGGCACCTGCGACGCTGGCCGTGCTGCTGGTCGGGGCGGCGGTGATGTGGGCTCTGACCAGGGCGTTCTCGCAGGGAGCCGGTGGGCACGCGGACCCGCGCCTGTCCGCGCTCGCCCTCACCGTGGCGGCGACGGCCGTCTCGGTCGGGCTCGGCGGCCAGGATCTCGCGCTGGACCGGACGGCGGCGCTCTCCTGGATTCCGCGCAGGGCGGCGCACGTGGTGCTGGGCGGGGTGCTCTCCGGGGCGGTACTGCTCGCGGTGCAGACGCTGAGCGGGCAGGAGGCCTCGGTGGGGGTCGTGGTGCGGGACGCGGTGGGGCTGATGGGGCTGGTGGGGCTGGGGGCCGTGTGGTGCGGGAGGCAGTACGCGTGGCTCCCGGCGTTCGCGTGGCTGGCGGTGTCCTTCGTCGTACCGTCCTCGCCGGCGACCGCAACGCAGGTCCTGACCTGGCTGCTGTCCGCCCCGGACGCGACGGTCGCGGCGTGGACGGCGGGGGTGCTGGGGGCCGGCGGGCTGGTGGCGTACGCGGTCGGGGGCCCGCGGCGGTAGGGGGCGGAAGGGCTCCCCGCCCACGGACCGAAGGCTCCGCCCGTACGAGAGGGGGCGACACCGGCCGCAGGGCGCAGGGCCCGCAGAGGGCGCGAGATCGGCCGCACCGGACAGGGCGACACCGGCCGCACGGGAGGTCACCGGCCGCACGGCACAAAGCGGGACCGGCCGCACAGGGCGGCGACTGCGCGGGACAGGGCGACACCGGCTGCGCGGGAGGGCACTGGCTGCACGGGACAAGACGGGATCAGCCGCGCAGGGCGGCGGCTGCGCGGGACAGGGTGGGACCGGCCGCACGGGAGGTCACCGGCCGCACGGGGCAAGGCGGAACCAGCCGCACAGGGCAGCGACTGCACGGGACAGGGCGACACCGGCCGCACAGGATTGCGGGACCGACCGCACGGGGCAAGGCCCGCACAAGTTGGCAGCCGCGCGCGGCAGTGCGGCACCGGTCGCCCAGGATGCCGCCCACCGGCCCGGCTCCGGCCCCACCCGCCGGAGCTGCCCCGGCCGTACGGGGCCGTGGGCGATCGGTATCGGGCGTGCCCGCTCCGCAGTCCCGGGCGTGGCCCCGCCCCGTAATCCCTGGCCAGGCCCGTCCCGCGCGTCCTAAGCTGCCCGCTTCGGGCGATCTTGGGAGAGCGCATCGCCCCGGGAAGAAGGCAGGCCCATGAACACACCACCCCCCGTCCGCATAGGCGCCCTCGCCCCGCTGAGCCGCCCCGGGTGGGTCGAGGCCGGTCAACACCTCCTCGTAGGACTGGAGTTGGGCGTACGGGACACCAACGAATCCGGCGGTGTCGACGGCCGCCCCCTCGAACTGGTCGTACGGGACACGGCGGCCGATCCGCAGCGGGCGGCGGCCGCCGTGGACGAGTTGGCCGAGGCGGGCGTGACGGCCCTGGTCGGTGAGTACCACAGCGTCGTGGCCCGTGCCGCCGCGAACCGCGCCGATGCGCTAGGGCTGCCGTACCTCTGCTCGTCGTCCGTCATCGACGTACTCACCGAGCAGCCCACGGACCTGGTCGCGCGGCTTTCGCCGCCGCAGTCCGTGGGGTGGCGGGTGTACGCGCAGCACCTGCTGGAACAGGGGCACCGGCGCATCGCCCTGGCGACGCAGGCCAGTGCCTACTGGGCCGCCGGGACCGTCATCCTCCGCGAACACCTCGCCCGGCACGGCGGTGACGTCACCGAGATCGACATGGTCGCGCACACCCCCGCGACGGCCTGCGACGCGGTCGCCGCCGCCGGGGCCACCGCCCTCCTGCTCCTGGCCGGCCACCCGGAACCGGCCCTGCCGCTCGTGACCGCAGTCCGTGCCGATCCACGTCTGGCGGGCCTTCTCGTCGGAGCTCCGGCCGGGCAGCCCGAACTCCCTTCGTGGGAGGGGGAGTTGGGGGCAGGAATTCCCTTCCTGCGGTACCTTCCCGCGCGCCTCGGCCCCCTGGGCGTGCGCGTCGAGCGGGATCTCAACGAACACCTCAGCGGGCCCCCCTCCTTCGTCGCCTTCGAGGGGTACGACTCGATCGCCGTCCTGACCGAGGCCCTCCGCTCCCACGGCACCGACCGTGCCCGCATCGCCGCCGCCTGGCCGAGCCTCGCGGTCGAGGGGACACGCGGGCTCATCCGCTTTTCCCGCGCCCCGGGCGGTACCGTCTGGCAGTGGGCCGACGCCCCGGTCCAGGTCGTCGACCGGGACCCGGCGGCCCCCGACTGCTTCCGGGTGCTGCGTTCGGGTGGCGCGGTGCGATGACTTCGCCCCTCCGCCGGAGTCTCCCCCTGGACGGACACCGCACGACCGCTGCAAGGAGCCCCTCCCCCATGAAGTCCACCGCCTGGCCCCTGGTCCACGCCGAACGCGCCGCACTGGCGGACGACCTCGCGCACCTCACCGCCGCCGAGTGGGAAACCCCCTCGCTCTGCACGGAGTTGACGGTGCGTGAGGTCCTGGCGCACCTCACCGCCTCGGCGCGGCTCAACCCCGTACGGTGGCTGGCCGGGGTGATCCGCTGCCGGTTCGACTTCGACAAGCAGGTCGCCGTACGGCTGGCGGAACAGCTCGGTGCCACCCCGGGCGAGACCCTGGAGCGGTTCCGGCAGGCGGTGACGAGTACGACGAAGCCTCCGCTGCCCGTCCTGGCCCTGCTCGGTGAGACCGTGGTCCACGGGCAGGACATCCGGCGCCCGCTGGGGATCGTCCACGACCACCCGGTCGAGACCCTCACGCGCGTGGCCGCGTACTACGCGGGCACCGACCTCGTCGTCCTCGCCAAGGGGCGCATCGACGGCCTGCGACTCGTCGCCGACGACGGGCCCTTCACGGCCGGGTCCGGGTCCGGGGCGCTCGTCTCCGGTTCGACGCTGGCCCTGATCATGGCGATGACCGGCCGCGCGGCGTACTGCGACGACCTCCGGGGCGAGGGCGTGGCCCTGCTGCGCGAGCGGTCCACCGCCGGGGGGCCTCCGCCCGAGGTCAGGCGGCCGGAACGGCCTTGAGGGCGAGGAGGCTCTCGGCGGTCTCGACGATGGTCCCCTCGACGGGGCGCGGCTGCCAGCCGAGGAGGCGCTGGGCCTTCTCGGAGGTGAAGTCGAGGTTCTTGCCGAGGATCGCGCGCAGGGGGCGCAGCTGCGGGTTGACCAGGGAGAGGCCTCGGGTTGCCCAGACGGGCATCTCCCGGGTGGGGACGCCCTTGGCGCGGTCGCCGAGGCGGGTGCGCAGGACGGTGGCGATGTCGATGACCCACAGGCTGCGGCCCGAGGTGGCGATGAAGCGTTCCCCGGCGGCCGCCGGGTCGGTCATGGCGCGCAGGTGCAGGTCGGCCACGTCGCGTACGTCCACATAGCCGGTGGCGAACTTCAGGGCCGCGGGCATCTTGCCGTCCAGCATGGTCCGGATCACGCCGAGGGAGGGGGAGAAGTCGGGCCCGAGCACCGGCCCGAGGACGCCGGTGGGGTTCACGGCGGCGAGTTCCAGGCCGCCTCCTTCGGCTCTGACGAAGTCCCAGGCGGCCCGCTCGGCGAGGGTCTTGGACTTCTGGTACGGCTGGACGCCGGGGGCGTCGACGTTTGTCCAGTCGTCCTCGGTGAACGGTGTGGTGCGGTCGGGGTGGCCGTAGGCGATGGCACCGCTGGCCGAGGTGAGGACCACACGCCGCACACCGGCGTCCCGGGCCGCCCGCAGGACCCGCAGAACGCCGTCTCGGGCGGGAACGATCATCTCGTCGTCCGAGCGCGGGACGCTGGTCAGCGTCGGCGAGGCGACGTGCAGCACGGCGTCGCAGCCCTCCAGCGCCTCGGGCCAGCCCGCATCCCGGGTGAGATCGGCGGCCACGAAACGCAAGGGGGCGTCCGGGGCGGCTCCGCCGCGCTGGAGCATCGCCCGGACCTCCGGCTCGCGGGAGAGGCTGCGCACGGTGGTCCGTACGGAGTGTCCCGCGTCCAGCAGGGCCAGGACGCACCAGCTGCCGATGTAGCCCGAACCCCCTGTCACCAGCACGTTCGCCATGGTGCGGCCTTCCAGCGCGAGGGGTCTCTGATGAGCTGGAGGCTAGTGGAGGGTGTTCGCCTGCGCGACCGGACGGATCGGCGCCAGTGCGCGAGCGGATGGATCGGAGCCAGCGCGCGAGCGGACGGATCGGAGCCGGGCACGGCCTCAACCCCGCGTCCGGCAGAGGCGCCGCTCCTCACCCGCAGCCCGGGCACAGCCCCCTGTACGTGATCGTCGCCTCCGAGACCGTGAAGCCGTAGCGCTGGTCGGCGGGGAGGTCCGTCAGGGGGTCGCCCGCCGGGTGGACGTCGCGGATCACGCCGCAGCCGGAGCACACCAGGTGCTGGTGCGGGCGGTGCGCGTTGGGGTCGTAGCGCTTGGCGCGGCCGTCGGTGGAGACCTCGGTGACCTCGCCGAGGGAGACCATCTCGCCCAGCGTGTTGTAGACGGTCGCCCGGGAGATCTCCGGCAGGCGGCCCACCGCGAGCGCGTGCACCTCGTCGGCCGTGAGGTGGACGTGGTCGCCGTCGAGCACTTCCGCGACGACACGCCGCTGCGAAGTCATCCGCCAGCCGCGCCCGCGCAGACGCTGAAGCAGGTCACTCATGACGAACCACCCCGTTGGTGTCGATGACGGCCGATGCGTCGAAGCCGCGAAACGAATCAAGCCAGTGAAGCGAGCCGGTGAAACGAGTCGAGTTTAAAGGCCGTTGTCATAGTTTTGATGAAACATGGAACAGGTGAGCTTCTTGACCTGGACCCAGTCCATCATAGGATCACTTCTTGGCGACGGGCCACGGGCCAAGCGACAGGACACCAGGCAGTCCGTACCGGCCACCCGCTCATTGTTTTGCTGATCTGCCCAGCTTGAGAGGACCCCATGGCTGACAACCACGATGCGATCGTCACCGACCCGAAACCCGATGAGAGCGCAGCAGCGGGGGAGACCGGGGGCTGCCCCGTCGCCCACGGACGGGCCGCGCACCCCACGCAGGGCGGCGGCAACCGCCAGTGGTGGCCCGAGCGCCTCAATGTGAAGATCCTCGCCAAGAACCCCGCCGTGTCGAACCCGCTCGGTGCGGACTTCGACTACGCGAAGGCCTTCGCGTCGCTCGACCTCGCGGCGCTGAAGCAGGACATCGCCGCCGTGCTGACCGACTCCCAGGACTGGTGGCCGGCCGACTTCGGCAACTACGGCCCGCTGATGATCCGTATGGCCTGGCACAGTGCCGGTACGTACCGCATCAGTGACGGCCGCGGTGGCGCCGGTGCCGGCCAGCAGCGGTTCGCGCCGCTGAACAGCTGGCCGGACAACGTCAGCCTCGACAAGGCCCGCCGTCTGCTGTGGCCCGTGAAGAAGAAGTACGGCCAGTCCATCTCCTGGGCCGACCTTCTGATCCTCACCGGCAACGTCGCCCTGGAGACCATGGGCTTCGAGACCTTCGGCTTCGCCGGTGGCCGCGAGGACGTGTGGGAGCCGGAGGAGGACGTCTACTGGGGTCCCGAGACCGAGTGGCTCGGCGGCGACACCCGCTACACGGGCGACCGCAACCTGGAGAGCCCGCTCGGCGCGGTCCAGATGGGTCTGATCTACGTCAACCCCGAGGGCCCGGACGGCAACCCGGACCCGGTCGCCGCCGCCCGCGACATCCGCGAGACCTTCCGCCGGATGGCGATGAACGACGAGGAGACCGTCGCCCTCATCGCCGGTGGCCACACCTTCGGCAAGACCCACGGCGCGGGCCCGGCGGACAACGTCGGCGACGACGTCGAGGCCGCCCCGATGGAGCAGCAGGGCCTCGGCTGGAAGAGCACGTACGGCACGGGTGTCGGCAAGGACGCGATCACGTCCGGCCTGGAGGTCACCTGGACCACCACGCCCACCCAGTGGGGCAACGGTTTCTTCAAGAACCTCTTCGAGTTCGAGTACGAGCTCACCAAGAGCCCGGCGGGCGCCCACCAGTGGGTCGCCAAGGACGCCCCGGAGATCATCCCGGACGCCTACGACGCCGAGAAGAAGCACCGCCCGACGATGCTGACGACGGACCTGTCGCTGCGCTTCGACCCGGTGTACGAGGAGATCTCGCGCCGCTTCTACGAGAACCCGGACCAGTTCGCGGACGCGTTCTCCCGCGCCTGGTACAAGCTGACGCACCGTGACCTCGGCCCGGTCGCCCGCTACTTGGGCCCGGAGGTTCCCTCCGAGGTGCTGCTGTGGCAGGACCCGCTGCCGGCCCGTGAGGGAGAGCTGCTGGACGCGGCCGACATCGCGGCGCTCAAGGAGCAGGTGCTCGGCTCGGGCCTCACGGTCTCGCAGCTCGTGTCCACGGCCTGGGCCTCGGCCGCCTCGTTCCGCGGCAGCGACAAGCGGGGCGGCGCCAACGGCGCCCGCATCCGCCTGGAGCCGCAGCGCAACTGGGAGGTCAACAACCCGGACGAGCTCGCCCAGGTGCTGCGCACCCTGGAGGGCGTCCAGGAGTCCTTCAACGCCAAGGGCGGCCGCCAGGTCTCCCTCGCCGACCTGATCGTCCTCGCGGGCACCGCCGCGGTCGAGAAGGCCGCGAAGGACGGCGGCGTGGACGTCGAGGTCGGCTTCACGCCGGGCCGCGTCGACGCCTCGCAGGAGCAGACGGACGTCGAGTCCTTCGAGGCCCTGGAGCCCGCCGCGGACGGCTTCCGCAACTACGCGGGCAAGGGCAACCGCCTGCCCGCCGAGTTCCTGCTGCTCGACCGGGCGAACCTGCTCACGCTGAGCGCCCCCGAGGCGACCGTGCTCGTCGGCGGTCTGCGTGTCCTGGGTGCCAACCAGGGCGGTTCCAAGCACGGTGTCCTCACCGAGCGCGTCGGCACGCTGACGAACGACTTCTTCGTCAACCTGCTGGACCTGGGCACGACGTGGAAGTCGACCTCCTCCGCGCAGGACGAGTTCGAGGCCCGCGACGCGAGCGGTTCCGTGAAGTGGACGGGCACCCGCGCCGACCTGGTGTTCGGCTCGAACTCCGAGCTGCGCGCCGTGGCCGAGGTGTACGCGAGCGACGACGCCAACGAGAAGTTCGTGAAGGACTTCGTCGCCGCCTGGCAGAAGGTCATGGACCTGGACCGGTACGACCTGGTCTGATCCGACCGCGAAGGGGGCCCGCCGGTGCTGTGCAGCACCGGCGGGCCCTCCGTCGTACGCAACTCCCTTACGTGCGGGCGAAGTTGGCGGCGATCCGCTGCTGGATGTAGTCGCCCGCCGTGATCGGCGGGTAGCGGCCCTGCGGCCCCTCGATCACCACGTCCTTGTCCGCCTGCGCGAAGAACGCGATGCTGTACCGCGCCGAGCGGTCGTCGCCCGGACCGGGTGACCTGACCCGGTGGAAGTTGGACGGGAGCCTGTCGTCGCTCCACCGCGTCAGCATGTCGCCGTTGCAGGTGATGACGGTGTCGGCCGGTTCGACCGGTGTCCACTCCTGCGCCTCGGCCTCCTTGCCCGGGCACACCTGGAGCCCGCCCTGCCCGTCGCGCTGGAAGAGCAGCGTCAGGCAGTCGAAGTCGGTGTGCGCACCGGCCCGCCAGACGTCGGCGGGGATCTCGGCCTCCTCGGGCACCGCGAAGTAGTGCAGCATCCGCAGCGTGGACTGGTGGGCGTCGCTCGCCGGGTCGTGGGCGCGGGCGAAGAAGCCGTCCGGCAGGCCGAGCCGGTCCGCGAAGCAGGACAGTACCTTCATCGCCAACTCCCGGCAGTGCGCCTCGAATTGGAGGCTGCGACCCCGGAAGGCGGGCAGTGCGTCGTCGGGCCACAGGCCGTCCATGTGGGGTCGGGTGAGCTGGTACGACTCCTTCTGGTCCGGTGTCCCGATCGACGGGCGGACCTGGGTCATCGACTCCCAGCCCGCGTTGAGGCCCTTCTTCAGGGCGTGCCGGGCCTTGGTCTCCTCGGGCAGGGCGAAGAAGGCCGCCGCGTCGGTGAAGGCGCCGTCCACGAGTTCCTGCGGGATGCCGTGGTGGACGAGCTGGAAGAAGCCGATGTCGGTGGCGGCGGCCCAGAGCTCTTCGGTGATCTCGGCCCTGCGGGCGTCGAAGTCGCGGAGGTCGATTCGGCGGATCTCCCGGGCGGAGGTCTCCGTACCGGCCCCGCCCATGCGGGACTCCTTCGCCAACTCGTCCATGGCGTAGGGGGTTTCGTGTGTGGTCTGTGTCATCGCGGTTGTCGCTCCTCGAAGCGATCGTGGTTCGGGTACGGGATGCAGTCACCGCCCCTGCTCTCCCCACCGCGGGCGCTCAGAGGCCCGCGGGCACGGTCGCGGGGCCCGCTCTGGTCCGGGCCCGCGCCGTGGTCTGGTACGGACCCCCGTGGCCAGGGGTCCGTACGCGATGGGGTTCAGCCTGGGCGGTGCGTGTTTCCCGTGTCGGGTCGTGGTGTTACGCGGCCGTAAATCCGAGCCCGGCCGCCAACTCCCGCGAGGGCAGGCGGACATGCTCCCCGTCCTGGACGAGGACTTCGCCGCCGACCAGGACCGCCGCCACCGTGCGGGGGCCGGCGCAGGTCAGCAGGGTCGCCCCCGGGTCCCGTACCGGAAGGCAGGCGTAGTCCCGGGAGAAGCGGTGCAGCACGAGGTCGGCCTGCATGCCCTCGCGTACCCCGTCGGGGCGTTCCTCCAGGCCCAGGACGCGGTTGGCGCCGTCTGCGGCCAGGGCGAACATCTCGGGGAAGCCGAGCAGGTCGGACCTGCGGTGGGCGGCGCGTTGGAGGTACGCACCGATGCGCAGGGCCTCGCTCATGTCCTGGGTGTCGTTGCTGGCCGCGCCGTCGACACCGAGCCCGACCCGCAGTCCGGCGGCGAGCATCTCGGGCACGGGGGCGATGCCGCTGCCCAGGCGCATGTTGCTGAGGGGGTTGTACGAGACGCCGACCCCGTGCCGGGCGAGTGCGGCGCGGCCTGCCGCGTCCAGTTCGACGCAGTGGACGGCGAGGAGGCGGTCCCAAAGGAATCCGGCCCGTTCCAGGTAGTCGACGGCGCCGACTCCCGCGTGTTCGCGGCACATCGTGTCGTCGGTGGTCGTCTCCAAGAGGTGGAGGGATACGGGCAGTTGGTGTTCGTCCGCGTACGCGCGCACCTGCGCCATGCCGTCCGGGGTCAGGCAGCGCGGGTTGGGCACGGCGAGCCCGATCCCGACCCTGCTGCCGTGTGCCGCCGCGATCAGCGTGTCGGTGTGGGCAAGGGCGTGGTCGAGCGGCTGCATCAGGCGCGGGTCGAAGCCCCACTTGCGGGTGGGGTCGGCCCGGTCGGCGACGCCCCGGCCCAGTACGGCCCGGATGCCGCTGTCGCGCAGGGCCCGCAGGATCGCGTCGTGGACCTCGGGCGAGGGGTGCGGCCACATGTGCTCGACCAGGGTGGTGGTGCCGCTGCGCAGGGCCTCGGCGGCTGCGGCGGTCGCGGTGGCGTAGGCGCGTTCGGGGGTGAGCAGGGCGGCTTCGTCGCCGACGGCGCTGAGCCAGGCGAGGAGGGGCAGGCCTTCGCCGATGCCGCGCAGGCCCGCTTGGAAGAGATGGGTGTGCGTGTTGACGAGACCGGGGGTGAGGTGTCCGTCCGTGCCGTCCAACACTCGTACGCCCCATGGGAGTTCACCCGACGGGACAACCGCCCGGACGCGTCCTTCGGCCAGGTGGACGTCCCTGCCCGCGAGCCAGTGACCGCCGCTGTAGACGGTGACGTCGGTGATCGTGTCGATGTCGTACGTCGTCATCAGGCGTGGTCCTTGTCCTGGGCGACCGCGGCGCGGCCCTCGCTGCGTCGTGGCGTGTGGTGGAAGAGGAGGTTGAGGGTGAAGGCGACGATGCCGGTGACGGCGATGCCGCTGTCCAGGACGGTGCGGGCGAACGACGGCAGCGGCGCGTAGAAGTCCGGTGCGCCGACCGGGATCATGCCGAGGCCGAAGGCGAGCGCGGCGGTCAGCAGGTTGCGGGAGTCGGTGAGGTCGGCGCGGGCCAGGATGCGCAGGCCCACCGCGCCGACCGTGCCGAACATGACGAGCGAGACCCCGCCGAGCACCGGTCCCGGCACGGCGGCGACGGCCGCGCCGAGCACGGGGAAGAAGGCCAGGGCGACCATCAACAGCCCGGAGAGCGCCACGACATGGCGGCTGCGCACCCGGGTCACGCTGAGCAGGCCCACCGAGTTCCCGAAGGTCACGACGGGGAACGAGGAGAGTGCCCCGGACGCCACGGTGGCCAGGCCGTCCGCGCGCAGCGCCCGTACCACCGTGGGGGCGTCGTCGCCGCGCTCGACGATCTGGCCGACGGCGAGCGTGTCGCCGACCGACTCGACCATGTTCACCAGCTGCACCACGAGCATCGCGGCGATCGCCGGTACGAGGAAGGTGGGTGCGCCGAAGGCCGTCGGGTCGGGCACCGACACCAGGGCCGCCTCCGCCACCCCCGACCCGTCGAACAGCCCGAGCGGCAGCGCGAGCAGTGTGCCCGCGACCATCGCGACCAGTACCGAGAACCGGGCGACGGCGGGCGGGGCGAGGCGCTCGACCAGCACCACGAGCAGGACGGTGACCGCCGCCAGGGCCAGGCCCGCTCCCCCGCCGGAACCCCCTGCGCCCCCGGTGACCAGCCCCGCCGCCGACGGCACCAGCGAGAACCCGATCACCGCGATCACGGTCCCGGTCACCAGCGGCGGGAACAGGTGCAGACATCGCCCGAACCACGGCGCGGCCGCCACCGTGACCAGCCCGGAGACGATCGTCGCCCCGAACACGGCGGCGAGCCCGTGCTCCTTGCCGATCAGCACGGCGGGCGTGATCGCGGTGAACGTGGAGCCCATCACGATCGGCAGCCGCGCCCCGACCCAGTGCCCGATCCCCTTGACGCGGAGCGACTGCAACAGCGTGGCCAGCCCGCTCACCAGCAGGTTCGCGCTGATCAGCAGCCGTATCCGGTCCTCGGGCAGGTGCAGTGCGGTGCCCACGAGCAGCGGCATCGTCGCCATGCCCGCGTAGGCGACGAGCAGGTGCTGAAGGCTGAGCGGGACCAGGCGGCGCAGCGGCGGCCGTACGTCGACGGGGTGCGGGGCGGGCGCGGGGGACAGTGGAGGTGCGGGGGACTGTGGAGGTGCGGGGGACTGTGGAGGTGCGGCGGACTCGACGGGGCGCGTGGGCACAGCCATCGTTCCTCCCTGGAGCTCGGCGGAAGACGGCTGGTTAGCGCCGGTGAACACCCGGTCGCGCACCGGCCGTTGCAGCCATGACCGGTATGGGGCGACCGTAGGGACGGAGTGTTTCGCGCGCGTTGCCGCGAGAAATCGGCCGCGCAACCCGTGCGGGGCTCAGCAATCCGTGCGGGGATCAGCAGGCGGTGCGCGGCGGCAGCACCTCCCGGTGCGGCGGGGGTCCGGTGGTCAGCTCCCGGTACAGGGCAGGGCCTCGCCGACGCCCGGGTTGCAGAAGCAGCCGGTGCGCAGGGTTCATTCGCCGATGCTGTCGGGGCGAAGGTCCCGCCCAGGCTGCGACGCGGCTTCCGGTGGGGACAGGCCGGGCGGGCCGACGTGTCGCAGCGGTACGGAACCGTTCGTCCCGGTCGGTCATCTGACTCCGTGTACGGCCCGAGCACGGATGCGCCGAAGCACCACCGAGAGGAACCGTTCCTGATGACCCGTCACCTGCGTGCACTGCTGCTGTCCGTCCTGCTGCTCCTGATCGGCTCGGTCCTCTCGACCGCCCCCGCGTCCGCCGTGATCGGCGGTGCGAAGAGCACGTACGGCCCGTGGGCGGTGCGCATGTTCGTCGACGGGCAGCCGGTGTGCACGGGGACGGCGGTGACCGCGCAGTGGGTCCTCAGCGCCTCGCACTGCTTCTACGAACAGGCGCAGCCGATCGCCGACAAGCGGATCTCGTTCAAGGTCGGCAGCCTCGACGTCCGCAAGGGCACGACGACGGTGCGCCCGCTGCCCGGCAAGCGAGCGGGGAGCGCGAAGGCCGACATGGTGCTGATCAAGGTCCAGCCGATGAAGGTCACCCCGGCGAAGCTGTCCGCCGCACCCGTCCGCCCCGGTCAGACCGTTCGGCAGTACGGCTGGGGCGCGACCTGCACCACCGACGAGAACGCCTGTCAGTCCCCCGTCCTCAAGCAGGCCGACCTCAAGGTCGTGAAGCCGGACGACCCCCGCTGCTCGGGCCACACCCTGCCGGGCGGCCCGGACTTCTGCATGGTGAGGGGTTCCGGGATTCCCGCGGGCGGCGACTCCGGCGGCCCGGTCATGAGCATCACCCCGCAGGGCGAGGAGGTGCTGCTCGGCGTCTTCTTCGGCTCGGACCGGGAGACGAGCGCGGAGGCCGGAGAGGTCTCCCAGCAGCTCGCCTGGATCCGCTCCGTCACCCGCGGCTAGCCGGTCGTGCGCGGGGCCTGTTCGGGTGCGGCGTGCTGCGGGAGGGTGGAGCGTGGAAGGGCCGTCGGGCCGTCGGGCCCGCCCCTCCCCGAGGAGGCCGCGATGACGGACCGCAACATCCCCCACGAGAGCCACGAGAGCCACGAGAGTCCCCAGGGCCACGACAGTCGTGAAAACCCTTACCTGGAAGGCCTGTTCGCCCCCGTCAGCGAAGAGGTCACCGCGCACGACCTGCCCGTCACCGGACGCCTGCCGGAGGCCCTGACCGGCCGCTTCCTCCGCAACGGTCCCAACCCGCTGAACATCGAGGACCCCGCCGCGCACCACTGGTTCAGCGGCGAGGGCATGGTGCACGGGGTGCGGCTGCGCGACGGGCGCGCCGAGTGGTACCGCAACCGGTGGGTGCGCAGCGACGCCGTGGCCGCCCGCCTCGGCGAGAAGGGGCCGCAGGGTCCGCGCCACCTCGACATGGACTTCGCGCCGAACACGCACATCCTGCACTTCGCCGGACACGACCTGGCCACCGTCGAGGGCGGGGCGCTCCCCTACGAGCTGGACCACGAGCTGAACACCCTGGGCCCCTACGACTTCGGCGGCACCCTCCCCGGGGGCTTCGCCGCGCACACGACCGTCGACCCCGGCACCGGGGAACTGCACGCGGTGGCGTACTGCTGGGCGTACCCCTATGTCCAGTACCTGGTGGCGGGCCTGGACGGGCGGATCAGGCAGCGGGTGGACGTGCCGGTCGAGGGCGGTCCGATGATGCACGACTTCTCGCTGACGACGTCGTACGTCCTGCTGTACGACCTGCCGGTGGTCTTCGACCTGGAGGGCGCGTCGAGCGGTGACAACTTCCCGTACGTCTGGGACCCGGCCCGCCCGGCCCGGCTCGGTGTGCTGCCGCGCGAAGGCCCGGCCGAGGCCGTGCGGTGGCTGGGGATCGACCCGTGCTTCGTCTTCCATCCGATGGGCGCGTACGAGTCGGCCGACGGCCGGACGATCACGATGCACCTGGTGCGGTACGACAAGCTGTTCGACCGCAATTCCCGCTTCGGCCCCGACGAGGCGCCGCCGTGCCTGGAGCGCTGGACCGTCGACCTGACCGCCGGGACGGTCCGGCAGGAGCAACTGGACGACCGTCCGGTGGAGTTCCCGCGCATCGACCCGCGCCGGGCCACGCTGGAGCACCGGTTCGGCTACGGGGTCGTCCAGCCCGGCGACGGGTACGGGGCGGAGCGCTCCCGGCTGCATCTGGAGACGCCCGGCGAGCTGCTGCCGCCGGACATCTCCCAGTTGGGCGTCGGCCTGGTCAAGTACGACCTGGTCAACGGCACGACGCAGGAGCACCGCTTCGACCCGCGCGGCGACGTCGGCGAGGGCGTGTTCGTACCTGCGGAACAGGGCGGGGAGGACGAGGGCTGGCTGCTGAGTTACGTCTTCGAGCCGGAGCGGGACGCGACGGACCTGGTGGTCCTGGACGCCCGGGACCTGGAGGCGGAACCGGTGGCGCGGGTCCATCTGCCGGTGCGGGTGCCGGTGGGGTTCCACGGGAACTGGGTGCCGGACGAGGGCTGAACCGGGGGCGCGCTTCAGGCGGCGCGGGCCTCGCGGCGGTAGCCGCCCGGGGCCTGGCCGTACTCCCGCTTGAAGGCCTTCGCGAAGGCGTACTCGGAGCCGTACCCGGTGCGGGCGGCGACCGCCGTGAGCGGGGCCTCGGACTCGCGGAGCAGCCGGGCGGCGGTCGTCAGCCGCCAGCGGGTGAGGTACGCCATCGGGGGTTCGCCGGTCAGGGCGGCGAACCGGCGGGCGAAGGCGGCCCGGGACAGCCCCGCCCGGCCAGCGCCTCGACGGTCCACGGGTGGGCGGGGTCCTCGTGGATGGCGTTCAGCGCCGGGGCGACGGCCGGGTCCTCGAACGCGGCCGCCCAGCCCGCCCCGCCGGTCCGGGGCTGGTCGTCGAGCCAGGCGCGGAGGATGTAGAGGAGGAGGGAGTCGATCAGCGCCGGGACGATGCCGGTGGAGCCGATGCGGGGGGTCTCCAGCTCCGCCGCCAGGAGGCGGACCGCCGCGCCGAGTTCGACGTGGCGGCCGGGCCCGGCGGGCAGGTGCACGATGTCGGGGAGCTGCCGCAGGAGGGGGTGGGGGCGGCTCTGGTCCAGGCGGTAGTGCCCGCACAGCAGGCTGGTGCGCGGGCCGTCGCCGCCGACGGTGACCGTGCCGATCGGCAGGGAGTCCCGGTACTGGTCGGTCTGTTCCCGGGCGTACGGCGTCGAGGGGTGGTCGGCGAGGACGCAGCCCGCGCCGCCGCGCAGGAAGACGACGTCGCCGGGGCCGAGCGGGATCGGCCGCCCGCCGGAGGCCCCGTCGAGCGGGACCAGCCAGCACGTTCCGGAGAGCACGATGTGGAATCCGGCCCCGGAGACCGGGGGGATGCGCAGCCCCCAGGGGGCGCGGCCCTCCGTGCGTACGGAGGTGGGCTGTCCGGTACGCATGGAGCTCAGCGCCTCGGTCAGGATGTCCATCGCTCTTCCTCTCGGCCGCTCCCCCGGTGCCCCCCGGTGCCCACCGGTGCAACCCTATGCTCACGCGACGGTGAGGACGACCTTCCCCCGCACCTGACCGCCGCCGACCAACTCGTGTGCCTTGGCGGCCTCTTCGAGCGGGAAGGTCTCGGCGACGTACGGGCGGACCCGGCCCGCGTCGACGAGTGCGGCGATGGCCTCCAGCCCGGCGTAATCGGGTTCGACGGTGACGCCCGCGAAGCGTCGCCCGGCGGCCTCGATGCGGGCGGCGAGCTCCCGGTCCCCCTGCTGGACGATGCTGACGAGGGTGCCGCCGGGCCTGAGCACCTCCAGGGCCCGTGCGCCCTCCGAGGAGGCGTCGAGGACGACGTCGACGTCCGCGACCTTCTCGGTGTAGTCGGTGGTGCGGTGGTCGATCACCTCGTCGGCGCCGAGGCCCCGTACGAAGTCGTGCTTGGGCCCGCCGGCCAGGGCGATGACATGGGCGCCGCGTGCCTTCGCGATCTGCACGGCGAGGTGGCCCACTCCCCCGGCGGCCCGGTGGATCAGCACCCGCTGCCCCTCGGTGAGCCCGGCCGCGTCCACGAGCCCGTGCCAGGCGGTGAGGGCGGCGAGCGGGAGGGCGGCGGCGTGCACGTGGTCGAGGGTGGCGGGCTTGCGGGCCACCTGCCGGGAGGGGACGGCGACGTAGTCGGCGTAGGCGGTGGCGGCGCGGGGGGAAGAACGGCATCCCGTAGACCTCGTCGCCCGGCTTGAAGCGGGCGCCGGGGCCGCTCTCCTCGACGACGCCCGAGATGTCCCAGCCGACGCCGAACGGCAGCTCGCCGTAGATCGGGTAGGCGCCGGAACGGACCGCCAGGTCGGCCGGGTTGACGGCGCTGGCGTGGACGCGGACGAGGACTTCGGTGGCGAGCGGGACGGGCCGTTCCAGCTCGACGGTCTCCAGGACCTCGGGGCCGCCGAAGGACTTCTGGATCACTGCGCGCATGGGAGGGGTTCCTTCCGGTCGGCCGACCGGGCGGGGCGCCCGGCCGGTGCGGTTGTTCTCGACCTTAGGAAGGCTGCGCGAGCGGATGAATATCCTTCTGTCTCGGGCAGATGTCCCTGCGTCTCACCGGCCGGGCTTCCCGGTGCATTCACCCTGCGTGCGCGGCCGCCTGCCCCGGGATGCGCCCGCACATCAGGTTGCCCGGTTCCGACGGGTCGTCACTGATCCAGAACTGACACCACAGCTCGGCGAACTCGGTGCGGCTGAGATATCCGTCGCCGTCTCGGTCGAGTACGTCGAAGACGCCCTCGGTGTCGACGGTGCGGCCGTGCCAGACGTCGACCAGGCGGCGGTGCTCCTCGGGCGAGATGCGGCCGTCGCCGCTGGTGTCGACGGCGTCGAAGAGGGCGTGGGCGGTCGCCTCGACCTGTGCACGCAGGGTGGGGAGCCGGTCGACCAGGACGAGGAGTTCGGACTTGTCGACCTTGCCGTCGTGGTTGGCGTCGGCGACCGAGAGCAGGCCGTCCCACCAGCCCATCAGCAGGGTCTCCAGCCGGGAGCGCAGTTCCGTGCCCGGTTCCGCTCCGGGGAGGCGGCCCCACCGCTCCACGAGGGCCTCGAAGTCGTCCTTCTGGAGGTAGCCGTCGCCGTTCACGTCGAACGCGGCGAACATGTTGTCGATCTTGCGTTGCTGGAACCCACTGGCCATGACCGGCCCTCTTTCCACGTCGCACGGCACACCGTCGCCGCGCACCGCGCCGGGGGCGGCGCGCGGCGACCTTGTGAGCACGGTAGAAGTCCGGCCGGGCGGTTCCGGGTGACTTGACGCAACATCACCCGTGCGTGCGACCGCCGCCCGTCCCTCAGACGCGGGCCAACGCGACGAGGTAGAGGAGTTCGATGTAGAGGTTGGCCTGGGAGGTGGCCTGGAACTGGGTCTGGATGGTCTCGTTGGCGCCGGCCCACCACACGTAGCTGGCGTCCGGGCGGCCCCGGAAGCGTTCGTTGACGGTGAGCCTGTTGCCGGGTTCGGTGGCTCCGTCGGAGCCCGCGCTGCCGGTGGAGTCGGACCACAGCTGCACCCTGCGGTTGACCACGGAGTGCCACTGGGAGCCGGGGGCGTCGAGGAGTTCGTCCACGATGATGGAGATCCAGCCCTGGCTGTCGGCGCTGCCGATCGCGGTGGAGAAGAACCAGTCGTAGCGGTAGTCGACGGTGGTGCGGAACTCGAAGTCGCTGAAGGACGGGAGGCGGAACGGGCCGCCCATCTCGGCGGTGCCGCCCGCCGCGCCGGTCCGGTTGTAGAGGCCGAGGCCGACGTGCGCCTCGCCGCCGCCGAGGTCGACGGTCGCCTGCTGGCCGCCGTCGGAGGCCTTGGCGCGGGGCCAGGGCCACGGGCGGCGGAAGAGCTGGAGGTCGGCGATCGCGGCCTCCGCCGCGGTCTCGGGGGGCCGGACGTACGTCGGGGTCTGCTCCAGCCGTACGCGTACCTGCTCCTCCCAGGCGGCGAGTGCCTCCGGGTCGATCGTGCCGGACTGCACGGCCGCACCGGCCTCGATGAGGGCGGCGTTGCGCCGGGCACGTTCCTCGCGCTGCCGCATGTCGTCGTCGAACGCGCGGGAGCGGGCGTCGGTGAGGGCGTCCAGCGCGTCACCGGGGATCTTGACCTCGGGGTTCCTGCTTGCGTTCCTGCCCTCGCCGAAGGGGGCCGACCCGGATGCGTCGTGCATGGTCATGGGGTTCCTCCTGCTCGACCGGAGCGGCCGCCGCCACGGGTGGGGGCGGGCCGACGCCGTGTCCTCGCGCTTCACGGTAGGACCGGGCGCGCACCTCGGGGAGGGGGAGTGCAGCAACTCGCCGGTGTAAACAGGGGAGTTGGTGGGGATGGGGCGGGAGGTACCGTACTACTCCCCAGTACGGCCCGCGCCCCGAGGAGAACTCCGCCCATGAACAGGCCCGACAGCGCACCCCGCGGCTCCGGTGCGTCGCGCGATCACGATGTCGTCATCAGCGGGGCGAGCCTGGCCGGTTGCGCCGCGGCGATACTGCTCGCGCGGCGCGGAGTGCGCGTCGCGCTGCTGGAGCGCCGCTCGGACCCGGAGGCGTACAAGGCGCTGTGCACGCACTCCCTGACGGCCTGCGCCCATCCGGTGCTGCGCGAGCTGGGACTCGTCACGGCCCTGGAGAAGGCGGGCGCGGTCCCCAACAAGGCGCGCTGGCACACCCGTTGGGGGTGGATCGAGCCGTGGGGCGCGGCCTCGGACGCCGAGCTGCCGATCGGGTACAACGTCCGGCGCAGCACGCTGGACCCGCTGATCAGGTCGCTGGCGGCCGAGACGCCGGGGGTGGATTTGCTGCTGGGCCACCGGGTGACGGGGCTGCTGCGGGAGGGCGGGGGCGCCGCGTCCCGTGTCGTGGGGGTGCGGGCTTCGGCGGCGGACGGGGAGCGGGAGCTGCGGGCGCGGCTGGTGGTCGGGGCGGACGGCAAGGACTCGGCGGTGGCGAAGTTCGCCGGTGTGCCGGTGCGGGAGCACAGGAACGGCCGGTTCGGGTATCTGGCGCACTACCGGAACCTGCCGCTGCGGGACGGGATCAGCCACGCCTGGTTCCTGGAGCCGGACATGGCGTACGCGTTCCCCAACGACGACGGGGTGACGGTGCTGGCGGTGCTCCCGGACAAGAAGCACCTCCCGGCCTTCCGGGCGGACCTGGAGGGCAGTTTCCTCGCCTTCGTGCGCGCGCTGCCGGAGGCACCGGACGTCGACGCGGCCGAGCGCGTCACGAAGATCACCGGCACGGTCGACTACCCGCTGCACAGCCGCAGGCCGACCGCTCCGGGGCTGGCGCTCGTCGGGGACGCGGCGCTGACCGGTGATCCGCTGTGGGGTGTGGGGTGCGGGTGGGCGCTCCAGTCGGCGCAATGGCTGACGCGGGCGGTGGCCCCGGCGGTCGCCGGTCGGGCCGATCTGGACAAGGCGCTGCTGGTGTACGCCCGTGACCACGGGAAGCGGTTGCGCGGGCACCAGTTCCTGGCGGCGGACTTCGCGGTGTCGCGGCCGTTCAACCCGCTGGAGCGGCTGATGTTCTCGGCGGCGGCACGTGACACCGCCGTGGCGCAGCACATGCACCGGTTCGCGTCACGGCTGATCGGTCCGGCGCGGTTCCTGAGCCCGGCGGCGCTGGCGAAGGCGTCGGTGGTCAACCTGCGGCACCGCAGGGCGGGCGCGGGGGTCTGACCGGGAACGCGGGGCCTGACCGGGCGACCGGGAACGCGGGCGTCAGCGCGGGGCGAGGGCGTCGAGTTCGGCGGTGAACAGGAGGGCGGGGTCGAAGCCCATGCCCGCGAAGTGGCCGGCGAGTTCCAGGGACAGGACGCCGTGCATGCGCGTCCAGAACGTCAGGGCGAGGTGCAGGGCCGCGGGCGGGGCGGGATGCCCGGCGGCCCACTCGCGGTGCTCGGCCAGGAAGGCGGGGGCGGGTGGCGCCGAGGGCGCGGCCCTGCGGGCGGCGAGGGCGGCGGTGCAGGCGTCCAGGAGCGTCTTCATGATCTCGTCGGAGATGCCGGTGACGTCGTCGGGGGCGTGATAGCCGGGCACCGGGGTGCCGTAGAGGAGCAGGTACCGGTGGGGGTCCTCCAGCGCCCAGTCGCGCAGGGTGTGCGCGAGGGCGGTGAGACCGGAGCCCGTGGCGGCGGTGGCGCGGAGGGTGTCCGCGAGGCTTCGGTAGGCCTCCCTGATCAGTTCGGTGATCAGGTCGTCGCGGCTGGCGAAGTAGCGGTAGAGGGCGGGGCCGCTCATGCCCATCTGCTTGGCGATCGCGTTGAGGGAGAGCGCCGAGGCTCCGGCCGTGGCGATCTGCTGCCAGGCGTGCTCCTTGACCTCCGCGCGCACTTGGGCGCGGTAGCGCTCACGGGGGGTCTCCGCGTCCGTCTTCTTCGCCTCGGCCTTCGCCACGGTGTGCCTTCTCTCCCACCCAGCCCGAATTTTGTTAGAACCTATCACGCAACTGTTGACCCCTCACGCACGGTCGAGTTATACCTTGTAACGAACGAGCCGCCATATAGCCGAAGGGGTCCCCATGTTCACGAACCGAAGCACCCGCGCCGCTCTGCTCGCCGTCTCGCTGCTCGCCACCGGATTACTGGGCACAGTGGCCGCACCGACCGCGGCCGCAGCAACCACACCCACCACCTCCCTCACCTGCCAGGGCAAGGGCGTCGACCCCGACGCCCGCGTCCGCCACCGCACCGAGACGGTCGTCCACGCCCCCCTGCACACCATCTGGAAGCTCCAGACGGACGTGGCGCGCTGGCCCTCCTGGCAGCCCGGCATCACCGACGTGAAGCGCCTGGACCACGGCCCGTTCCGCGCGGGCTCGGCGTTCCGCTGGACGACCCCGATCCCGCCCAATCCGCAGACGCCCGCCACCAGCCTGGAGATCACGTCGACCGTCGAACAGCTTCGGCAGGGCTCCTGCATCCGCTGGACCGGACCTGCCGTCGGCGCGGGTGGCCTGCGCATCGACGGCGTACACGTGTGGACGTTCACCAAGGTCAGGGGCGGGGTCCGGGTGACCACCGAGGAGACGCACACCGGCGCGGTGGTGGACGCGAACGAGGACGCCGCGCGGGCGATCCTGCGCGAGGGCCTGGAGAAGTGGCTGCGCGACCTCACGTCCGCGGCGGAGTCCGCCACTTGCTGAATCCCCGGCAGGTCGGGGCCGCGACACAATCGTCGCGACACGCCGCACGGCCCCGACGCCCTCAACAGCAGCCGTACGTATCAGCCCGCCATGGGACCGAGCACGGCGAACACGCCGTCCCGCTTCTCCCCCTCCGGGGACTCCCAGTGCGCGACGACGTGTGCCCGGGACCCGTCCGTCGCCGCCGTGCCCAGCACGCGCGTCACCGACAGGGTCAGCGGGCCGGACGGCTCACCCGTGGCCACGGTGACCGTCGTGGCGAGCTTCTCGTCGCGTACGTCGCCGGGGACCAGCTCGGCGGGGAGGGCGGGGCCCGTGGTGCGGGCGGTGACGGCCGGGTCGGGGGTGTCGCTGATGTTCTGGTGCTGCGGCTCGGCGCGGTTCTGGAGCAGCGCGAGCAGCTGCGGCACGAGGGCGGGGTCGAGCGGGCCGTCGTACATCCAGCGCGTGCCGAGCACGCCGTGCTCCATCGTGCCGATGAAGGCCCGCTCGGCGGCGGCCCCTTCGAGCGGCGCGCCGCGGTAGGTGACGGGGATCTGGTACGCGACCGGGCTCGGCCCGGACGCGTCCGTGATCACCATGAACTCCAGGCCCACCTCGCCCTCGGGGTCGTCCAGCCGGAAGCCGCCGGCCTTGGCCAGGTCGGGGGTGGCCGAAGTGCCCTGGTACCAGGGGCGGGTGGGCAGCCACGCGGTGAAGAGTTCGAGTTTGGTGGGGGTCACGGTGGTGTCGTAGATGGTCGCCATGCGGGGAAGGTACAGGGCCGGGTGCCTTCCCCGCACGGGTGTGTTTTCGGGGCTCAGGGAGCCATCTCGTACGTTCCGGACAGCGCCTCGACCTGCCGCCAGACGCGGGCCGAGCGCTCCTCGTCCACGGCGGGGCGGCGGACGGCCCCCAGCGCCCAGTTCTGCTGGGCCTCGGTGGCGGAGTCCTTGCCGTACAGCTCCACGGCGTGCGCGGAGAAGTCCCGTACGAGGACGGCGAACAGCTCGTCGAGGACGTCCGTGTCGAGGTCCGTCAGCTTCGCCTGCTCCAGGATCAGCTGGCCGTGCACGACGAGCGCGAAGAGCTGGCCGACGGCGAGGAGGAGGTCCAGGTCACGGCTCTGGGCCTCGTCGGGGGCGGCCGTCTTGACGAACTCGCAGAGGGCGTCGGCCTGTTCGCGCAGGCGGGCCACGTTGGGCAGGCTCGCGTACGCGTCGAAGGCCGGGCGCCAGTCGTGGAAGCGGACCGAGCCGAGGCCCCGGGCCGGGCCCTGGCGGAAGAGGAAGTCGTCGTCGGCCGCGTCGAGGCGGGTCGGGACGGGCTCGTACGGCGCCGGGTCCAGGAGGTGGTTCTTCATGAACTTCAGGATCAGGGCGAGGTTGACGTGAACCGTGCCCTCCAGCTTGGGCAGGCCGCGGATCTCGATCGCCGCCTGGGCGAAGTAGTTGTCCTTCTCGAAGCCCTTGGCGGCGATGACGTCCCACATGAGGTCGATGACCTTCTCGCCCTCGGTGGTCACCTTCATCTTCGTCATCGGGTTGAAGAGGAGGTAGCGGCGGTCGTCGGGACCGGCCGTGCGGAAGTAGTCGACGGCGCGGTCGCTGAAGAGCTTCATGCCGACCAGGCGGACGTACGCGTCGGTCAGCTCGCGGCGCACGTGCGGGAAGGCGGTGACCGGGCGGCCGTACAGGATGCGGTTGCTCGCGTGGGTGACGGCCTCGTACATCGCGTGCTCGCAGATGCCGATGGAGGCGGTGCACAGGTTGAACTTGCCGACGTTGACGGTATTCAGCGCGGCGTCGAAGGCGGCGCGGCCGGTGTGCAGGACGTCGGCGGCGGTGACCGGATAGTCCTCCAGGCGGAACTCACTCACGTACTTCGACGAATCGACGACGTTCTTCACCAGGTGGTACGCGTCGTGGCGGCTGTCGGCGGCGAAGAAGACGTAGCCGTCGGGGCCCTCGACGTCCGTGCGCCGCCCGAAGACGGAGACGAGCCCTGCTGCGTTTCCGTTGCCGATGTAGTACTTGGAGCCGGTGGCACGGAAGCCGCCGTCGCCGTCCGGGGTGAGCAGCATGTCGGTGTTGTAGATGTCCGCGCCGTGCGACTTCTCGGAGAGGCCGAAGGCGAACACCTCGCCCTGGTCGAGGAGTTCGGCGGCGCGGGCGCGGGCGTCGGCGTTGTCGCTCTGCCAGACGGGGCCGAGGCCGAGGACGGTGACCTGCCAGGCGTACCAGTAGTCGAGCCCGTAGAAGCCGAAGATCTCGTTGAGCGCGGCGATGCGGGCGGTGTCCCAGCGCTTGTCCGGGTTGTCCCCGGCGGCCGCGGCCGGGGTGAGGAAGGTCGCGAAGAGCCCCTCCTTCGCGGAGAAGGCGAGGAAGTCCGCGAGCCAGGCGCGGGTGCGGTAGTCCTCGATGAGCCGGCGCCTGCCGCGCGCCTCGAACCAGTCGACGGTGGCCCGCAGCAGCCTGCTCGTCTCGGCGTCGAAGCCCTGGGGGTCGTAGGTCTGCGGGTTGAAGAGGAGGGGGGCGGCCATGAGGGGTGCCTTTCGGGGAGGGCGGCGGGCTTCGTACGGTCCGCGTACGTCGAGGGGCTCTCGCAGGTCGATCTTGCTATGCAACTTGTTGCACAAACAAGGCGGAGGGGGCGGTTGAGACACGGCTCACGGCACACACTGCCCGATGCCTGTGACGGGTGACAGCTCCTGGGGCGTCGGTCGGCATGCCCTCGTCAATCCATCTTCCTCAGGGTCACGCCACCAGGCAGCGTGTTCCCGGTTGCCGGTCCGCTCGTAGCGGTCCGCCAGTCGGCGGGCAGCGGCGGTGCTGCCCGCGCAGGCGGCCCGGGGCATCAGGTGGGTGGACCCGTGCCGCTCCCCGGTGGCTGCGGCCTCCGCGTACGGGCCGGGGGCGGAGCCCGCGTGGGCAGCCTCCGACTGCCACCGCTGCACTTCTTCCGTGTCGCCCCTGACTCTGGCGAACTCGGCGAGCGGTCCGAACGCGTCCGCGAGGCCCTCCGCGGCGGCCACCCGCAGGAAGGCCTCGGTCCGGTCCGGGTCGCCGTCCGTCGCCAGGTCCGTTCCCAGCCTGAGCCGGGCGTGGTTGCTGCGTCCGCCGCCGCCCGTTCGAACCAGTGGCGGGCGCCGTCGACGTCGTCGTGCAGCGCGAAGTGCCCCAGGAACAGGTACGCCTCCGGGTCGCCGCCCTCGGCCGCCGCGCGCAGCAGGTCCCGGCTCGCGTCCCGGTCGCCGGACTGCGCGCGCAGCAGCCCGAGGAGCATCGCCGCCTCGGGCACCCCGGCCCGCGCGACCTCGTGCAGCAGTCGGCCCCCGGTCTCGGTGTCGCCCTCCCGCAGCGCCCGTACGCCCGCGTCGAACGGCCCGCCCAGCGGTCGGCGGTCCGCCGGGAGGCCGTACTCCGGAAGCTCGCGGAGTTCGAGGACAGCCCCTCGTCAACGGCAGCCTGATCGCCCCGGCCACGTCGGTGCGGAACACCTCGCCCGCACCGGCGAGCGCGACCTGCCGGGTCGTCCGGGCGAACAGCTCGACCCTCAGCTCCCCCTCCAGGCGACGGATCGCCTGCGAGAGCGGAGGCTGCGCGATGTGCAGTTGCTCGGCGGCCCTGCCGAAGTGACGTGCTTCGGCCACGATCGACGTCAAGGGCAACCCTTGGCGGTCTGGTTGAGGGCTCCGCGACCCCTCGCACCAGCGCAGATCAGCGGTGTGCAGAATGAGGGCCATGCCGAAAACGATCACCCCTCAGACGGCAACCGCCGACGACGCCGCCCGGATCGGCCGGACCCTGGCCCGTGCCTTCGTCGACGACCCGATGATGCTGTCGTTCTTCACGGACGACGCCACGCGCGAAGACTCCCTCGCCCGGTACTTCGAGACCCTGTTCACCCGGCAGTACGTCCTGCACGGGCTGTGCGAGCGCACCGCTTCGGCGGCGGCGTTCTGGGTGCCGGCCGAGGCGCAGGAGAAGGCGGTTCCGGACGCGGCGACCATCGAGGTGCTCACGGGCATCCTCGGGGAGCGGGCCGCGCAGTTCGGCGCAGCCGTCGAGACGGCCGCCCGGCACGCCCCGCAGGAACCGCACTGGTCGCTCGCGCTCATCGGCGCGGACCCGGAGGCCCGCGGGCAGGGGCACGGGTCGGCACTGTTGCGGTCGGGGCTCGCGCAGGCCGACGCGGCGGGGCAGCCGGTCTACCTGGAATCGTCCAAGCCGTCGAACGTGCCCGTGTACGAGCACTTCGGCTTCCGGGTGCGCGAGGAGTTCGAGCTGCCGGGCGGGGGCCCGACGCTGTGGGGGATGTGGCGCGAGCCGCAGGCGTCCGCCGGGAAGTAGGTGCCCGGCGGGGCCTGTTGGTCGCCCCGGGTTCATCCACTCCTCGCCGGGAGGTCATGCGGCCCCGTGATCATCGGCCCCATGACCTCCCTCACCCAGGCCCTCCCCCGGGCCCTGCGCCCCGCCACCACCGCCGGTCCCGCCCTCGCGCTCGCCGTCGCGGCCGCGCTGCTGTCCCCCGCCGCTCCGGCGCACGCCGCCGATGCTGCCGTCTCGTACGAGGTGAAGATCAACCTCACGGTCTCGGCGCTGGACGCCTCGCACGCGCCGAGCGCGGCGGTACGGCAGGCCTTCGGCATCACCGGTGCCGCGAAGGCGCGTTCGTACAGCTACTACGACACCGACGGCCGCGCGCTCGACGCCCAGGGGTGGAGCGTGCGGCTGCGGCACAAGGACGGCTCGTCCTTCGAGGAGACGTACAAGAAGCGCTTCCCCGTCACCGGCGGCGACCTCGACGCCGCCCTGAGCACGGCCCGTGCGGCGGGCTTCGACAGCGCCGACTCCGCCTACAAGACGGAGGTCGACTGGGGTTACGCCAAGCAGACCCTGAGCTTCAGCAACGAGAAGAAGCGCAGTGCCAAGGACTACCCCAACACCTCCCTCCCGGCGGGCGACACCGGCCGGGGCTGGCTGGTCGCCGACGCCCCCGGCAAGCTGAAGGACGCGACGAACGCGCTGGGCACCTCGCGTGCGCACGGTCCGGTGACGGCGAAGGTGTACGGCGGCGCGTGGGGTGCCTCGGACGACGCGAGCATCGAGGTGCTGCCGGTGGTCGGCGCGGGCGGCACGGGCACGGAGTACGTCGTGGAGCTGTCGTTCAAGACGGACTCCCGGACGGCCGCCGCCGACCTGCACCGGGAGTCCGTCGCGGTCGCCGAGGCCAACGGGTGGCTGTACCGGGGCGACATCCTGAAGACGCAGCTCATCCTCGACCGCTACTGAGACTGCTGCTGAGACTGCTGCTGAGACCGCTGCCGGCGTTTGCCGGGGGCCGTTTCTCCAGGGTGCACACCCCGTCCTCGCAGCGCCGCTCCAGCCGCCCCCGCGAGATCGTCTGCACCAGGCCGATCGCCCAGCAGGTCGGGCAGCCCCGGAAGGCGACCAGCGCCAACGGGGCTGCCAGCAGCGCGACCGGTCCGACGACGGGTACGAGGGCGAGCGCGCCGCCGATCAGCCCCAGCCCGATGGCGCCGCGCGCCAGGTGACGCGGGACGGACCGGCTGGCGAAGTCGGGCGCGGGTGCGGTGGTGGTCCGGGGGCTCACGGTCGTACCTCTCCCTCGGTCGCCCGCGCCGATGCCAGCTCCTGGCGCAGCGTGGCACGCGCCCGGTGCAGCCGGGACTTCATCGCCGCGGTGCTCAGCCCCAGCGCGTGCGCGACGGTCCGGCCCGGCAGGCCCTGGAGGTCCCGCAGGACCAGGACCTGCCGCTGGTCGGGCGGCAGCGCGCCGACGGCGGCCGCGATCCGCGCCACCTCCAGCCGCTGGAGCACGGCCTCCTCGGCGGACGGCCCGGCGGTCTCGGCCGGTGCCTCCTCGCTCCGTACGGCCGGCGAACGCACCTGCCGCAGACACTCGTTCCGTACGATCCGGAACATCCACGAGGCCAGCGCCCCGGTCGCCCGCAGGGTGCCGATCTTCCGGTACAGGATGATCAGCGCCTCCTGCGCGGCGTCCTCGGCGTCCTGCCGCGAGGCGCACAACGACAGGGCGAACTTGCGCACATGGGGCTGCGACTCCAGCACGACTGTCGTCAGCGAGGTGACGTCCCCGCCCTGCGCGGCCCTGATCAGCCGCTCGTCGGGCCAGCTGAAACGCGCTTTCACGGACTGCTCCCCTCCTCGACGGCCGCCACGTCAGCCCCGCCTGCCGTACCGCCGCACCAGGTGCCAGCTGCACGCGCCCACGAGCAGGACGCCGACCACGATGCCAGTGATCACCACGGGTGTCTCCTCCTGTTTCCACCGGCCCGTCCGACCGGTTACGCAGACAAGAGGCACCGGACCCCGAAAAGGATTCAGCGAAGGTTGCGGTCCGTTCCGGCGAGACTGGACCGCCCCGCCGCAGCACCCGTCCCGACCCGACCGGAGTCCTCCCGATGAGCGCACAACTCCCCCTGACCTACGACGCGTTCGTGGCACGTGCCGTCGCCGATCCGACGGTCGTCGGTCTTGTCCTCAAGGGGTCGCGGGCCCACGAGGGCATGGCCACCGAGCACTCCGACCACGATCTGTACGTCGTCCTCGCCGACGGCGCCGAGCGGGAGGCCACCGGTCTGGCCCGGTACGCCGGGCACCGCAGCCCCGAACTCGACCTCGTCGTCCTGCCCCTCGCGGCCTTCCGCGCGGTCGGCATGCCCGGTTTCGAGCGGTACGCCCTCTCCCGGGCCCGTGTCGTGCTCGACCGGCTCGACGGCGGCATCGCCCGGCTGCTGGCCGACAAGGCGCGGCTCGGCGCCGACGAGGCGTTCCGGGAGGCGGGCGAGTGGCTGGACGCCTACGCCAACTCCCTCTACCGCTCGGTGAAGAACGACCGCGACGGGCACCCGCTCGCCGCGCGGCTCGATGCCGTCGACAGTGTCCGCTTCCTGCTGGAGCTGCTCTTCGCCCTGGACCGGCGCCCCCGCCCGTACAACAAGTACCTGGAGTGGGAACTCGCCCGGTTCCCGCTGCCCGGCTGGGAGACCGGGCCGCTGCTGGACGCCGTGGAGCACGTCTCGCGCACGGGTGACGCGACCGCCCAGCGCCGGCTGTTCGCCCGGGTCGAGGCGGTGGCGCGGCGGGCGGGGCACGGTGGGGTGCTGGACGCGTGGGGCGAGGACCTGCTGCTGATGCGGCCGCGCGCGTAGGGGGCTCCCTGGGTCGGGTCCCGGTCTGCGTTCACCCAGGGATCGCCCCGACGTCATGTACGCGTCGCCCGGCGTTGGACGGTGCCGCCGATCATGGCGCTGTCGCCGTGGGCTTCCACCATGTGCGAAGTGCTGTGCTGTCCGAGGGAGTTGTCCTGCTCATGAATCCGCGTGCCCTGCGTCGTCCCGTCGC
The DNA here is from genome assembly GCF_044744005.1 of Streptomyces sp. NPDC087440. Classification (NCBI taxonomy): domain Bacteria; kingdom Bacillati; phylum Actinomycetota; class Actinomycetes; order Kitasatosporales; family Streptomycetaceae; genus Streptomyces; species Streptomyces sp. NPDC087440. The sequence goes on along the minus strand of NZ_JBIUXN010000005.1, from coordinate 33,256 downwards.
CGTCGTGCTGCCGCTGTCCACCGCGCTCGCGCTGACCACCGTGGTGGGCTCCGCCGACGCGGCCGCCCCGACGCGGCACCGGCCCGAAGGGGCGCGGGTCGTGTCGACGGCGACGCTGCCGGACATTCCGCTCGCGCAGTTCAGCAACCGTCTGCTGCCCGGCACCGTGCGCGACGACCGAGGGGTGGACCTCGGCGGCATCGGCAGCGACCTGTACCCGGCCGGGCGGCGCGGGGAGTTCTGGACGGTCACCGACCGGGGCCCCAACGGGCAGATCGAGATCGGCAAGGAGAAGCGGCGCACCTTCCCCGTGCCCGGGTTCAACCCGGCCATCGTGAAGATCCGCGCCACGGGCGGGCGCATCGAGGTCCTGCGCGCCATCCCGCTGACGACGTCGAACGGCTCCCCCGTCACCGGGCTGCCGAACCAGGCGGGCCGCGACGAGGCCCCGTACAACTTCGACGCCTCCCAGCCCCTGACGTACAACCCCAACGGTCTGGACACCGAGGGCATCGTCCAGGACCGGGACGGCAGCTTCTGGCTGGTCGACGAGTACGGGCCGTCGCTGGTGCACGTGTCGGCGCGGGGGCGGGTGCTGGAGCGGCACGTGCCGAAGGGGCTGAAGCTGACGGGTGCCGGCTACCCGGTGATCGAGTCGCTGCCGTCCGTCTTCCTGAAGCGGAAGATCAACCGCGGCTTCGAGGGGCTGGCGCTGCTGCCCGGCGGGGATCTGGTGCTGGGGTTGCAGAGCCCGTTGCTGAACCCGGGCAAGGAGGCCGGGGAGGAGTCCCGGGCGACCCGCCTGCTGCGTTTCTCGCCCCGCAAGGGCAAGGTCACGGCCGAGTACGTGTACCGGTTCGACCCGGTCGGAGTCGTCGAGCCCGGCCAGAAGAAGACCTCCGAGCTGAAGATCTCGGCGCTGGTGGCGCTCGGCGGGGACCGACTCCTGGTCCAGGAACGCACGGACAAGTCCGCCCGCCTGCACGAGGTGCGGCTGCGGCCGGGCAACGACATCCTGGGCTCGCGGTGGGAATCCGCCGCGAAGCCCTCGGTGGAGGAACTCCCCGACCCGGCGGCGGCCGGGGTGCCGGTGCTGCCGAAGCGGCTGGTGGTCGACATGAACACGGTCAAGGGGGTACCGGGCAAGATAGAGGGCGTCGCGCTCGAAGGCTCGAAGACGCTGGTCCTGCTGAACGACAACGACTTCGGCATGACGGACGGCCCGTCCGCCTTCGACGCGAAGGGCCGACTTGTCGACAGCAACATCGAAACCACGCTCGTCCGGGTCCGCCTGCCGCACGCGGTCCGCTGATCGGGCGGGGGCCCGGCCCGGTGCGGGCGACTGTCGGAGACGGGACCCGGTGCGGGTGGACGGATGGCCTTGTGAACGGGTGCCGGGTGACCTCATGGCCACGTGACCGGGCGGTCACGTTTCCGGCTTGAGGCGGGTGCCCTGCCCCGCACGGCGCGAGGCCCGGCCCCCTCAACGCGGGTGTCCGGGCCCGCGCTTCTCGAATCGGCGTGGGTCTGGACACGCACCGCGAGGTGCCGGTGAGCCGACGCACAACGCTCGATGCACGGGCCTGGGCGCGCGGCCCGGCACCGGTGACCGAGCCCGCCCAGCTCGCCCGCACTCAGTGCGGTCCGAGCGGCACGCGCGCGGTCCGAGCGGCACCCGCAGCGGCCGGGCGGGCAGTATGCGCGGGACTTGTGCGCGGAGCGGTGCCCTACGCGCGGCGTGGCGCGGTGCCGTGGAGGTGGGTGCGCCGCACCGCGCAACGCCCTCGCGCCGCACAACGCCCCTCGCCCCGCGCCACGGCGTTAATCGCTTTCGTGCGGATCAATGGGCGCGAGAAGATGCGGGGGACCTCACCAGGAGTGATCCCATGTCTTCCACCCGTCTTCGTCTCGACCACCTCATGCAGCCCGGCGACCTCGCCAAGGCCGTCGAGATCGGCCACGTCACCCGCCGGACGCACCCGGAACTGCCGCTGTCGATCTACGCGTACACCCGTACCTGCCAGTACGAACAGGCCTGGACGGACGTCACCTCGCGCTGCCGCGGACTGGTCGTCGACGACGAGACGGGCGAGGTGGCCGCGCTGCCGCTGCCGAAGTTCTTCAACGCGGCCGAGCACGCGCTCGGCCGCCCGTACGCGCCCGGCCTCCCCGACGAGCCCTTCGAGGTGTACGACAAGGTCGACGGCAGCCTCGCCATCGTCTTCCACCACTCGGGCCGCTGGCACGTCGCGTCCAAGGGGTCCTTCACCAGTGAGCAGGCGACCTGGGCGGGCCGTTGGCTCACGGGCAAGGACACCGGTGCGCTCGTGCCCGGCACGACGTACCTCGCGGAGATCCTCTACCCCGAGAACCGCATCGTCGTGAACTACGGCGACCGCCGCGACCTCGTCCTCCTCGCCGCATACGGCCCGGACGGCACGGAAGTGCCGCTCGCCGAGGCCGCCGAGGCGTGGGCGCCGATCGGCTCCGTGGTCCGGGTGTGGCCCGCGATGCCGCTGGCCGAACTGGTCGAGCTGACCGCGTCGAGCACCCTGCCCGGCGGCGGCGCCTCCACCGGCACCGACGCCGAGGGTTTCGTGATCCGGTTCGCCTCCGGCCTGCGCGCCAAGGTGAAGATCGCGGAGTACGTACGGCTGCACAGGATCCTCACCGGGATCACCGAGCGGGACATCTGGCGCGGTTACGGAATCCAGCGCTTCCGGGACGCGGGCCGCCCGCCGAAGCTGGTCGCCCAGGCGGTCGGCAGCTCCGTCGCGGACGCCACGGGCGCGACCCCGCTGGACGACCTGCTGGAACAGGTGCCGGACGAGTTCGACGCGTGGGTGCGCGGCGTGATCGACCGGCTGGAGGCGGCCCTCGCCGACCGGGAGCGGGCCATCGACGAGGCGTATGCGACGATCTCCCACCTCGGCGACGACCGGGCGGCCTTCGCCCGCGCCGCCCAGGCGCTGCCGGACCGTGCGGTGAAGGCCGCCATGTTCCAGCGGCTGGAAGGACGGCCGACCGACCTCGTGGTGTGGCGTGCGCTGAAGCCGGTGGCCGCCGACCCGTTCAAGACCGATGAGGACAGCTGAACCATGCCCGACACGCCCCTTCCCGAGGCCGCGACCGAGGCCGGGAACGAGAACGAGACGCCGGCCGAGACCGAGACGCTCGCCGAGACCGAGACCGAGACCGAGACCCAGTCCGAGGCCGACGCCCCGACCCGCCTGCCCGTCGTCCACGTGATGACCGGCCTGCCCGCCTCCGGCAAGACCACCGCCGCCCGCGCCCTCCAGGCGGAGTCCGACGGCGGTATGCGACGCGTCAACCTGGACGACCTGCGCGCCATGCTCGACCTGCCCGCCAAGCGGGAGCGCGACGAGTCCCCCGAGGGCCGCGCCCGCTCCTGGGCCCGTGAGCAGACCGTGCTGGCCGTCCAGGACGAGGCGGTCCGCGCGGCCGTCCACGGCGGCTTCGACGTGGTCGTCGACAACACGCACCTCACCCCGCACATCCCCAAGCGGCTGAAGGCGGCGGTCGCGGGCCTGGCCAGCTTCGTGGTGCACGACTTCACCGACGTACCGGTGGAGGAGTGCGTACGACGCGACGCCGCCCGAGCGAACCCGGTCGGCGAGGACATCATCCGCATCCTCGCCGACAAGCACGCGAAGGCGACCAAGGGCGGCTGGCGGCTCACCGCGGACTGGTTCAACGACCAGGTGGAGGTGACCCCGTACGTCCCGGACCCGGCCCTGCCGTCCGCCGTGCTGTGCGACATCGACGGCACGCTCGCGCTGACCGGCGACCGCGGCCCGTACGACTTCACGCGCTGCGGCCTGGACATCCTGAACCCCTCCGTGCGGGACGCGCTGCTCGCCTTCCGGCAGACGCACGGCGACACGCTCGTCCTGCTGTCGGGCCGGGGCGAGGAGTTCCGGGAGCAGACCGAGGAGTGGCTGAAGCGCAACGACGTACCGTACGACGAACTGTGGATGCGGCCCGCGAAGGACCAGCGGCGGGACGACGTCGTGAAGGCCGAGCTGTTCGACGCGCACGTCCGCGAGCGGTTCGCGGTGCGGGTGTCGCTGGACGACCGGGACCGGGTGGTCGAGCTGTGGCGGCGGATGGGACTGCCGACCTGGCAGGTGAACTACGGGAAGTTCTGAGGACGGACGAAGGCTCCGGAGACGGAAGTACGTCTGCGGAGCCTTCGTCGTCCTTCCGGTCAGGCGCCCCAGCCCCCGCCCACCGCCCTGCTCGACAGGTACGAGTCGCGCAGGGCCCTGCGGAGGCCGGGCACCAGGTGCGTGTCGTAGTACGCGGCGAGGGCCTTGAGGGCGTCGCGGTGTTCGCGGCGGTCCTTGGCGGTGAACACGCTCGTCACCTCGACCTCCACCGCGAAGCACGCCATCGTCAGCTCGTCCGTCACCGCCGAGGCCGGGCTCGTACCCGTCAACACCACGTCCCGGAGGCCCTGTTGGAGGTCGAGAACCTGCTGCGGGTCCTTGACGTAGACCCGGTCGAAGGGCAGCACGCCCAGCTTCCTCTGCCGCTCGACGGTGATCGCTCCCGCCGCGGCGAGCTGCTCGCGGACGGGCTTCTCGGCGGTGGCGGCCTTGTTGTGCACGAACTGGAGCCAGCTCTTGGCCGATTCGGCGGGCAGGTCGCGCCAGACCTCGGCGAGGAAGCCGTCGTCCCTGGGGGCGGTGCCGCGTTGGCGGACCTTCTTCCCCTCGACGCTCAGGAGTCCGGCGAGGGCCAGTTCGTGGAGGGCGGCGGCGCGCAGCAGTTGGCCCCGGCCCTGGAGATTGGTGAGCTCGAACCTGCCCTTGTCGACGGTGTAGCAGAGCAGGTAGAGCCGCTGCGGCAGGGTCAGTCGCATCTTCCGGCCTCCAAGTAGGGGGAGTTACGGCGTCGTGGTCGGCGGCGTCGGTCCGGCCTGCGCCCTGAGCCGCTTGCCCGAGCGCCGGGCGGCCCAGACGACGACCAGGAGGGCCAGGGCGAGCAGCGGGTAGCCCATGGCGATCCGCGCGAAGGCCAGCCACCCCGTGGAGTCTTCCTCATACAGCCACTGCTGGACGACGAACCTGGCCGCGAACACGCCGGTGAGGGCGAGTGTGGCGATGTCGTAGTAGCGGACGGACGGCTTGTCCTTCAGCCAGGCGGTCCCGGTGCCGTTGAGCGCGCCCCAGACGATTCCGGCCAGGGGGCGGCGCACCAGTACCGAGACGAGGAAGATCCCGGCGAACAGCAGGCTCGTCCAGATGCCGAGCAGGAAGTACCCCTTGGCCGAGCCGGTCTTCCAGGCGACGAACGAGGCGACCGCGACGCCGAACAGCCCCGAGAGGGCGGGCTGTACGGGTTCCTTGCGGACCAGTCGCAGCACGGTGAGCGCGATGCCCACGCCGACCGCGGTGGCGATGGCGGCGGTCAGGCCGAGTGAGGCGTTGGCGACCACGAAAGCCACGACCGGCAGCATCGTGTAGACCATGCCGGTGGCGCCGCCCATCTGCTCCAGGGCGGTGGGCTTGGCGGGGGCGGGGTTCGGGGTGGGGGCGGGGGCCTGGGGGTCGGGCTCGGCGGTGTGGGGGTCGGTGGGACGTATCGGATCAGTCATCACAGGATCAACTCACTGAGTGGTGGGGGGAGTCCGGCATGTGCTGACGAACGCCTGCGTCTCAGGCCGTCCGGGTGCCCAGGTGCTGCGCGAGGAAGCGATCGGCGGCGCGGTACATGTCGATGTTGTTCTCCGGGTTGACGAAGCCGTGGCCCTCGTCGTCCTTGACCAGGTACGCGACCTCCACGCCCCGCGCCCGCAGCGCGTCGACGATCTGGTCGGACTCGGCCTGGGTGACGCGGACGTCGTTGCCGCCCTGGATGACCATCAGCGGCGCGCGGATCGCGTCGACCCGGCTGATCGGCGAGCGGGCCAGCAACTCCGCCTCCTGGGCGGGGTCTTCGGGGTTCCCGGCGTACCGGTACCAGTTGTTGTACAGCGACGGCTTCACGAACTCCGGCACGTTCCGCAGGAAGGTGACGAGGTTGGAGATGCCGCAGAAGTCGATCGCGGCGGCGAACACGTCGGGGGTGAAGCTGACACCGACCAGGGCGGCGTACCCGCCGTACGAGCCGCCGAAGATCGCGACCCGGTCGCGGTCGGCGTACCCCTCGGCGACGGCCCAGTCGACGGCGTCGATCAGGTCGTCGTGCATCTTGCCCGCCAGCTCCCCGACGCCCGCCTGGAGGAAGGCCTTCCCGTGCCCGGTCGAGCCGCGGAAGTCGACCTGGAGCACGGCGCAGCCGCGGTTGGCGAGGAGTTGGGCGGTGGGGTCGAAGCGGAGGCTGTCGCGGTGCCAGGGGCCGCCGTGCACCAGCAGCACCAGGGGCAGCCCGCGCGGTTCGAGGCCGAGGGGCAGGGTGAGGTACGAGTGCAGGTTGAGCCCGTCGCGGGAGGTGATCGTGACCGGTGCCATGGGCGCGAGGGTCTCGGGGTCGAGCGCGGGCAGCGGCCGGAAGAGGAAGCGGCTCTCGCCGGTGGAGTGGTCGTAGAAGTAGGTGACGCCCGGGTCGCGGGGGTTGCTGAAGCTGACCACCCAGCGGGTGCCGCTCAGATCGCTGGACAGGGCGGCGACTTCGCCCTCGGCCAGCTTCTCCAGCTGCTCCAGGACCGCCGCGAAGTGCGGGTCGAGGGGGTGGACGACCTGCCGTTCGCCGAGGTGGCGGACGCCGAGGAGGTCTCCGGTGCGCCGGTCGAGGATCAGCGGGTCCGGCATGCCGGGGAAGACGCTGGAGCGGGTGTCGAGGTCGAACGCGGGGTGCCGGTAGACCTCGGTCCGGGTGCCGGTGGCCAGGTCGAGCCGGGCCAGGCCGAGGCGGTCGGTGTCGCCGTAGTCGGCGATCCAGAGGCCTCGGCCGTCCGGGGTGGGGTGCAACGGGTCGACGCCCAGGGGGTGTTCGGTGCCGTCGAAGGTGGTGACGGGGCGCAGGGAGTCGGTCGCGGGGTCCCACTGGGCGAGGTCGATGTCGCCGTCGGGCTTCCAGGTCTGGGCGTACAGGTCGTCGCCGGGCGTCACGAGGAGTCCGGTGAACCGGCCCGGGTTCTGCGCCACGGTCGTCAACTCGCCGCTGGCGACGTCGATTTCGCACAGGTCGAACTCGACGGGGTTGCGGTGATTGAGGTGCAGGAGCACCTTGCCGGGCCGGTCGGGCGAGGTCTCGCCGCCGATGGCCGTCGCGCCGGGGAAGGGGGTGAGGTCGAGGGCTTCGGCGTCCGGGTCGTCGAGGTCGACGCGGTACAGGTGCCAGTTCTCGTCGCCGTCGCCGTCCTGGGCGTACAGGAGCCAGCGGGGGTCGTCGGTCCAGTGGAAGGTGTGCACGCTGCGGCGCTCGTCGGCGGTGACGCAGCGCGCGGGCTCCCCCGTGTCGAGCCCCTCCACCCACACGTTGAGCCGGTCCCGCCAGGGGGCGAGGTAGGCGATGCGGGTGCCGTCGGGCGAGATCGAGGCGGCGGCCCGGACGGGCGAAGCGAAGAAGTCCTCGACGGCGAGGAACGGGGGCTGACCGGCGGGCCGCCGGTCAGCGGATGCGTACGGAACGGTGGACATACGGACACTCCTTGTGAGTGGGGAGATTGCCGGTTGTCGGATGCCGCGAGATCGAGGGCGGGGGCGGGGGGCACGCGCATGCCGGACGGCGGACGCGTCGTCACGCAGTAATGACCTGGCCGTGCACGTGCGCAGCGTTACGTCGCCGTGGACACGCGGAGCGATACGTCACCGGACTCGGCCCCCGCGTTACGCCGCGGGGTACAGCCCGAGAGCCGCGCCCCCGGAAGTGCCCCGAGCGTCACGCGCCGGGCGCACCGGCACCCCTGGCTCCCCGGGCCCACGCGCCGCGCGCACCCCTCAGGCGACGGGGTCGCCGACAGCGCCTCCGGTGGCGGTGCGGATCGCGTGGGCGAAGCGCCCGGCGAGGGCCGGGAGGTCGCCGAACTCGGCGGGGTCGGCACCCGCGAGGAGGGCCGCGCCGATGTGCTCGTCCAGCACTCTGATCACCGACGCGGTGGCCGCAGCGTGCAGCCGCACGTCGAGGTCGTCGGCCGGGCGGCCCAGCCGGTCGCCGATGATCGCCCGCATCTGCTGTTCCGTCTGGTCGCAGGCCATCAGCCAGGCCGTACGGAGTGCGGGTTCGGTGTCGGCGAGCCGGATCATCTTCATGGCCAGCAGCTCGTCGGGCAGGCCGACGGGCGGTGCCTCGTGGCGGAGCCGGGTGAGTTCGGCGGTGAGGTGGTCCTCCAGGGAACTCTCCCTGGGCCAGGTGCGCAGCACGCTCAGCAGCGTGACGACGCCCTGCATGACGATCGGTTCGGCGCAGCTCTCCTTGCTGCGGAAGTGCCGCCAGATGGTGCGCGTGGACAGCCCGACGGCTTCGGCGATCTGGTCGCCGCTGGTCCCGGCCACGCCCTGGTCCCAGAACAGGCGTGCCGCTTCCCGCGAGATCTCCAGCCGCAGCCGCTCTCGTCGCTGGTCGCTCATCCCGCCACCGGTGCTGCGCTGCGCGGCCATCACGCTCACCCTTCCTCATCGCTCGACGTCACTCAACGACAGTACGTCACTTAGTGACACACGACAAGGGGGCAAGCACTGCGGCGGCGCCACCGGATCCGGTGACGCCGCCGCAGTGTTCCGTCTCGTTCTCCGCCCGGCCTCAGCCCAGCGCCCGCACGACCAGGTCCGTCAGACGGGACTCCGTCGCGGGCGTCAGGGCCGTCACCGCGTACGTGGTGGGCCATAGGTCGCCCTCGTCCAGCGCCGCCTGGTCGCTGAAGCCGATCGTGGCGTACCGGGCCTTGAACTTCGCCGCGCTCTGGAAGAAGCACACCATCTTGCCGTCCTGGCAGTACGCGGGCATCCCGTACCAGAGCTTGGCGTTCAGCTCCGGGGCGATCTTCTTGAGGAGCTGGTGGAAGCCGTCGGCCAGGACCCGGTCGGTGCCGTCGAGTTCGGCGATCTTCGCGACGACGTCCTGCTCCGCCTGCGCGTCCTTGTCGGCCTGCGACTGGCGGCGTGCGGCCGCCTTCAGCTCGCGGGCGTGGTCCTTCATCGCGGCCCGCTCCTCTTCGCTGAATCCGTCGAAGGACGTGGCAGAGCTGGTCATGGTCACTCCGTAGTGTCAGTGGCGTCATTGTCAGTGGCGTCCGTGGCCCCGGCGGGCCGTTCGCTGTGGTCACAGCCTCCCTCGGAGCGCCCTTCGCGCGCCTCCGTGGTGAGCACGGAATGCACTACGGAATGCGTCTGCGTACGGGGCTCAGGTTTGCACGGAATGCGTCTGCGTACGGGGTCAGGTTTGCGCGAGGCCCGGCCGGCGCACCTCGGCCCACTCCCGCCAACTCCCGCTCCCGGCAGGCGGATCGTCCGGTGTGCGGCCGTCGGTCTCCGCCCGGTCGGGTTCCTCGAGGCCCTCGGCCCGGGTCAGGCTGCGGATCGCGGTGCGTTCGTCGCGGGTCCAGCAGCCGAAGTCCAGGATCACGTTGGTGCCGAGGCGTACGGCGTCCAGGGCGAGCGCGAGGAAGCGGCCCTCCAGGACGTCGCGTCTGCCGTTTGTCTCGGGTGCGCCGAAGAGGGGCAGCATCCATGCGTCGGGGGTGAGGCGCAACGCGCGGTGTTCGGCGGCCAGGTGCCGGGCGAGGGTGGTCTTGCCCGCGCCCGGCAGGCCGACGGTGAGGAAGAGGGTGGTCATGAGGCCGCGTTGAGACGGGCGGCCTGCCGGGTGAGGTGGTCGCGTTCCGCCAGGTTGGGTGCCTTGTGGGCGGCCTCCGCGTACAGTTCGGCCGCCGTCGCGAGGTCCCCGGCGCGCTCGTGGAGGTGGGCCGCCGCGGCCGTGTGCCTCGGCAGGGAGGCGTCCAGTTCGGCGAGGGCCTTCAGCCCTGCCTGCGGGCCGTCGGCCTCCCCCACGGCGACGGCGCGGTTGAGACGTACGACGGGATTGTCCGTCAGGCGGGCCAGCTCGTCGTACCACTCCACGATCTGCACCCAGTCGGTCTCCTGTGCCCGCTGCGCGTCCGCGTGCAGCGCCGCGACGGCCGCCTGTGCCTGGAACTCGCCGAGCCGGTCGCGGGCCAGGGCCGCCTGGAGGATGCCGACGCCCTCGGCGATCGCCCGGGTGTCCCACCGGCCCCGGTCCTGCTCGGCGAGCGGGACGAGGCTGCCGTCGGGTGCGGTACGGGAGTCCCGCCGGGCGTGGTGCAGCAGCATCAGGGCGAGCAGGCCCGCCACCTCCGGGTGGTCGACGGTGGCGGCGACCTGCCGGGTGAGCCGGATCGCCTCGGCGGCGAGGTCGAGTTCGCCGGAGTAGCCCTCGTTGAAGACCAGATAGAGGACGCGCAGGACGGTGGCCACGTCGCCGGGCCGGTCCAGGCGGCTGCCCGAGACGGTCCGCTTGGCGCGGCTGATGCGCTGCGCCATCGTCGCCTCGGGCACCAGGTACGCGGCGGCGATCTGCCGGGTGGTGAGCCCGCCGACGGCGCGCAGGGTGAGCGCGACCGCCGACGAGGGAGTGAGGGAGGGGTGCGCGCACAGGAAGTACAGCTGGAGGGTGTCGTCCGCGTCGGACGCGGGCCCCTGCTCGGGTTCCTCCTCGGCGCGTTCCTCCCTCCTGCGGCGGGCGGCCTCGGAGCGGGTCGCGTCGAGGAAGCGCCGCCAGGCGACGGCGACCAGCCAGCCCCTGGGCTCGCGCGGCGGGTCCTCGGGCCAGGTCCTCACCGCTTCCAGCAGTGCTTCCTGTACGGCGTCCTCGGCCGCCGCGAAGTCTGCTCCGCGGCGGACGAGGACGGCGAGCACACCGGGGATGAGGCCCCTCAGCAGGGCCTCGTCCAGCGTGGCGCTCATTCGGTGACCGTGGGCGGCTCGGCCAGGAACGGGCGCAGCTCCAGCCACTCGTGGATCGGCCGGCCGCCCGCGCCGGGGGCGGCGGACAGTTCCCCGGCCAGCTCGACGGCCCGCTCGTAGCTGTCGACGTCGATGACCATCCAGCCCGCGATGAGGTCCTTGGTCTCGGCGAACGGCCCGTCGGTGACCGGCGGCCGCCCCTCGCCGTCGTACCGCACCCAGGTGCCCTCGGGGGCGAGCGCCTGGCCGTCGACGAACTCGCCGCTCTTCTCCAGCCGGTCGGCGAAGTCCCGCATGTACTGCACGTGGGCGGTGATCTCCTCGGGCGTCCACTTCTCCATGGGGATGTTGTTCTCGGCCGCCGGGGCGCCGCGGTAGTGCTTGAGCATCAGGTACTTGGCCATGACGGTTCTCCTCGGTGCTGGTGCGGTCACTCGCCGGGTGCGACTGCCGCGTTCATACCAGGGACGGAGCGGGGTCCGGCTTCTCGACATCGTTTCGCCATCCTCGCCGAAAAACTTTTCACCGATGTCCCGAACGGCACAACCCTTCCCCTGCGCCGCACGTCTCCCGGGGGTGGAATCAGGGGTGGAACGACGCGAGGGGCAAGCACGCATGGTGTGGATGACGCGGGAGCAGGCGGACCTGCTGGCGCGGTACGCGGCGGTCTTCGAACCCGGCGACCCGGCCAGGACCGGCCGCCTGGCCTTCTGGTCCCCGACCGGCTCTCCCCTGCCCGACCTGCCGTGCGGCGAGCCGGGCGAGGCCCCGATGGCCGTACGGGACGGGGCGGAGGTGTCCGTCCGCAAGGTCCCCGTACTGCGCCTGCCCGTGGAGGAGTCCCTGCCCGCCCTGCTCACGGCACGTCGGCTGTACGGGGCGGGGGCGGACGGCGAGCAGGTGGGCGGCGAGCGGACGGGCGGCGACGGGTCCGGCGGCGGTCGGGCGGGCAGCCCGGCGGACCCCGCGCGCGAAGCGGCGGAAGCCGCAGGCCGGCGGGCGCACCGGCCCGAGGACGCGGGCCCCGGGGCGGAGTCCGCCTCGGGGCGGCCCGCCGCCCCGCCCACCGGGAACCCCGCCCACCCCGCCGCCGCCTTCTGGGGTGCCGCCGCCGGGCTCGCCCTGCACCTCGTGGCGCGGGAGCGGTTGCTGCCCGGGGTCTCCGACGGGGGGTACGACGCCTGGCGGGCCGGGCCGCTGGACCTCGCGGACGTACAGCACGTGCACGAGCTGGCCGCGGCCCTGCCCGGCGAGGCGCGTGCGATTCCGCTGCCCGTGCCGGAGGGCGGTCCCGTGCTGCTGCCGGACGCGACGGATCTCGTACGGGACTTCCTCGCGGCGGTCGCGGACGCCCTGCCCCGCACCCCGGCGGCGGCGACGGCCGCGGGGCGGCTCGCCTTCGCCGCCGTCGAGCCCCAGCACGTGCCGCACCTGCGGGACTGGGCGCGGGAGCTGTCGGCGGGGGTCGACTCCGGCATCCGGATGGCGCTGCGGGTGGAGGTGGCCCCCGCCGAGGACGCGGGCGAGTCGGCGCTGCTGCTGGTGCCGCACCTGTCCAGCCTCGCCGACGCCACCCTGTCCGCCGACGCGGCCGAACTGTTCGCCGGGGCCGACGCCGCCGGGTTCGGGCCGCGGGCGCAGGCCGACACGGTGCTCGCGGTGCGGCGGGCCGCCGAGGCGTGGCCCCCGCTGGGACGGCTGCTGCCGGTGCCGGACTCGCTCGCGCTCACCGGGCGCGAGCTCCAGGAGCTGCTGGGCGACGCCTCGGCGCGACTGCGCGCGCAGGGGGTCGAGGTCCAGTGGCCCAAGGAGGCGTCCCGGGCGCTGAGCGTGCGCGCGGTCGTCGGCGCGGACCGGACGCCCCCGTCCGACCTGCGTTCCTTCTTCGGCGGGGACGGCACGGTCGGTCTCCGCTGGGCGTTGTCCCTCGACGGCGACCCGCTCACCGAGGCCGAGACGGCCGCCGTCGCCGCCGCCCCCCACCCCCTGGTGCGCCTGCGCGGCCGCTGGGTCCTGGTGGACGCCGACACCGCGCGCCGGGCCCGGGACCGCGACCTCGCGCCGCTCACCGCCATCGAGGCGCTGAGCGTCGCCCTCACCGGCCGCACCGACATCGCCGGTACGCAGGTCACGGTGGCACCCAGCCCCTGGCTGCTCGCCCTGCGCGAACGGCTCGCCGACCCCGACGGCGGCACCGAGCCCCTGCGCCCGCCCGCCGCGCTGAACGCCACCCTGCGCGACTACCAGCTGCGCGGCCTGCGCTGGCTGGACCGCATGACCTCGCTCGGCCTCGGCGGCTGCCTCGCCGACGACATGGGCCTGGGCAAGACGGTCCAGCTCATCGCCCTGCACCTGCTGCGCCAGGAGCACCCTCAGACCGCGGGCCCGACCCTGGTGGTGTGTCCGGCGTCCCTGCTCGGCAACTGGCAGCGGGAGATCGCCCGGTTCGCGCCGGGCACGCCCGTGCACCGCTACCACGGGCCCGGGCGCACCCTGGAAGGCTCCGGGTTCGTGCTGACCACGTACGGGACGATGCGCCTGGACGCCGGACTCCTGGCCACGCACGGCTGGCGGATGGTCGTCGCCGACGAGGCCCAGCACGTCAAGAACCCGCACTCCGGCACCGCCAAGGCGCTGCGCGACATCCCCGCCGACGCGAAGATCGCCCTGTCCGGCACGCCGGTCGAGAACAACCTCTCCGAGCTGTGGTCCCTCCTGGACTGGACCACCCCCGGCCTCCTCGGCAAGCACGCCCACTTCCGCCGCCGCTGGATCGCCGCGATCGAGGCGGAGCGCGCGGAGCGGGCCGCGTTCGGGCCGACACCAGGGGAGTCGCAAGGGGAGTACGGCGACACCGCCCAGCGCCTCGCCGAGCTCGTCCGCCCCTTCCTCCTGCGCCGCCGCAAGTCCGACCCCGGCATCGCGCCCGAACTGCCGCCCAAGACCGAGACGGACCGCCCGGTCGCGCTCACCGCCGAGCAGCAGACGCTGTACGCGTCCCAGGTGCGCGAGGTGATGGGCCTGATCCGCTCCACCGAGGGCATCGCCCGCAGCGGCCTGGTCCTCAAGCTGCTCACCGGCCTCAAGCAGATCTGCAACCACCCCGCCCAGTTCCTCAAGGAGGAGGCCCCGGACCGGCTCGCGGGCCGCTCCGGGAAGCTGGAACTGCTGGACGAACTGCTGGAGACCATCACCGCGGAAGGCGGCGCGGCCCTCGTCTTCACGCAGTACGTCACCATGGCCAGGCTCCTGGAACGCCACCTGCGTGAGCGCGGCGTGCCCACGCTGCTGCTGCACGGCGGCACCCCGGTGCCGCGCCGCGAGGAGATGGTGCGGCGCTTCCAGGACGGCGAAGTGCCGGTCTTCCTGCTGTCGTTGAAGGCGGCGGGCACCGGCCTCAACCTCACCCGCGCCGACCACGTCGTGCACTACGACCGCTGGTGGAATCCCGCGGTGGAGGCCCAGGCCACCGACCGCGCGTACCGCATCGGGCAGACCCGCCCCGTCCAGGTCCACCGGATGATCGCCGAGGGCACCGTGGAGGACCGTATTGCTGCCCTGCTCGAAGCCAAGAAGGGCCTCGCGGACGCGGTCCTGGGCTCCGGCGAGCAGGCCCTGTCGAACCTGACCAACGACGAACTGGCCAACCTGGTCGAGCTGAGGAGCGCCTGATGAGCGAGGCACACGACACCGCGCGGGGCTTCGCCGCCTTCCCCGCCCGCAAGGGCGGCCGCCTCCGGGGCCAGTCCTGGTGGGGCCGGACCTGGACCGAGGCCGTGGAGGACACCTCGCTGAGCACGGAGGCCCTCAAGGCGGGCCGCGCCTACGCCCGTTCGGGCCGCCTCGGCCCGATCACGGTCAGCCCCGGCCGTATCGCCGCGCACGCCTACGACGGCGACACCTCGTTCACCACCGCCGTCACCTTCGTCGAGCTGACCGAGGCCGAGTGGGAGCGCCTGTGGGGACAGGTCACCGAACACCCGGCCGTACTGGCGGAGTTGCTGTCCGACGAGCCCGGCGATCTGCCGCCCGACCTGCTGGAGGCCGCCGAGGACGCCCGCGTTCGCCTGCTCCCCGGCTACGGGGACCTCGAAGCGGACTGCGGCTGCGAGGAGTTCGAGGACCCGTGCTCGCACGCGGCGGCGCTCTGCTACCAGGTCTCCTGGCTCCTGGACCAGGAGCCGTCCCTGCTCCTCCTCGTCCGGGGACGGGACCTGCGGGAGGCACGGGAGGAGCTGAAGTCCGCCGTCCTCCTCCAGGCGATGACCGGAGCGACCGACGAGGAGGACGCCGCACCGGCTCCCCTCCCGGACGGCACCGCCGCCCACGACGCCTACGCCGGGCCCCTGGCCCCCCTGCCGCCGCTCCCGCCCCTCCCCGGCCCCTCCGCCCGCCGCTCCGGCCCGGCGTCCGGCCTCGCAGCCGACCCCCTGGCCCCGCTCGTCGCCGGTGCGGCGGCCCGGGCCCGTGAACTCCTCGCCCACCTGCACGGTTTCCGGCCGGAACCGCCCGCGCCGTGGGACGCCCGGCAGGATGCGGTACGGATCGGCGCCACGCACCCCGACCCGCGGGCCGCCGCCCGCCTCCGGGAGGCGTCCGCGTCACCGGAGCACTTCGACCGGGCGGTCCGGGCCTGGCAGTACGGCGGCCCCTGCGGTCTCGACACCCTGGAGACCCCCTGGACGCCCCCGCACCAGGACCTCGCCCGGGCCCGCACCACGCTCGCCGCGGACTGGACGGAGGACGAACTCCCCCCTCTGGAGACGACCGACAACCGGGTGACACTCACCGGCCGCGGCCTCCAGCTCCGCTACGGCCGCGACGCCCGCTGGTACCCCTACCGCCTGGAGAACGACACGTGGTGGCCGAGCGCCGGCCCCCACCCGGACCCGGCCGACGCCCTGGCCGCGCTCCTGGACGCCTGAGAAGCTGTCCCGCTTCTTCAGGTACGCGGCTTCTCAGGCTGCGCGCCGGCCCGGCGGGTGGATTCCTCGTCGGCGTCGAGGGCGGGCAGCGTGCACACGACGATCTCGGGTGTGCCGATCGACTCGTCGGCCAGGGCGAACCTGCACCCGTCCGGCATTGGCTCAGCACGGTCGATGTTGGTGGAGAAGGGCGTGACCAGAGTGATCTGCACCGGCCCGCGCATCGCCTTCGGCCCCGTGTTGCCGTACGTCAACGTGACCTCGGCCGTACGGTCCTCGGCCAGCACCGGCACGTCGTGGGTGAGGTAGAGCCCCACCTTGTTCCCCTTCGGCGTCGCCGGAGTGGGACGGGAAACCGCGACGGAGCCCATGGAGGAGTTGTCGTTGATGTTGGCCTCGCGGTCCGGGGAGCCCTCGGCCGCGACCACGCTGACGAGATCCAGGTTGGTCCCCGTCAGGCGGGCGCGTTCGGTGACGGCCAGCGGCATCGGGAGCCGGACGGAGGCCCCCTTGGCGATCCCCGCCGGAATCAGACAGTTGACCACCTCAGGAACCGTCGGGTCCGGATTCGTGTACCGCATGGAACAACCACCGGGCAACGCAGCCGAATGATCGATGTTCGTGTACGCGGGCGTCACGAACGTCACCAACGACGCCCCCCTCGTCACCGCACCCGCATTCGACACCACCACCGTCTGCACCCCACCTGCCCCTGGCACGATCAGCGGCTGGTCCGTGCTGACCGCCAGGTCGGGGTGCAGGGGGCCGACCGGTTCCGCCCCAGCCGCCGGCCCGGCGAGGCCGGCCATGAGGGCGAGGGAACTGGCGAGAGTGGCTGTCTGAAGGGTGCGTAGCTGAGGCATCGAGTTCTTGTCCGATCGTCCCTGAGGTCTCATGGGGGTCACGAGCCACAGAGATGATGACCACCCAAAGAAATCAATCCATCACGCTTCGTGTGCGCATGCGGGAAAACCCGAAGCTCCGGGCCGGACGGCTCACGATCAGCAGCGTCCTGTCGTCGGCGCGCGCAGACGCGGGGACGGCACCGTTCGAGCCCGGGAAATCCGTAGTCAACGACCAGGGACTCCGGGACCGCCCGGGGACAGGCCGGGAAAGCACCTTGGGTGCCTCGCCGGCAGCACCGGCGACGGCCGCATCGTCAGCGGCACCCACGTCCGTCCTGGCGAACTTCCCCCCGAAACTGGTGAAATTCCCCCGGGCCCGAGCCCGATGCGACACCAGCGGGCAGACAGTCCAGACCGGCATTCCCCCTCGCCTCCCCGCGGAACACCGCCGATCGCAGAGGAAGACCCGCCATGACCCCGCCGACCGCTCCCAGGACACCACGCACCCGCAGGGGCTTGCGTGCCGCCTTCGCCACGACGCTGCTGTGCGCGACGGGCCTCATCGCACCGCCCGTCTCGGCGAGTGCGCCGCAGTTGCCCGACGGCCTCGCTCCCACCCCGCCCATGGGCTTCAACAACTGGAACTCCACCTATTGCCGGGCCGAGTTCAACGAGGCGATGATCAAGGGGATCGCCGACCTCTTCGTCACGAAGGGGCTCAAGGACACCGGGTACGAGTACGTCAACCTGGACGACTGCTGGGCAAAGCCGAAGCGCGATGCGGCGGGCAGGCTGGTGCCCGATCCGGTGCGTTTCCCCAACGGCATCAAGGCGGTCGCCGACTACGTGCACTCCAAGGGCCTGAAGTTCGGCCTGTACAGCAGCGCGGGCACGAGGACCTGCGACAGCGTCGGCATGCCGGGCGGCCTCGGCCATGAGTACAGCGACGCGAAGCAGTTCGCCGCATGGGGCGTCGACTATCTCAAGTACGACAACTGCAACAACCAGGGCGTGGACTTCATGCTCCGGTACACCACCATGCGCGACGCGCTGAAGGCCGCCTCCGCCGAGACCGGCCGGCCCATCCTCTACAGCCTGTGCGAGTGGGGCTCGTACAAGCCGTGGGCGTGGGGCAAGGACGTCGGCCACATGTGGCGCACCACGCGTGACATCAAGGACAACTGGGCCAGCATGCTGGGGATCATGAAGCAGAACCTGCCGCTGGCGCAGTACGCCGGCCCCGGCGGCTGGAACGACCCCGACATGCTGGAGATCGGCAACGGCGGCATGACCGACACGGAGTACCGCACTCACTTCTCCATGTGGTCGATCATGGCGGCGCCGCTGCTCATCGGCTCCGACCTGCGCAAGGCCACCCCGGAGACCTTCACCATCCTGTCCAACAAGGAGGTGGTCGCGGTCGACCAGGACAAACTCGGCAAGCAGGGCGTGGTGGTGACGTCCGAGGGCGGTCGGTGGGTCGTCGCCAAGGAGATGGCGGACGGCAGCCGTGCCGTGGCGCTCTTCAACGAGACCGCCGGACCGCAGCGCATCTCGACCACGGCCAGGGCGGTCGGTCTGCCCGCGGCCCAGAGCTACCGGGTACGCGACCTGTGGCGCAAGACGACCGGCCGCACGAAGGACATCCTGACGGCGAAGGTCCCTGCCCACGGGACCGTGCTGCTCCGGGTGACACCAGACACCCACGGCAACGCCGATCGGGTCGCACGTCACTGAAGCCCGCACACTGTCCCGTATGCGCTGCGGACGCCTGCGAGGCTTTGCGCCGGAGCGGCCCTTGTGCCAGGCCCGAGGCCGCTCCAGGCAGCCCCGCAGAGCGTCCCGGGCCGGCCATGCTCCTTTGGTGGCCGCGCGCACCCGGACCGCACCTCGTGGGGTCAGGTCTCGGACGTGGCCGGCTCGGCCTACGCCGCAGCCGTTAAGGCCGCCCGGCTCCGCGGGGTGACCGAGCATCTCGTCGCCCCCCCGTCACCCGGTGCCCGGCCCGCCACTTCGCCGCCACCTGCCCGTACGTCCGCGCGTACCGGCGACAACGGCATCCCCACCTCCTCCGCGAACAGTTGGAGAGACTCCTCGACCCGCTGCCCGCCCTCATGAACCCGCAGGTGACCGCCCCACCCACGGATCGGCTCGATCTCCGGCGCGGCACCACCCAAGGACCACTGCGCCGCGGACAGCACCCTCAAGCTCGTCACTCCCGGTAGATGCTGGACGGCCTCTGACACCCCGGCGAGGCGGGCCGGCGGCCGCAGGAGTGGCTCGCCCCGGGCCGGCCCTCGGCAACACGGCCCCGTCCGGACGGGCCCGAGCCTGCGGAACGTACCGAACACCCCTCCGAGAAACCGGTCTTGTGAGACAACCGGATCGGGAAACGGAACATCTCCTCTCACAAGCCCGCACCGCCTCGGTGCGGGACCGTGAACGAGGAGCTGACCCCCCGCATGGTTCGACGCCCCGCCCGCCTTCGTGTTCCGCGTGTCGACTACCCCCGCAAGGGCAAGAGCGGTTGGCGCCGTTGGGCGCCCTCGTGGCGGCAGACGGGCGGCACGGTCCTGGGCGCGTGCGTGGTGCTGGCGGGGGCGTTCGTGGTGGTGTACGTGTCCGTGGAGATTCCGGACGAGAACGCCGAGGCCCGGCAGCAGGGCACCGTCTACTACTGGGCGGACGGCAGCCAGATGGTGAGCGTCGGCGCGGTCAACCGGCAGAATGTCACGCTCGCCGACATACCCGACTCGGTGGAGCACGCGGTCGTCGCCGCCGAGAACGAGACCTTCTACGAGGACTCCGGGGTGTCCCTGACGGGCATCGGCCGCGCCGCCGTGAGCATCGTCAAGGGCGGTGACACGCAGGGCGGTTCCACCATCACGCAGCAGTACGTGAAGAACACCTACCTCAGCCAGGAGCAGTCGGCGAAGCGGAAGGTCCGGGAGTTCTTCATCGCGCTGAAGCTCAGCAACCAGCGCAGCAAGGAGGAGATCCTCCAGGGGTACCTGAACACCAGTTGGTTCGGGCGCGGCGCCAACGGCGTCCAGGCCGCCGCCCACGCGTACTACGGCATTCCCGCGAAGGACCTCAACCCCAGCCAGGCCGCGCTGCTGGCCGCACTGCTGAAGGGCGCCGAGGAGTACGACCCGGCGGGCGGCGGCGGCAATCACGCCCGGGCGGTGGCCCGCTGGGAGTGGATTCTGGACCGGCAGGTGGAGACCGGGGCGATGACGCGGGCCGAGCGGGCCACGTACAAGGAGTTCCCGGAGCCCCGCAGGACCGCCAAGCCGACCAGTCTCGGCGGGCAGACCGGCTATCTGGTCGACATCGCGAACAAGTACGTCAAGAAGCGTTCGGGCCTGACCGACAAGGACCTCGCCCGGGGCGGGTACAAGGTGCACACGACGTTCGACAAGGCAAAGGTACGGACGCTGGAGCACGCGGTGCGCAAGGTGCGCGAGCGCGACCTCGACCCGAAGAAACGCACCGAGGACCAGCATGTCGAGGTCGGCGCGGCGTCCGTGCGGGTGGACGGGGCGGTGGTCGCGGTGTACGGCGGGGCCGACGCGGTCACGCACTTCGTGAACAACGCGGACACGGCGGGCGTGCCGGTCGGCTCGGCCTTCAAGCCGTTCGTGCTCGCGGCGGGCCTCCAGTACGACGACGCGGTCACCCTGGAGAGCGGCTTCGACACCTCGGGACGGCTGGTGAAGGTCGCCGTGGGCGGGGTGCCCGTGGACACTCCGGGTGTCCGCGCCGACCGGGGCGCGCGGCCCACGACCTTCTACGACGCCCTCCAGAAGCAGGGCAACGCCACCTTCACCCAGCTGGGCAAGCACGTCGGGCTGAAGAAGGTGAAGGAACTCGCGGTCCGGGCGGGCCTGCACGAGTCCAGCCTGGCCCGCCTGGACAAGTCCTTCCCGCTGGGCACGTCCACACCGAGCGCGGTGCGGATGGCGAACGCGTACACCGCCTTCGCGAACCGGGGCATGCGGGCCGAGCCGTACGCGGTGACCGGGGTGACCCGGGACGGCGAGGAGGTCGAGGGCTTCGAGAGGCCGGTGCCGCAGCGCGCGATGGACGCCTCGGTGGCGAGCGACGTCAACGCCGCCCTGGGCGCGGTCGCCTGGAACGCGCTGACCGGGGACCGCCAGATCGACGCCCTGTCCAGCGCGACGATGCTCGGCATCTCGGCAGGTGCGACGGGCGTGGAGGACCGGATGCGGTCGGCCTGGTTCGTGGGCCACGCGCAGGACGTGACGACGGCCGTCACGATGTTCCGCACCAAGCCAAACACGCCCCAACTCCTGGGCATGCAGGGCGTGGGCGGCCCGGACTCGGGTCGCGGGAACGTCTTCCCGCAGCGCATCTGGACGGAGTACGTCACGGGCAGGGAGAAACCGTCCGGTGCGAGGCAGCCCGCGTCCCAAGGGTGACGGGGGGCTGTCGCGAACGGCGGGGGCTGTCGCGGACGGCGGGGGGGCTGTCGCGGACGGCGGAGGCTGTCGCGAACGGCGGGGGCTGTCGCGAACGGCACCGCGCCGCCGGTCCGCACGCGGCTTCCGCGCGGACCGCATCACGGCGGAACCCCCACGGGCGAGGCGGCCCGGCCGCCCGACCTGGCCTCGCGGCGTCGGCAGGCGCCGGTGCGGACCGCCCGGCGGTGCCGATTCCGCCCTGTGGCTGCGCGGCACGTGCCCATGGCCCACAGCCTCGCAAGTGCCGTGGGAGGTAAGGTCCTTGCCCCGCGAGGGTGCGCCGGGTGCCGCCGGACTACCGTGATCGCATGCGACCCACCACCGCCTGGCACGCCATGGCGCAGCGCCCCGTGAGCTTTCTGACCTCGGCCTGGCCGTGGCGGTCCCTGGCGTACCTGGTGGGCGGCGTGCTGTTCGGGGCGGTCGTCGTCGCGGGCTTCGGTCTGGCGCTCGCCTCCGGGCTCGTGCTGCTGATGGCGCTGGTCGGCGTGGTGGTCCTGGCGGGCCTGGTGCTGGCCTCGACCTCGGTGGCGTCGATGGAACGGCGGCGGCTGCGCCTGGTCGACCTCGACCCCGTACCCGATCCGCACCGCCGCCCGGAGGGCACCGGATTCCGGGCCTGGGCGGCCCACCGGCTGACGGAGCGGGCCACGTGGCGGGAGCTGGCGTTCACGCTGATCTCGGCCACCGCCCTGTGGTGGCTGGACCTGCTGGTGCTGGGGTTCTCCTTCGGCCTGCCCGGTGTGCTGTTCGAGGCGACGGACGGACAGACCTGGCCCTGGACGGTCTTCGGCGCCCTCGTCCTGCTGGCCTCCCCCTACACGGTCACCTCCTGGGCGGGTGCGCGGGCCGCCATGACCCGCACCTTCCTCGCCCCGCGCGACCAGGAGCTGGGCGAGGAACTGCGCGAGGTGCGCGCCTCGCAGGCCCGGCTGCTGGACTCGCTGGACGCCGAGCGGGTACGCATCGAACGCGACCTGCACGACGGCGCGCAGCAGCACCTCGTCTCGCTCGGCATGACCCTCGGCATGCTCCGCCTCGACACCCCGGACGGCTCCCCGCAGTCCGAGCTGCTCAGCCAGGCGGAGCAGCAACTCGCCACCGCGCACCAGGAGTTGCGGGCCCTCATTCGCGGCCTCAATCCGCCCGTCCTGGCCGACCACGGTCTGATCGCCGCGATCGAGGACTACGCGGGGCGCTTCCCGATACCCGTCACCATCGACCTGAGCCTTCCCGGACGCCTGCCCCGGAAGCTGGAGGCGCCCCTCTACTACCTGATCAACGAGGCCATGACGAACATCGCCAAACACAGCGGCGCCACCAGCGCCCGCGTGCACGGCCGTTACCATGCCGACGTGTTGATCCTCGACATCTCCGACGACGGCCACGGCGGCCTGGACCCCGAGGCGGGCACCGGCGTCACCGGGCTCGCCGACCGGGTCTCGGCGCTCCGGGGCCGGATGCGGGTGTCGAGTCCGGTCGGTGGTCCCACCCTGCTGCACGTGGAGGTCCCTTGTCGCTTCGCCTGATCGTGGCGGATGACGCCGTCCTGCTGCGCGAGGGCCTGGTGGGCTTGTTGCAGCGGGTCGGTCACCAGGTGGTGGCGTCGGTGGGCGACGCGGGCGCACTGGAGGCGGCCGTACGCGCGGAACGCCCCGACCTCGTCGTCACGGACGTCCGCATGCCGCCGACCCTGACCGACGACGGGCTCAAGTCGGCGGTGCGGCTGCGCGAGGAGATACCCGGCCTCCCAGTGCTCGTCCTCAGCCAGTACGTGGAACGGTCGTACGCACTGGGCCTGTTGGACTCCGGCGGCGGTACGGGCGTCGGCTACCTGCTCAAGGAGCGGGTCGGTGCGGTCGCCGACTTCATGGACACGATCGACCGGATCGCCGCCGGTGGCACGGTCGTCGACCCCGAGGTGATCCAGCAGCTCGTACGGCTGAGGAAGGACCCCCTGGAACGGCTCAGCCCGCGCGAGCGCGAGGTGCTCGGGCTGGTCGCGGAGGGCCGCTCCAACTCCACCATCGCCGCCCGGCTGTTCGTCAGCGACGCGGCGGTCAACAAACACATCGGCAACATCTTCACCAAGCTGGACCTCCCGGCGAACACGGACGGCCACCGCCGCGTCCTCGCCGCCCTGGCCTTCCTGCGCGCCTGACACAGGCGCGCCTGACACAGGGGCCCGCCCCTACGCGGACCCCGCCTCCACAGCCTCCCGCACCCGCTCCAGCCATTCCCTCCCCATCCGCCGCCCGTCGGGGAACTGGTCGTGCCGGTCCCACCGCCACGCCGTGACCATCGCCAGCACCAACACCCGGCACTGCCGCAGCAGTTCGGCGTCCACCCCCGGGTACCCGGCGGCGACCTCCTCGGGCGCGTGGGCGAGGTCGAACTCGACGGGGCCTCGGCAGCATGTCTCCAGGTCGATGAAGACGACCCCGTCCTCCGCGTTCAGCACGTTCCCCGGATGCGGCTCCCCGTGCAGCAGCTGATCCGTCCCACCAGCACCCCGATCCACGCCCCGCAACACCCCGACCAGCAACTCCCTTCCCTCCTCAGGGAGTTCCGGACTGCGCTCCCGGTCCTCCACGACCCCCAGGGCCTCCGCGACCCGGTCCGTGAAGTGCGGCGCCTCCGCCTCCACCGCCCGCATGCCCGCATGCAGCCGCGCGAGCGCGTCGGCGTACGAGTCCGGGGAGTGCACCCCCGTGTCCTCGTAGTACCTCCACAGCGTCACGACGAACCCGTCCTTCTCGTAGACCCGAGGCTCCGCCCTCGGATCGGGCATCGCCACCGGTGCGCCGGCCGCCCCGAGCCGCACCGCCAGATCGACCTCGAACTCCGCGACCTGCTCCTGCACCGGCGCCACCCGGGCCATCACGTCACTCGGCAGCAGCCGCAGCGCGAGCTTGTTCGAGTCGCTGAGTACGGTCACGTCCTCGGCCTCCAGCCCCAGCGACGCGGCGATCTCCACGGCCGCCGCCACCGCCCGCGCTCTCTCCGCAACCCTCATCGTGATCCCTCTCCCCTTGATCGGCCCGCACACGGTAGCCCTCACCGGGGAACGCCCGCCCCTCCCTTTTGGGATGATCACCGTCCACCCCGCCTGCGGGTGGCACGACCGGTCGGCCGGGGCCGCTCCCGGCCCTGGTCAGGGGCCCGGCACCGCGCTGTGCGACCCTGTGCCGGGGAGCCCCGAGGGGCGGACGCTGGGGGGATATGGCCGTGCCGAGGAACCAACCCGGGGGCATGGCCTCGACGGAGGCCGGGCCGCCACCCGAGCCCGAGGACGCCGATCAGCCGCGGCCCCGCAACGACCCACTCGCGACCGGCCCGTGGCCCCGTAGCGACGAGCCCGCACCCGGCCTGTGGTCCCGCACCGACGCCCTCGTGACCGGCGGGGCGTGCGTCATGAACCTGCTGAGCTACGTGTTCTTCGACGCCCCCGGCGACGCCCCGGGCACCGCGCACCGTGTGAACGCGGTGGGATTCCTGCTCGTCGCCCTCGGGGCCCTGCCCCTGCTCGCCCGGCGGCGGCACCCGGTCGCGGCCTTCGCCGCCGTGCTGGTGCTCGACGCGACGGCGGCCGTGGCCGTACCGCTGCCCCATCACTTCGGGGCGGTCCTGGTGGTCGCCCTCTACACCGTCGCCCGGGCGCGCCCGGGGTGGCCGACCGCGTGGACAGCCGTCGCGATCGTGGCGGCGACACTGGGAAGCCAGAACGGCGGCCGCCTGCCCCGGCTTCCGGAGTGGCAGCAGGTCGTCTCCCCGCCCCTGACCGTCCTGCTCGTCGTCGGGACCGCGCTCGTGGTAAACCGCTGGCAGCGGGAGGTCGCGGCCAACCGGCGGCTCCTCGCCGACCGGGCCGTCGCCGAGGAACGCCGCCGCATCGCGCGGGAGTTGCACGACATCGTGGCCCACCACCTCACCACCATGCAGCTCATGGCGGGCGGGGCCCGCGCCAACCTCGCCCGGCCCGAGGTGGCCCGTGACGCCCTCATCACGCTGGAGTCCTCCGGGCGGCTCGCGCTGAACGAGATGCGCCAGCTCCTGGACGTCCTGCGCGCCGACGACGAGCCCGGGCCAGGACCCGGCCCAGGGCCCGATCCAGGGCCCGAGTCAGCGCCCAGGTCGACGCCGCCCCTGCCCCAGCCGGGCGTCGCGGACATCGCGGGCCTGGTCGACGCTTCCCGCGCCGCCGGGCTGGCCACCGACTTCACGACCGACGGGCCGCCGCGCCCGCTGCCGCCGACGGTCGCCCTGACGCTGTTCCGCGTCGTACAGGAGGCGCTCACCAACACCCGTAAGCACGCGGGGGCTTCACGGGCGACCGTACGGCTGACGTATCGGCGGGATGCGGTCGTGGTGGAGGTACGGGACGACGGAGCGGGTGAGACGACGCGCGGCGGGGCGCCGGGCTACGGGCTCGTCGGGATGCGTGAGCGGGTCGCCCTGCACGGCGGCAGCCTGAGCGCGGGGCCGCGAAGCACGGAAGGCTTCGGCGTGCTCGTCCAACTCCCGTACACCACAGACGAACTGACCACCTCTCAGCAGGAGCCGCATTCATGACCACGCCACCCGTCACCGTCCTGATCGCGGACGACCAGCCGCTGGTGCGGCGCGGGCTGTCGCTGATCCTCTCCCCCGACCCCGGCTTCGAGGTGGTCGGCGAGGCCGAGGACGGCGAGCGGGCCGTCGCGCTCGCCCACCGGCTGCGGCCGGACGTCGTGGTGATGGACATCCGGATGCCCGTCCTGGACGGTGTCGCCGCCACGGCGCGGCTCGCCGCCGAACTGCCCGGCTGCCGGGTGCTGGCCCTGAGCACCTTCGACATGGACGCGTACGTGGTGGGCGCGCTGCGCGCCGGGGCCTGCGGCTTCCTGCCCAAGGACAGTTCCCCGGAGGACCTGGCCGCCGCGATCCGCACCGTGCACGCCGGGGAGGCGGTCGTCGCCCCGCGCCTGCTCACACGGCTGATCTCCACGTACGTACGGGGACCGCGCGGCGCAGCGTCGCCGGCTCCCGGTGGCGCGGGACGCGACGGGCTCACGCCCCGGGAGGCGGAGGTGTGGCGGCTGATGGCCACCGGCCTGGACAACACGGAGATCTCCCGCGCCCTGGGCCTCAGCCTGTCCACGGTCAAGAACCACATCACCGGCATCTTCGACAAGCTGGCCGTGCGGGACCGGGCGCAGGCGGTGATCGCGGCGTACGAGTCGGGGCTGGTCGCCCCCCGCGGGTGACCCTGGGCTAGGCGGGAACAGGACCGCCGGGGCGGAAGCGCTCGACGCCCACGATGTGGCGGACCTTGAGCGGGCGCACGATCACCGCGACGCGCTCCTCCCCCGGCATGGTCCACTCGAAGCGGTCGCTGCCCAGGTACTTCCGCGCCAGCCCGTCCATATGGTCGTGGGCCGCCTGCCCCTCCACGAAGCGGACGACCTCGCCGCTGATCTGGACGCGGTCGAAGGGGTTGTCGGCGTCGGCGTGGGAGAGGTAGACGCGGGGGTCGCGGCGGAGGTTCTCCTCCTTGACGCGGCCCACGGAGGTGTTGAAGGAGAGCTCGTTCTCACCCTCCAAGTCCACCCACATGGGGCTGACTTGGGGCGCCCCGTCGGCGAACACCGTGCCGACGTACCAGATGTGAGGGTCCTTCAGGCGGGCGCGGACAGCTTCGTCGAACGTGGCAGTCATCCTCCGAGGCTAACAACCATGATCGCCCGATCGCCCCCGGGGCCCTTCAGCCGGTCATCCGCTTCCGTCCGTGCTCCGCCGCGCCAGGTGGACGGTGATGTCCGCCACCAGCCCCACCGTCCCCGGCAGCACCGCCCGGACCCGGCGGAACACCTCGGCCCGCTCGGCGGCGGGCAGCACCAGGTAGGCCGAGACGGTCGAGAGGTGGTCGACGTACGCACCCGCGTCCAGCGTCGGGCGGCGCTCGACGGTGTGCTGCCGCACGTCCGTGAACCACCGTGCCCGCCGGAGCTCCGGGCCGGGCCACGCCATGCCTCCCGGCTCCGGCTCGTGCTCGCCCGGCGGCAGCACGTCGGCGCTGTCCAGGTACGGCGCCTGCGCGCTGCGTACGGCCTCCTCCACCGCCGGATCGGCCAGGTGGAACTGGCCGCCGAAGGACGTGAAGACCCCGCCCGGCTCCAGCAGCGCCGCCGTCCGCTCCCAGCGGCCCTCCGGGGTTGTCCAGTGCAGCGCGGCCGCCGCGTAGACCAGGTCGTACCGCTGGTCCGTCGGCACGTCCTCGTACGCCGCGCAGACGGTCCGTACCCCGTCCGGTACGTGGGTGCGCAGTTCGGCGAGCATGGCGGGGTCGGGGTCGGTCGCGGTGACCGCGACGCCGCGCCCCGCGAACAGGCGGGTGGCCTTGCCGGTGCCCGCGCCGATCTCCAGTGCGGTACGCGGCGGCCTCCCCGCGTAAGCGGCCACCAGTTCGAACAGCTCGGCCGGATACCCCGGCCGGAAGCGCTCGTAGGCAGCCGCCGCGGCCCCGAAACTCCGTGCGCGTTCCGTCATGAGGCCAGCGCCGCCAGTGCCTCTTCCACCGTCGGACGGAACGTGAACACCTGGTCCAGGCCGACGATGCCGAAGACGTGGGCCAGGTCGGGGCGCAGGCCGGTGAGGAAGAGGCGTGAGCCGGTCGCGTTGGCCTGGTTGTAGGCGCGGATGAGCACCGTGATCCCGGTCGAGTCGCAGTAGACCAGCTCGGCGAGGTCGATCACCACGGGGGCGGCGGGCCCGAACGGCGTGTGCCGCAGGGTGTCCGTGAGCTCGCTCGCGGTGTGGTGGTCGAGCTCCCCGGCCACCGTGAGCACCGTGGCGCCGGAGGCGTGGGGGGTTCGGGTGACGGTCAGGGCGGAGTTTTTCACCTGTTCTCCTGTGCGGGCACGACGTGGGGTGGGGCGGACGGGGCGAGGAGCGCGGCGTCGTCGCTGACTCCCTTACCCGGTTCGGTGAGAAATGTGCGGGCCGCACGGTCCGACCTGGTCTCCCCCCACCTCCCTGCACCGCCGATCGGTGTTCGCAGTATCCTCACATCTTCCGGTACGGCGTGCGAATTTCTCCTATCGTGGGGAAGCCGAGCTCCGTTGGAGAAAGAGGAGTGCCCGGTGACGCACAGCGAAGGTCCCGCCCCGGACCGCCCCGACTCCCCCCACGCCTCCGACGGTCACGGCCCCGGCGTCTTCGCGGCCGACGACGAGGTGGGGCGCGACCTCGCGGCGGTGGACTGGACGGCGACCGCGGTCGGCCCGCCCGAGACCTGGCCGCAGAGTCTGCGCACGGCGGTGAGCATCCTGCTGTCGTCCCGGTTCTCCATGTGGATGGCGTGGGGCCCCGAGCTGACCTTCTTCTGCAACGCCGCCTACCGGAAGAACACCCTGGGCAGCAAGTACCCCTGGGCGCTCGGCCGCCCGGCCAGCGAGGTGTGGGCGGAGATCTGGGACGACATCGGGCCCCGGATCGACACGGTCATGGCCACCGGGCAGGCGACCTGGGACGAGGCGCTGATGCTGGTCCTGGAGCGGTCGGGCTTTCCGGAGGAGTCGTACCACACCTTCTCCTACAGCCCGCTGCGCAATGACGACGGCAGTGTCGTCGGCATGCTCTGCGTGGTCAGCGAGGACACCGAGCGGGTCATCGGCGAACGCCAGATGGCCACCCTGCGCGACCTGGGCTCCGACCCCAGCGTGGCCCGCACCGAGCAGGAGATGCTGGCCTTCATCGGCGGGCAGCTCGGCCGGAACCTGCACGACCTCCCGTTCACGCTGACGTACCTCTTCGCCGAGGACGGGTCGGCGCGGCTGGCCGGGGCGACGGGCATCGGGGCCGGTCATCCGGCGGCGCCGCCCGTCGTACCGGCCGACGACCCGGACCCGGTGTGGCCGGTGGCCGCGCCCGCCCGGGGAGAGTCGGAGGTGGTGGCGCTGGGCAGTCCGCCGCTGACCGGTCTGCCGGCCGGAGTGTGGCCGCAGCCGCCCCAACAGGCCCTGGTGACACCGCTGTTGCAGCAGGGTGGCGCCCCGTACGGCTTCCTGGTGGCGGCGCTGAACCGGTACCGGCCGCTGGACGGCGACTACCGGGCGTTCGTGGAACTGGTCGCCGGGCACGTCGCGGCGGGCATAGCCGGGGCCCGCAGCTACCAGGCGCAGCAGCGGCGGGCCGAAGAACTGGCCGAGCTGGACCGGGCCAAGACCACCTTCTTCTCCAACATCAGCCATGAGTTCCGCACCCCGCTGACCCTGATCATGGGCCCGGTGGAGGAGCTGCGCGGCCAGCTGGCGCAGGCCGAGCCGCAGGTGCGGGAGGAGCTGGACGCCGTACACCGCAACGGGCTGCGGCTGAGCAAGCTGGTCAACACGCTGCTGGACTTCTCCCGCATCGAGGCCGGGCGCATGCAGGCCCGGTACGCGCCGGTCGACCTGGCGGCCGTCACGGCGGAGCTGTCGAGCCTGTTCCGGTCGGCGGTGGAGCGGGCGGGGCTGCGCTTCGACGTCGACTGTCCGCCGCTGGACGAGCCGGTGCACCTGGACCGGGGCCTGTGGGAGAAGGTCGTCCTCAATCTGCTCAGCAACGCGCTGAAGTTCACCTTCGACGGTGCGATCGCGGTACGGGTGCGCGCCGAGGGCGGGCACGCGGTGGTCACGGTCACCGACACCGGGATCGGCGTCCCGGCCGCCGAGGTGCCCAAGCTGTTCGAGCGCTTCCACCGCATCGAGAACGCCCGCGCCCGCTCCAACGAGGGCAGCGGCATCGGCCTCGCCCTGGTCAGGGAGCTGGTCGCACTGCACGGCGGCACGATCACCGCCGAGAGCACCGAGGGCTCGGGCACCTGCTTCACCCTGCGGATGCCGTTCGGCAGCGCCCACCTGCCCGCGGACGCCCTCGCGCCCGCCCCGGCCGCCGACGGGCCGTCCACCGCCGCCGACCCGTACCTGCAAGAGGCCCAGCGCTGGCTGCCGACGGAGGACGACGGCGACCAGGGGCCGGCGAGCGCCCCCCTCGCCCGCACCGCGCCCGCCTCCGCCGACGGTCCCGCCCCCGCCCGGGTGCTGGTCGCCGACGACAACGCCGACATGCGCGACTACCTGACGCGGCTGCTGCGCGGGGCCGGATACCGGGTGAGCGCGGTGGGTGACGGCATGGAAGCCCTCCAGGCCGTCACGAAGACCCAGCCCGACCTGGTGGTCAGCGATGTGATGATGCCCCGCCTGGACGGCCTCGCCCTGGTCAGGGCGCTGCGCGGCGAGCCCCGCACGGCGGCCGTGCCGGTACTCCTGCTGTCCGCGCGGGCGGGCCAGGAGGCGTCCATCGAGGGCCTGGAGTCGGGGGCCGACGACTACCTGGTCAAGCCGTTCGCGGCGGCCGAACTGCTCGCGCGGGTCCGGGCGAACGTGGAGCTGGCGCGGATGCGCACCCACCACGCGCGCTGGCGCACCGCGCTCGTGGACTCGCTCCAGGAGGCGTTCTTCGTCTGCGACGAGGACGGCGCGGTGATCGAGATCAACGCGGCGTTCGCCGACATCCTCGGCTACGGTCCGTCGGGTCTGCCGTACGAGCCGATCCACCCGTGGTGGCCCGACCTGGACGTCGATCCCGAGGCGTACCGGCAGGTCGCGGAGGCCTTCGACACCCTGATCGGGCAGCCGAAGGGCACCTACACCATCCCCGTCAACCACCGTGACGGGCACCGGCTGTGGGTCACCGCGACCTTCAACCACGCACAGGACCCCGACTCGGGCAAGCGCGTCACCGTCGGCACCTTCCGCGACGTCACCGCCGAGCACTACGCCATCCAGCGCGAGAGCGCGCTCGGCTCGCTGAGCACCTGCCTGGCGCAGGCCGCGAGCCTGCCGGACGCGCTCGCGGGCGCGCTGCGGGAGATGCGCGACCTGTGGCGGGCCGAGGAGGTGCTGGCCGCGGTCTTCACCGGGGGCGAGGTGCCCGCGCTCACCGCCACCGGGCAGGTCGCGGGCTGGGAGCACCTGACGACCGACCGCCGCAGCGCCCTCACCGACCTGTGCGACCGCCCCCTGCTGTCGCCGGTCGCCGACCGGGCCGGGGCGGGCATCCTGCTGGAGCACCCGGAGGGGCCGCTGGCCCTGTGGATCGACCTGGGCGGCCGCCGCCAGTTCACCGGCGAGGACGAGCTGCTGCTGTCGCTGCTCGCCGGGCGGCTGGCGCAGGGCCTGTCCCGGGTGCACCAGATCGACCAGCAGCGCGAGACGGCCATCGAGCTGCAACGGGCCATCCTCGGCCCGTCCCGGCTCCCCGACGGTTTCGCCGTACGGTACGAGCCCGCGACCCGGCCGCTGGAGGTCGGCGGCGACTGGTACGACACGGTCGCCCTGCCCGACGGGCGCATCGGCATCGTGGTCGGCGACTGCGTGGGCCGAGGCCTCCAGGCGGCCGCCGTCATGGGTCAACTCCGCAGTGCCTGCCGGGCGTTGCTGCTCCAGGACGCCAATCCCTCGCGTACGCTCATGGCGCTGGACCACTTCGCCGCCGGAATCCCGGGCGCCCTGTGCACGACCGTCTTCTGCGGTGTGCTCGACCCGGAGACCGGCCGCCTCACCTACTCCAGCGCCGGGCACCCGCCGGGCATCCTGGCCCACCCGGACGGCGACACCCACCTCCTGGACGCGGGCCGCTCCACCCCGCTCGCCGTGCGCCCGGGGCATCCGCGCCCCGAGGCGGACTGCACGATGCCCGCCCGGTCCACCCTGCTCCTGTACACCGACGGCCTGGTCGAGCGGCGGCGCCGCCCGCTCATGGACGGCATCCACCAGGCCGGGGCGGCCGTCCAGGAGGGCCGGGACACCGCAGTCGACGACCTCGCCTCCCAGGTCATGTCGCGTCTCGCCCCCGCCGGGGGTTACGACGACGACGTGGCGCTCCTGCTGTACCGCCACCCCGCCCCGCTGGAGATGACCTTCCCCGCCGAGTCCTCCCAACTGGCCCCGGTGCGCAAGGCGTTGCGCAGTTGGCTCACCGCGTGCGAGCTGCCCCCGCAGATGCTCCAGGGCGTCCTGGTCGCCGCCGGGGAGGCCTGCGCCAACGCCGTCGAGCACGGGCACGGGCATCACGACACCCCCGGCGACACGGTCAGACTCCGCGCCGAGGCGCTGGTCGACACCCTGCGTCTGAGCGTCTCCGACTCGGGCCGCTGGAAGACGCCCCGCCCGGAGGCGAACGCCCACCGGGGTCGTGGCGTGACGCTGATGCGCGCCATGATGCAGCAGGTCACCATCACCCCCGGCCCGTCCGGCACCACCGTCGAAATGCACGCGAGGATTCCCTGATGACGACACCGCTCACTCTCACTCCCGGCCACTGCCCGGACGGCACCGCCCTCCTGACGGCCACGGGCGAGGTCGACATGAGCAACTGCGCCGCCCTCGCCGCAGCCCTGGACGGCACGGCGGGCCGCCCGCTCGTCCTCGACCTGACCGCGGTCGAGTACCTGGACAGCGCGGGCCTGAGCGTGCTGTTCGCGCACGCCGACCACGTCACGCTGGTGGCGACCGCGCTGCTCACGCCGGTCCTGACCATCTCCGGCCTCGCCGACCTGACCACCGTGCACGACAGCCTCCTGCCGGACCGCGCCTGAGCCGTGACGCGGCTGCCGCCCCTGCGGTCCGGTGGGGGGCGGCGCGCCACCCTCCGGACCGCTCCCGGCCCGCTCCGTCCTCCTTCGGGTGATCCTCGGGCGGGTTGCCCCACGCCCGGTACCGCAGGTGCTTGGCTGCGGCTCATGTCTCTCTCCCGTACCGCCCTGCCCCTCCGGCCCCTCGCCCGCGTCGCCGCCGCGCTGCCGCTGCTCGTGGCACCGCTGCTGCTCGCCGCACCCTCGGCGCACGCCGCGCCGATGCCGCTTCCGACGCCCGCCCTCGACGCCGACCCCTGTTTCAACGTGGAGACTCCGCCGGGTTACGTCTGCGTGCCCGCCCCGAAGGAGTGCTTCGCCGCCCCGTGCCCCCAGTACGAGGTCGTACCGGCCACCGAGGCCTAGTACTCCAGCCGGACTTTGATGTACTGCCTGGTCAACGGCTTGGGTGTGGGGAGTGTAGCGGGGCGGTGCCGAGTGCGGGATGGGTTTGCGA
>NZ_JBIUXN010000004.1:65886-407471 GCF_044744005.1 Streptomyces sp. NPDC087440 | reverse complement strand
CCGGGGGCCCACACCCCGGGGACGGCCCCCGGGGGCGGCCGCCGCCATTGGGGGCCCCCCCCGGGGGGGGGCGCCCCGGCGGGGGGGGGGGGGGCGCCCCCCCCCCCCCCCGGGGGGGGGGGGGCCCGCCGCCGTTGACGCGTCGTACGCCCGGCTGCTTACGGTCGTACGCCTGCCTACTCCCGGAAGTGCGCCGCGATCCGCTCGCCCAGGTCCTTGTCCACGTTCCGCCAGTACGCGAACGCCCGCTCCAGGACCGGCCCGCTCACCCCGTCCGACAGGTGCCCGGTGATGTTGGAGACCAGCC
This sequence comes from Streptomyces sp. NPDC087440, assembly GCF_044744005.1. Taxonomy (NCBI): domain Bacteria; kingdom Bacillati; phylum Actinomycetota; class Actinomycetes; order Kitasatosporales; family Streptomycetaceae; genus Streptomyces; species Streptomyces sp. NPDC087440. The sequence goes on along the minus strand of NZ_JBIUXN010000004.1, from coordinate 407,164 downwards.
GGTCCCGTGCCGCGTCGTCCAGCACCTCGCGCACCAGCGTGCCCGCCTGGCCCCAGTCGTCGTCGTCCCGGCGCAGGGTGTACGCGTGGTGCACCATCGCGCCGGACGTCTGCCAGCCCGCGGGCTCGCCGAAGCGGGCGGTGTCGGCCGCCGGACCGCCGTAGGAGTTGGGCGCGTACACCGCACCGGTCCGCGACGGCTCGTACCGCATCGGGCCGTCCTTGGAGTACGAGTTGACCGCGAACCGGGGCCGGTTCGGCGGCAGCTGCGCGTAGTTCGGGCCGATCCGGTAGCGGTGGGTGTCGGGGTACGAGAAGAGCCGGCCGAGCAGCATCTTGTCGGGGGACGGGCCGATGCCCGGCACCAGGTTCGACGGCTCGAAGGACGCCTGCTCGATGTGGACGAAGAAGTCCTCGGGATTCTCGTTCAGGGTCATCCGGCCGACCTCGATCTCGGGGTAGTCCGCGTGCGGCCACACCTTCGTCAGGTCGAACGGGTTGAAGCGGTAGTCCGGCGCCTCGTCGAACGGCATCACCTGGACGTACATCTTCCAGGTGGGGTGCTCGCCCCGCTTGATCGAGTCGAACAGGTCCTTGCGGTGCACGTCACCGTCGGTGCCCGCCAGCGAGTCGGCCTCGTCCTGGGTGAGGAACTCGATGCCCTGCTCGGTCTTGAAGCGGTACTTCACCCAGAACCGCTCACCGGCCGCGTTCACCCACATGTACGTGTGCGAGCTGAAGCCGTCCATGTGCCGGTACGACTTCGGGATGCCCCGGTCGCCCATCAGCCAGGTGACCTGGTGCGCCGACTCCGGCGACAGCGTCCAGAAGTCCCACTGCATGTCGTGGTCGCGCACCCCGCTGTCGGGCGTGCGCTTCTGCGAGCGGATGAAGTCCTGGAACTTCATGGGGTCACGGACGAAGAAGACAGGGGTGTTGTTGCCCACCATGTCGTAATTGCCGTGCTCGGTATAGAACTTCAGCGCGAAGCCGCGCGGGTCCCGCCAGGTGTCGGGCGAGCCCTGCTCACCGGCCACCGTCGAGAACCGGGCCAGCATGTCCGTCCGTTTGCCCGGCTGGAAGAGGTCGGCCTTCGTGTACTGGCTGACGTCGTTGGTCACTTCGAAGAAGCCGTACGCGCCCGACCCCTTCGCGTGCACTACGCGCTCGGGCACCCGCTCCCGGTTGAACTGGGCCATCTTCTCGATGAGGTAGTGGTCCTGGAGCAGGATCGGGCCGTCGGGCCCGACGGTGAGCGAGTGCTCGTCGCTCTCCACCGGGATCCCGGCGTTGGTGGTGGTGTACGGGGCGGTCTGCGGCGCGTTGCGCTGCTCCTGCGCCGTGCGGGGTTCCTCGGTCACGAGCGTCCTCCCGGGGACGGGTGGGAAATGGGTCGCTACGTCCGACTGCCCCAGTCAACCCCGCCGACACTGCGTCGGCAACACTTGGACCGAATCCAACCTAGGACTCCTTCTCCGACTCCTTCGCGGCCCCCGGCAGCCCCAGCTCGAACCAGACCACCTTTCCGCTGCTCAGCCGGGTCGCCCCCCACTTGCGGGCCAGCCGGTTCACCAGGAACAGCCCGCGGCCGCCCTCGTCGGTGTCCCGGGCCCGCCGCTGCCGGGGGAGCTGCGGCGAGTCGTCGCCGACCTCGCAGCGCAGGACGTCGGTGCGCAGCAGCCGCAGCGTCACCGGACGCTCCGCGTACCGCACGGCGTTCGTCACGACCTCGCTGACCAGCAGCTCCACCGACTCCGATAGCTCCTGAAGACCCCAGCGCTCCAATGCCCGTCTGGCCAGTCTGCGGGCCCGGCCCGGGGCCTGCTCCTCCGGTTCCAGGAACCAGTACGCGACGTCGCTCGGCGCGATCCCGTCGAAGCGGGCCGCGAGCAGCGCGATGTCGTCGTCCCGGTCGCCCGGGCCGAGCATGTCCAGGACGTCGTCGCAGAGCGCCTCCAGCGGCGGCGGATGGTCCGGGCCGGTCAGCTGGGCGGTGGCGGCGAGACGTTCCCTCAACTGCTCGATGCCGGTCCACACGTCCCGCAGCCGCGACTCCACCAGGCCGTCCGTGTACAGCAGCAGGGTGGCCCCGGCGGGGGCGTCCAGCTCCACGGCCTCGAAGTCCACGCCGCCGACGCCGATGGGCGCGCCCGGCGGTACGCGCAGCACCTCCGCCCGCCCGCCGAGGTGCAGCAGGATGGGCGGCGGGTGGCCCGCGTTGGCGATGGTGATGCGGTGCGACACCGGGTCGTACACGGCGTACAGGCAGGTCGCCATGCGGTCCGTGCCGAGCCGCTGGGCCTGCTCGTCCAGGTGGTGCAGGACCTCCTGGGGCGGCAGGTCCAGGCCCGCGAGGGTCTGCGCGGTCGTGCGGAACTGGCCCATGATCGCCGCCGAGGTCATGGAGTGGCCCATGACGTCGCCGACCACCAGCGCCACCCGGGAGCCGGGCAGCGGGATCGCGTCGTACCAGTCGCCGCCGACCCGGGCCGTCTCGGCGGCCGGCAGGTAGCGGGAGGCCAGCTTCACGCCGGTGGGGCGGGGGAGCGAGTCGGGGAGCATGGTGCGCTGGAGCTCGTCGGCGATGTACGCCTCACGCCCGTACAGCACGGCCTTGTCGATCCCGAGGGCGGTGTGCGTCGCCAACTGGGCGGCGACCAGCAGGTCATTGGCCTCGAACGCGCCGCGCTCGGGCCTGCGCAGGAAGACGGCCGCACCGATCACCCGGCGGCGGCCCCGGAGCGGGGCGAGTATCGCCCGCCGCCCGTCGGGCAGCCCGCAGTCCGCGCCCAGCAGGTCCGGCAGGGCGACCCGCGCGGACGGTGCGTCGCCGAACACCGGCCGCACCCCGCGCAGCACCTCCGCCAGCGCGCCCCCGGACTCCACCTCGCACAGCTGCTTCGCCGGGGAGCCGTCGCCGACCACCGCGTCCAGCTCCTCACCGGCCGGGCCCTCGGCGGTGGTCCGCAGCCGGTCGGTGCGCCGCAGCCGCAGCACGAACGGCACGGCGGGCCGCTCGTCGCCGACCGGCAGCGGGTCGCGCAGATAGACCAGGATCGCGTCGGAAAACGTTGGCACGGTGGCCCGGCACAGGCCGAGCACGATCTCGTCCAGGTCGATGCCGCGCGCGATCCGCCGGGTCGCCGCGCCGACGAACCGCAGCCGGTCGCCCTCGGTACGGGCGGGCGGGCCCCCGGGACCACCGCCCGGCGGCCCGGCGGGCGGCGGCACGGTCGGTCCGCCCGGGGGCGGCACGACGGGCCCGCCCGGCGGGGGCACCGCCGTCTGCGTCTGCGGCTGCTCCGGGACCTGCGGCTGGGCCTGCGACGGAGCCTGGGACTGGGCCTGCGGGCGCGGCCCGGGGTCGTCCGGCTCCTGCCGCGGCCGGGTGCGTTCGTGCTGCCCGGCGGCCAGGGGCCGCCGGCCTTCGTGCGAGGTGGACTGCTGCTCCGTCACGCGTGGGGTTCCGTCCGTCCGGGGAGCTTGTGCGATGCAATCGCTTGGTGCGATATACCCGCTCTGCGGGCGGCGTCGACAGAACGGTGGCCTGCGAACGTTACAGAATCGTCCGCACCCGCGTGCGTATTCGACGTCATCCCCGACATCGTGCCCGACGTCTTCGCGCGACTCTTCACAGATCCACCCCCCTGTGGTGACATACGGTCAGGTCCAGCTCCGCGCCCGGTAGTTACCGCATTCTGCTCTGTGTGATCACGGGGTGCGCAGCCTTCCGGAGGACGATCCTACGTTTGGACCCAGGGGGCGCATCAAGAGTCTCACGTCGTCATGTGCGCCGGGGTGCGGTCCCAGTCATCCGGCAGCTCCGGTACGCCCCAGCGCGGGTCCGGACGCCAGTTCTCCCACCCGTCGGCGAACGGGGTGGCCCACGACTCGACCTCCCGGACCGCCGCGAGACCGGCCGCGCGGACCCGCCCGGCCTGCTCCTCGTCCAGCAGGCCGACCCGGCGGGCCTCGGCGAACTCGTCCTCGTCCAGCCACTGCCAGTGCCGGTCGGGGGCCACCGCGATGTCCAGGAAGTGGTCCCGGGAGTCCACGCCGTGCTCCCAACGGGCCCTGGGCTCCTCCAGATTCACGTACCAGTTCTTGAACCGCCAGCCGCGCTCCCAGAACAGCCACACCGACCAGGGGTCGCCGGGGCGGGCCAGCTTCAGCACCCCCGTGCCGAACCACCGCGAGGTGGTCGTCGTCCGTGGCTTCGTGTACCGGGTGGCGAGGGGCTCCTGGTGCACCGAAGTGCCGTCCGCCAGAACGGGCTTGACGCACCGCGTCCCGGGCGCCATCCACACGGCGAGCAGCTCGGGCGTGTCCTGGACGACGGTGACGGGCCGGCAGATGTGGAAGCTCTCCGAGGCGTTGTCCCGGTACCGCCACAGGATGTGCTCCCCGGGGGCCCATCTGTCCTCCCGGCTCCCGCCGGTCTCACTGGTCATCTGCTCTGTCATGACCAAATGTTAGAAGCACCCCCCTCCCGCCCCCTCCTCCCTTCCGCACGCCGCTCCCTACGGCATTCGGGGGCACCCCCCGCGCCGCCTCACCACCCCGCGCCCCCCGGGGTCCCAGTGTGGGCGGATGACCTCACGCCTCCCCCTCCTCGCCGCCGCCCTCCTCGCCGGGGCCTTCGCCCTGGCCCTCGCCCCGGCGGCGTACGCCCACGCCGACACCACCGAGCCCCACGCCCCAGGCGGCCGGGGGCCCGTCGTCGACCACAAGCTGGACAACCTCCTCGCCCTGATCCCGGGCTGACCGCATGGCGACGTCCGCCCCCCGCTGGGCCCGCACCGCCGCCCGGACGACGTACGCCCTGCTCGGACTGTCGCTCCTGGCCACGGCCTTCTTCGCGTACCTCTACCTGCACCGCGACCGGCCCCACCCCGGCCACACCGAGCGGGCCGGCTGGGCGCCGCTGCTCCTGGCCTGCTGCGCCACCGCGCTCTTCACCGCCGCCGCGGTGTTCAAGCCGTACCTGCTGACCGTCCGCCGCTGCGCCCTCATGGCGACGGCGGCCACCCTCGTCTTCGCCACCGGCATCGGCGTGACCTGGCACGTCGTGGCCCACGACCGGATCACGGACACGATCGTCGGCACCCCGCTGCTCACCCGGCGCGACGCGAGCGACTTCCTGACGAAGACCCTCCCCGGGGTGCCGCTGCGGCAGATCCCCACCGGCGTCTTCGTCCAGAGCTCGAAGTTCACCTCGCCGGAGGAGGTCGAGGTCAGCGGCTACGTGTGGCAGCGGTACGGCAAGGACATCCCCGAATCCAGCATGGGCGTCGTCTTCCCCGAGGCCACCGACGGGTACGACGAGGTCCAGGAGGCGTACGACACCAAGAGCACGGACGGCCGCCGCCTCAAGGGCTGGCACTTCAAGGTGACCCTGCGCCAGGACTTCAACTACAAGCACTACCCGCTGGACAAGCAGAACGTCTGGCTGCGGATGTGGTCGAAGGCCACCTTCACCAACGACGTCCTGGTCCCCGACTTCGCCGCCTACCCGCCCTGGGAGTACGGCCGCATCGGCCTCGACCAGGACACCGTGACCTCCGGCTGGACCCCGTACTACACGGGCTGGAGCTTCGGGATGCACGACTACACGATGACCCAGGGCCTCACCGACTGGGACAAACCGTTCAAGTCCGCGCCCGAGCTGTACTTCAACGTCGGCATGGAGCGGCAGTGGGCCGGGCCGATGGTGGGGCGGCTGATCCAGTCGTTCTTCATCTCCGCGGTGATGTTCCTGGCGCTGTTCGTGTTCACGAAGGACGACGGCAAGAACCCGCGCTTCGGCTTCTCCGCGTGGACGGCGATCTCGTTCGCGGTGACGCTGCTGCTGGTGGTCGTCGTCGACCAGCAGCAGATCCGGGAGATCGCGGGGGACACCTCGCTGACGTACCTCGAATACCTGGCGATCTCGCAGTACATCGTCATCACGGGGATCTTCGCCAACGCCATCCTGCTCGGCACCGACACCAACCGCCGCCTGCTGGAATGGCGGGACAACATGCTGGCGACGCTGCTGTACTGGCCGGTGCTGGTGGGGCTGTTCTTCGCGTTCACGGTGATGGTCTTCGCGGGCTGACGTTACGTGGAAGGGGGCGCCCGGCATCCGTGCCGGGCGCCCCCTCCTGCTGCTACTTCGCGCCCGCCGCGATGGTGGCGAGCATCCCGAGGGTGTTCTCGTGGCCGTGACCCGCCGCGATCGCGCGGTCGGCGACGGCCTGGGCGGCGCGCAGCACCGAGGCGTCGAGACCGGCCTCCTCGGAGGCGTGGGCGACGTGGGCGAGGGCGGTGGCGGCCGAGTTCAGGTCGGAGTCCGTGCCGGGGTGGACGCCCGCGTCGGCCTCGGCGGCGAACTCGTCGACGACGCTGGTCAGCAGGTTGCCGATGTTCTTGGCGAAGGGGGCCAGGTCGGTGGCGGAGACGCCCTGGGAGCGGGCCAGCGCGATGCTGTGCACCAGTCCGCTGACGGAGGTCCACCACAGGTCGAGGAGGGCGACCTCGTAGGAGGCGGAGCGGGCGGGGTCCTCGCCGAGGTAAGTGGCCGTTCCCGCGAGGGAGGCGAGGGTGGTGCGGTGGGTCTCGTACGCCTCCTGGGGGCCGCTGTGCAGGAAGACGGCGTGCGGGGTGCCGATGGTGGTGTTGGGGGAGAGGATCGAACCGTCGAGGTACGTGATGCCGTGCTGCTCCGCCCAGGCGGCGGCCTCGCGGGCGCGGCCGGGGGTGTCGGCGGTGAGGTTGACGACGGTGCGGCCCTTGAGGGCGTCCTGGGCCTGCCCGAGGACGTCGAGGGCGGCGTCGTAGTTGAGGACGCAGACGACGACCAGGTCGGAGGCCTGTGCGGCGTCGGCGGGGGAGGGGGCGAGGACGGCTCCTTCGGCGACCAGGGAATCGGCGCGGGAGGCGGTGCGGTTCCACACGGTGGTGGGGTGGCCCGCCGCGAGGAAGGTCCGGGCCAGGGCCTGGCCCATGGGGCCGAGGCCGAGGACGGTCACGGGCAGTTTCGGCGCGGAAGCGGTGTTGTCAGTGGGGGAGGTCATGATGGGCTCCAGGCGTGATGAAGGCATGCGGAAACGAGGGGCGGGTGTGCTGAGTTGAGGAACGTGCCGTACCAGTGCGGGCTCGACGCGGCCGTCGACGTCATCGACGGCAAGTGGAAGGTGCTGATCCTGTGGGCGCTGCACGAGCGCCCGCGCCGCTTCGGGGCGACGAGGCGGGAGCTGCCCGGGATCAGCGAGAAGGTCCTCGCGCAGCAACTGCGCGAACTGGAGGCCGACTTGGTCGTGCACCGCGAGGTGTACGAGGACGCGGCGGTGCCCCGCGTCGAGTATTCACTGACGGAGCTGGGCCGCGAACTGCATGACGCACTGGCCCCGTTGGGGGCGTGGGGGCGCCGGCGGATACAGATGCTTCAGGAAGGGGAGGACACCTCTCTGGCCGGGTAGGGGGAGCGGTTCGGGACGGCTCCAGCCTCCACCCGGCGAGAGGGGTGCTCAAGTACCCACTTTTTAGTGGGTGGTTACTTCTTGGTCAGTGCTTCCTGGGACGTGAAGAGGGCCTTCGCGGTCTTGTTGAACACCGCCCCCCAGGCCACGTCCTTGAACTTCTCGCCCCGGGGGCGGGCGCTGGTGACCGCGACCTGGACGTCCTCGCCGTCGGGCAGCGGGGCGTACCAGGGCCCGCCGCTGGCACCGTTGGTCATCCGGCAGGGCTTGAGCTGGGAGCCCCCCGCCAGGCGGTCGTCCTTGACCGGGGTCGCGTTGCCCGCACAGTACTGGAGCGCCTTGCCGTCGTACGGCGGCAGGAACGGGTAGCCGAGCGCGGTGCGCGTCCCGCCGGGCCGCGCGGTGAACACGGCCCGTGCGGAGCCCACCACGTCCTGGACGTGCCGCCCCCGGTCGTCGGTGTCCAGGGCGACGAAGGCGAAGTCGGCGGTGTGGTCCTCCCGCTCGGTCCAGGCGGGGGCGACGGCCACCGAGCGGGCCGGATAGCTGCCGTACGGGGCGTTCCCGTTGTCGTACCCGGGGACGAAGAGCAGCGACTTCATCGCCCCGCCCGCCGCCTCCAGGTGGACGCAGTGCCCGGCGGTGGCGACGACGTCGCGGTTGGCGGCGGTGACGACGGCGGCGGTGCAGGTGGCCTTCTGCCCGCCGGGCAGCACCATGAAGAGCCGCCCGATGTGCGAGACGCTGTCGGCGCTGCCCCGCCAGGGGACCCCGGCGGGCGGCCCGTCGTCGAAGGCCCGGTCGCGGCGTCCCTGGGTGTCCCGCGCGTCGGTCGCGGCGACCGCCTCGCGCATCCGCTCGGCGGTCCAGTAGGTGCGTACGGCATCGGCGTCCTCCCCCGTGGGGGCCGGGGAGGACGCCGGAGCCAGGGTCGCGGCGAGTGCCGCGACGGTGACGGAGAGTGCTGTGATCATGCTCCGAACGTAAGGGTTACGCGAACTGCTGGCTCGCCGAGCCGTCGCAGGCCCGCAGCTTCAGCGGGTCCCTGGCCGCCGACAGGGTGACGCACAGCCCGCTCGCGGCGGCCGGACGCAGGGTGCCCGCCTGCCGTACGAACTGCTGATTGGCCGCCCCGGAGCAGTTCCACAGCACGAGAGCGGCCCCCGCCTCGTACTTCGCGCCCGGCACGTCCAGGCACCGGTCGTGGCTCAGCTCGGTGCGGACCGACTTCTGCGCGGTGTCGTACCACCAGCCCTGATTGCGGCCCCCGTGGCAGTCCCAGCCGCCGACGGCGGTCCCGTTGCGGGTCACGGACCCCGGGGCGTCCACGCAGGTCCCCGTCGCGCCGTTCCTGAGCGGCCTGTATACGTCGTCCCAGGCGACCGGCGTCAGGACGGGCGTGCCGGTGGAGGCCGGATCGGCGCAACCGGCCTCCCTCAGGCCGGAGTTGTAGATCTGGGTCAGGCAGGAGGCGAAGGCGCGGTGGCCCTGGATGTTGGGGTGGAAGGACTGCCGGACGGAGTTCTCGTCGGGCGGGCCAGGCTTGCTCAGGTCGATGTACAGACCGCGCGCCCAGGTGTCCTCCGAGCAGACCTCGTGACCGTGGAAGAGCCGCGAGTTGTCGAGGTACGTGGCCCCGGTGGAGGCCGCCGCCTTCCGCATCCCGCGCTCGAAGGCGGGCACGGCGACGTTGCGCCCCCAGGCGGTGTCGGAGTCGTAGCCGAGACCGCCGCAGGCGAGCTTGCCGGGGAAGTTCGGGTTGTCCTTGAAGTCGGGCCCTATCGGGCTCGGGTACCCCATCACCACGAGCTTGTAGTCGGAGTCGGCGTACCCGGCTCCCGTCATCGTCGTCCGCAGGTCGCGGATCGTCTGCTCGACCTTCGGCACCAGAGCGTCCACCCGGGCCTGCCACCCGCCGGCGTACTTCGACTCGCACGGGCCCTGGAGCGTGAGATAGCGCGTCACGCAGTCCGTCATCACCGGCCCGAACTGGAGGTCGTCATTGGCCCCGGCGACCAGTACCACCATCTTGATCTTCGTGTTCCGCGCCTTGATCGCGAGGCTGTCGCTCTGCACCAGCTCGTCGGCGTACTGCTTGCTGCCGCCGATCCGGATGTTTCCGGTGTAGCCGCCGGAGCAGGAGACGTTGTACGTCACGTCCGCGCCGATGGAGGTCTTGTGGATCGCGGCATCCGGCGACCGGTGGCACCAGTTCGTCGGCCCGTTGGTCGGAGCCTCGTACGTCCCCGTGCCCTCCCCGGATATCTCGCTGTCCCCGAGCGAGATGAGCCCGGTCTTGCGCTGGGCCACGGGCCGTTCCTCGGGCGACCCGTACAGCTTGGTCGCCTCGGCGGCGCGGATGGCCTCCAGCTCGGGCGGCAGGGGGGTGGCCGCGGCCTTCGCCGGGGCGTCGGGGACTGCTGCCGAGGCCGTCGCGGTCATGCCGCCGACGGCCGCCGCGAGGGCGGCGGCCACGGCGAGGGTGCTGCGACAACTGCTGCGAAAGGTCCTGCGGGATCTGTGCCTGGTGCGCGTCATTGCGCCTCCCCGGTTGGTTGTTACCCGAGGTATTTACTGGCCGGTAGCGGACTTGGGAATAGCCAGAACCAGACAACTGCTCACCTTCCACAGGAGGTAGTGACGATGACCGAGAACGACGCCCCCGAGGGCTACCGGACCGAACACGACTCAATGGGAGAGGTGAGGGTCCCCTCCCACGCCAAGTGGCGTGCCCAGACCCAACGGGCCGTGGAGAACTTCCCGATCTCCGGGCAGCACCTGGAGCGCGCCCACATCGAGGCCCTGGCCCGCATCAAGGCGGCCGCCGCGAAGGTCAACGCCGAACTGGGCGTGCTGGACAAGGACATCGCGGAGGCGATCGCCCACGCCGCGGACGAGGTGGCCCGGGGCGACTGGGACGAGCACTTCCCGGTGGACGTCTTCCAGACCGGCTCCGGCACGTCCTCCAACATGAACATGAACGAGGTCGTCGCGACCCTGGCCACCGAACGGCTGGCGGACACCCCGGTCCACCCCAACGACCACGTCAACGCCTCCCAGTCCTCCAACGACGTCTTCCCGTCCTCCATCCACATCGCGGCGACCGCGGCCGTCACCCACGACCTCGTCCCCGCCCTGGACCACCTGGCGCAGTCCCTCACCCGCAAGTCAGAGGCCTTCGCCGACGTGGTCAAGTCCGGCCGCACCCACCTCATGGACGCGACGCCGGTCACGCTGGGCCAGGAGTTCGGCGGCTATGCGGCCCAGATCCGTTACGGCATCGAACGCCTCCGCGCCTCCCTGCCCCGCCTGGCCGAACTCCCCCTCGGCGGCACCGCTGTCGGCACCGGCATCAACACCCCGCCCGGCTTCTCCGCCGCCGTCATCGCCGAGGTCGCCCGCACGACCGGCCTCCCGCTCACCGAGGCCCGCGACCACTTCGAGGCGCAGGGTGCCCGCGACGGCCTGGTGGAGACCTCCGGCCAGCTCCGCACGATCGCCGTCTCCCTCACGAAGATCGCCAACGACCTCCGCTGGATGTCGAGCGGCCCCCGCACGGGCCTGGCCGAAATCAACCTCCCCGACCTCCAGCCGGGCTCCTCGATCATGCCGGGCAAGGTCAATCCGGTGATCCCGGAGGCGGTGCTGATGGTCGCGGCCCAAGTCACGGGCAACGACACCACCGTCGCCGTCGCGGGCGCGGCAGGCAACTTCGAGCTCAACGTCATGCTCCCGGTCATCGCCAAGAACCTCCTCGAATCCATCCGCCTGCTCTCCACCGCCACCCGCCTCCTCGCCGACCGCACGGTCGACGGCATCACGGCGAACGTGGAACGCGCCCTGGAATACGCGGAGTCCTCCCCCTCCGTGGTCACCCCCCTCAACAAGTACATCGGCTACGAGGAGGCCGCGAAGGTCGCCAAGAAGGCCATCGCCGAACGCAAGACGATCCGCGAGGTCGTGATCGAGGGCGGCTACGTCGAACGGGGCGACCTGACGGAGCCCCAACTGGACGCGGCCCTGGACGTCCTGAGCATGACCCACCCCTAACCCCCTGCGCGGGGCGCCCCTTTAGGGGCGCGGGACTGTACCGATCTGCGGCTCCGCCGCGCGGGCGCGTCCACTCTTCGTGCCGGGCTGCTCATCCGCGCCCCGTCAGGGGCGCGGGGAACTGCGCGACCAGCCACGACGCTCCCGCACGGGAACCGTGTGCAGCCGCGCGGCGAGCGCTTTAGGGAAAGGGGCGGGTCCGGGGCCTCTCCTGCCCGAGCCGGGCGGGGCTGACGTGTCCGGTACGGGGGCGGGCCGGGGCCCCTTTGGACGCGCGTCCGGTGTCGGGGCTGGGCCATGGGGCGGTACCCGGGTGGGCCGGGAGCGGGAGGGGCCGCCCCCTTGCCCGCCCGTTCCGCCCCCGGGGGGCGGCCCCGCCGCCCAAGGGGGCTAGGGGGAAGAGGGGGAGGGCGCCCCGCCGCCCAAGGGGGCTGGGGAAGCGGGGGGAAGGCGGCCCCGCCGCCCAAGGGAGCTAGGAGGAAGGGGCCCGGAGCCCATGGAGGCCGGGCGAGTGCAGGCTGCGCTGCTTCCGGTGCCCGCAGCGGAGACGACGGTCCGTCATCGAGGGAACCCCTCAGGCCAACCCCGCCCCCCGGAGGGAATCCCTCAGGCCATTCCCGCCCCCCCCCGAGGGGAACCCCCTCAGGCCATCCCCCCGAAGGGAAACCCTTCAGGCCAACCCCCGCCCCCCGGGGAGGGAACCCCCTCAGCCAACCCCCGCCCCCCAGAGGGAACCCCCTCAGACCATCCCCGGCCCCCGCACCGGAATGCTCGTGACCAGCGGAGCCCCCGCCGGCGCCGTGAAGAAGTCGTTGCCCTTGTCGTCGACCACGACAAACGCCGGGAAGTCCTCGACCTCGATCTTCCAGACCGCCTCCATGCCGAGCTCCTCGTACTCGACGACCTCGACCTTCTTGATGCAGTCCTGCGCCAGCCGGGCCGCAGGCCCGCCGATCGACCCGAGGTAGAACCCCCCGTGCGCGGCGCACGCGTCCGTGACCTGCTGGGACCGGTTCCCCTTCGCCAGCATCACCTTCGACCCGCCCGCCGCCTGGAACTGCTCGACGTACGAGTCCATCCGCCCGGCCGTGGTCGGGCCGAACGACCCCGAGGCGTACCCCTCGGGCGTCTTCGCCGGACCGGCGTAGTACACCGGGTGGTCCTTGAGGTACTGCGGCATCTCCTCACCCGCGTCCAGCCGCTCCTTGATCTTCGCGTGTGCGATGTCACGGGCGACGACCAGCGGTCCGGTCAGCGAGAGCCGGGTCTTCACGGGGTACTTCGTCAGCTCGGCCAGGACCTCGTCCATGGGCCGGTTGAGGTCGATCCGTACAACGTCCTCGTCGGACGACGAGAGGTGCTCGTCCGTCGTGTCCGGCAGGAACCGCGCCGGGTCCTTCTCCAGCTCCTCCAGGAACACGCCCTCGGCGGTGATCTTGGCAGTGGCCTGCCGGTCCGCCGAGCAGGACACCGCGATGGCCACCGGCAGCGACGCCCCGTGCCGCGGCAGCCGCACCACCCGCACGTCGTGGCAGAAGTACTTGCCGCCGAACTGCGCCCCGATCCCGATCTTCTGCGTCAGCTCGAAGACCTTCTGCTCCAGCTCCTGGTCCCGGAAGCCGTGCCCGGTCGGCGAGCCCTCGGACGGCAGCTCGTCCAGGTAGTGCGCGGAGGCGTACTTCGCCGTCTTCAGCGCGAACTCCGCCGACGTACCGCCGACCACGATCGCCAGGTGGTACGGCGGACAGGCGGCCGTCCCCAGCGAGCGGATCTTCTCCTCCAGGAACTTCATCATGGAGGCCTCGTTGAGGACCGCCTTCGTCTCCTGGAAGAGGAAGGACTTGTTGGCGGAGCCGCCGCCCTTCGCCATGAAGAGGAACTTGTACGCACCGCCGTCGGTCGCGTACAGCTCGATCTGGGCGGGGAGGTTGGAGCCGGTGTTCTTCTCCTCCCACATGTTCAGCGGGGCCATCTGCGAGTAGCGCAGGTTCAGCTTGGTGTACGCGTCGAAGATGCCGTGGGAGAGGGCCTTCTCGTCCTCGCCCTCCGTGAGCACGTTCTGCCCGCGCTTGCCCATGACGATCGCCGTGCCCGTGTCCTGGCACATCGGCAGCACGCCCGCCGCCGCGATGTTCGCGTTCTTCAGCAGGTCCAGGGCGACGAACTTGTCGTTCCCCGAAGCCTCCGGGTCGTCGATGATGCGGCGCAGCTGCGCGAGGTGCGCGGGGCGCAGGTAGTGCGAGATGTCGTGCATGGCCTCGGCGGCCAGCGTGCGCAGCGCCTCGGGCTCCACCGTCAGGAACGTACGCCCGTCGGCCTCGAAGGTGGAGACACCCTCGGCGGTCACCAGCCGGTAGGGCGTGGTGTCCTCTCCCAGTGGCAGCAGATCGGAGTACGCAAAATCTGGCATTTCGGCCATTCCTCACTAGGCAGGCAGACGGCGACGCATGCCTCCATTGGCAGCGCACCTCTCAGCGTATGACGCGGCCGTCCCGCCCCGCGGGTGAGGTCCGCCTCACCTGAAGCGGTCCGGAGAGCGCGCTCCGCCCCCTGTCGCGATCTATCGCGTTTCGGTACGGTGTTCTGGTGGACCTCGAGAAGAAGCCCCAGCAGCCCCTCCCGTACGCGGAGCCCGCGGACGCGGCCCCCGCCCTGCGCGCCTCCGACGCCGACCGCGACCGCGTCGCGGACATCCTGCGCGAGGCGCTGGCCGAGGGGCGGCTCGACGCCGAGGAGCACGGCGAGCGGATCGACGCCGTCTACCGCGCCAAGACCGTGGCCGAACTGGAGCCCCTGGTACGGGACTTGCCCGTGCCCGGCGGTGCTGCGGCTCCCGCGTCGGCGCCCCAGGCCGCTCCGTACGCGTACGACGCGAGTCAGACGGCCGAGCCCACCGAGAGCCTGGTGGCCGTCCTCAGCAGCACCACCCGCAAGGGCCGCTGGCGCATCGGCGCCCGGACGAACGCCTTCGCACTGTTCGGCAACATCGAGATCGACCTGACCGAGGCCCTCTTCTCGCAGCGCCTCACCACCATCAACGCGACCTCCGTCTTCGGCAACGTCGAGATCACCGTCCCGGAGAACATCACCCTGCGCGGCAACGGGAACGGCATCCTCGGCAACTTCGAGATCCGCACCCTGGAGGCCACCGACCCCGAGGCCCCGGTGGTCGTCATCAACGGCATGGCGGTGCTCGGCAACATCGAGGCGAAGCCCAAGCGCGGCAAGCTCATCGCCGACCTGCACGATCGCCTGCGCAAACACCTCGGGAGCTGACCTCCCGGCGCCCCGGCCGCCGACACGCCGGGGTGACGCGTACTGGACATGGTTCGAAACCCTGTGCATAGGCGTCGGCACAGCGGGTAGGGACTGCGCATCGTCGCTCGCTCGCGAAGCCGTCGTCAGGAGTAGACCGTGCTGCAACCGCCGCATCAGTCCTTGCAGGTCGCGTCCGTGCCCGCACAACGTGTTCCGGCACCGGTCCGTGATCAGCGGGACCAGGCCGGCCCCTGGCACACGGAGGCGGTGTGCCGCCGGGACGAAGCCGGGCTGTTCTTCGCCCCGTCGAAGGAGCCGACCGCATCCAGGCTGGCCCGCGAGGAGGCCGCGAAGCGGGTCTGCGCCCGCTGTCCGGTGATGATCGCGTGCCGCGAGCACGCCCTCCTCCAGCCCGAGCCGTACGGCGTCTGGGGCGGCCTGACCGCCGCCGAGCGCCGGGTGGTGCTGGCCAGGCGCCGCCGCCGCGAGATGGAGCTGAAGTCCGCGCCGGGGGCGGGGGACCACCGCATCGCGGGTTGATCCGTACGTCGAAGGGGCGGCCACCTCTCAGCAGGTGGCCGCCCCTTCGACGTACGGTTTCGACGTATGCGTCGTACGAGGAGCTACTTCGCGCGGTCGAAGTCGATCGCGCTGTACGCGCGCAGCTTCGACAGGCGGTGGGTCGAGTCGATCTGGCGGATCGTGCCCGACTTGGAGCGCATCACGAGCGACTGCGTGGTCGCGGTCGCCGAGCGGTAGCGGACACCGCGGAGCAGCTCGCCGTCGGTGATGCCGGTGGCGACGAAGAACACGTTCTCGCCGCTGACCAGGTCGTTCGTGTGCAGGACGCGGTCCAGGTCGTGACCGGCGTCGATGGCGCGCTGGCGCTCGGCGTCGTCCTTGGGCCACAGCTTGCCCTGGATCGTGCCGCCCAGGCACTTGATCGCGCAGGCGCTGATGATGCCCTCGGGGGTGCCGCCGATGCCCATCAGGAGGTCGACGCCGGTGCCCTCGCGCACCGCCATGACCGAACCGGCGACGTCGCCGTCGGAGATGAACCGGATGCGGGCGCCGGTCTCCCGGATCTCCTTGACTATCCCCTCGTGGCGGGGACGGTCCAGGATCATCACGGTGACGTCCTCGGGCGTGGAGTTCTTGGCCTTGGCGACGCGGCGGATGTTCACCGCGACGGGGGCGTTGATGTCGACGAAGTCGGCCGCCTCCGGGCCGGTGACCAGCTTGTCCATGTAGAAGACGGCCGACGGGTCGAACATCGTCCCCCGGTCGGCGGCGGCCAGTACGGCGATGGCGTTGGGCATGCCCTTGGCGTTGAGCGTGGTGCCGTCGATCGGGTCGACCGCGATGTCGACCTCGGCGCCGGTGCCGTCGCCGATGTGCTCCCCGTTGTAGAGCATCGGGGCTTCGTCCTTCTCGCCCTCGCCGATGACGACGACGCCGTTCATCGACACGGTCGACACGAGGGTGCGCATGGCGTTGACCGCCGCGCCGTCCGCACCGTTCTTGTCGCCGCGGCCCACCCAGCGGCCGGCGGCCATCGCGGCGGCCTCCGTGACGCGTACGAGCTCAAGGGCGAGGTTGCGGTCGGGAGCCTCGGCGGGGACTTCGAGCTGCGACGGGAGCTGGTGCTCGGTCATCGGTGAGCAACCCTTTCTGTTCTGCCTGTGTGGCTGCACGGGTGCGGTGGCGGTAGTGCGACTCTATCCGTACATCGACAAAATGAGCAGAGGGGGTGCACGTATGAGCGGCATATCGGTTACGTCCCCGCGGCGCCGGGGTCGCGACCGAGCCCGTGAACCCCATGAGGGACCATGGAGGGCGTGGCAGCGAAGCGTGGCAATCAGAAGATCCGGGACATGGTGCTCTCGATGGTGGTCATCGGGGCCGTGGTCGCCCTCGTCTACACCGTCATCCCGCACGACGAGGACGCCGACCCGATCAAGCCGGTCGACTACCGGGTCGAGCTCAGCACGGCCCAGCGGTCCGCCCCCTACCCGGTGCTGGCCCCGCAGGGCCTGCCGAAGGAGTGGCGCGCGACCTCGG
Source organism: Streptomyces sp. NPDC087440 (assembly GCF_044744005.1). Classification (NCBI taxonomy): domain Bacteria; kingdom Bacillati; phylum Actinomycetota; class Actinomycetes; order Kitasatosporales; family Streptomycetaceae; genus Streptomyces; species Streptomyces sp. NPDC087440. The sequence goes on along the minus strand of NZ_JBIUXN010000004.1, from coordinate 390,336 downwards.
TGACGTACCGCGGGAACGAGGGCAAGGCCTGGCACCTGGGCTTCCTCGACCCCGAGAAGGAGTACGTGGCGGTCGAGCAGTCGACGAAGGACCCGGCGAAGTACGTGCCCGAGGTCACCCTCCAGGCGAAGAACACGGGTACGACGCAGGCGGTCGGCGGCGCGGACTGGCAGGTCTGGAAGGGCGAGAAGTACGACGCCCTGGTGCGCACCGACAAGGGCGCGACGACGGTCGTCCTCGGTACGGCGAAGGACGAGCGGCTGACGGAGATGGCGAAGGCCCTGAAGCCGAAGGCGGCGGAGCCGTCGGACCAGCCCTCGGCGAAGTAGCTTCCCGCGTGCATGCGGAATTCCCCCGTGCATGCGGAAGGGGCCGTCGCACCTGCCCGGTGCGACGGCCCCTTCTTCCTGCCCTTTTGGCTCAGACGGTCGTGATGACCTCGTCCAGCGCCAGACGCGGGGAGCGCGGGAACCAGGCGTCCTCGCCCGGCTTGCCGATGTTGATGACCATCAGCGGGGTGTGGTCGTCGTCCAGGAACTCCTTCTGGACGGCAGCGAAGTCGAAGCCCGTCATCGGACCGGCGGCCAGACCGGCGGCGCGGACGCCGACGATGAAGTAACCGGCCTGGAGGGTGGCGTTGACCAGCGCGGCCTGCTCGCGGACCGGGCGCTCCGAGAAGAAGAGGTCCTTGGCCTGCGGGAAGTGCGGGAGCAGCGCCGGGAGCTCGTCGTGGAACTCGTTGTCGGCGGAGAGGATCGCGACCAGCGGAGCGGTGCGGGTCTTCGGCTGGTTGCCCTCGGCCATCAGGTTGACGAGGCGCTCGCGGGCCTCCTCGGAGCGGACCAGCGTGATGCGCAGCGGCGACTGGTTGAACGCGGTCGGGCCGAACTTGACCAGGTCGTAGATCGCCTGGACCTGCTCCTCGGTCACCGGCTCGTCGGTGAACGTGTTGGCGGTGCGGGCCTCGCGGAAGAGGAGGTCCTGGGCGGCGGGGTCAAGAACGAGGGACATGCGTCGTGCCTTCCAAACGTGCGGAGGATCAAGCGATGACCTCACCGTAGAACAGCTTTAGGTTAAGTTTCAACTAAACCGGTGTGATCGTGGCGGGGCTCACATCCTCCCACCGGTCCGAAAGGGCTGGTGCGCAGGGGGCACCGGGCGACGCGGGGGGCGGTCACGGCGGTCTCATGCGGCCGGGCGGGACACGACGGACTCCAGGGTGCGCAGGACCTCCTCGGCGAAGAGCAGCCCCGCCGGGCCGTGGCCGTGCTTCTCGCGGCGGACCAGGGAGAGGATGTTGTTGCTGAACGCGCGGTCGCTCACCGGCCGGAAGGCAAGCGTTCCGCTCTGCCGTTCCTCGGCGATGTCGAATTTGCTGAGGAAGGCGATGGCGTCGCCCGACACGGCGAGCCGTTTCATCGTCTCGATGGAATTGGTGTGGAAAGCGGGCTCGATCTTGATCCCGGCCTCGACGAAGGTGTCCGCGATGATTCCGTGAATCACCATCGACCGGTCCGCGAAAACCAGCGGGTGCGCCGCACAATGGGCCAGCGGAATGGACTCCATGGCGGCCAGCGGATGCGTCGGCGCGAGGACGGCGCCCAGCCGGGTCGCGAACTGCCAGCAGATTTCCAGCTGCATCGAGGAAGGGACGTTGAACCCCAGCCCGAGATCGGCCTCACCGTCCAGTACGGCCCGCAGAATGTCGTGCCCCGACATCGCCCGTATCGAAATCCGCACCTCGGGATAACGGGCGGAGAAATCCGCCGTCGCGGCGGCGACGATGCCGCTCGCCAGACCGGTCATCGTGGCGATCACCACCTCCCCGCTCGGCAGCGCGTGGAGATCGCGCATCGCGGCCACGGCCTCGCGGTAGTCCTGCATGGTCCGGCGCGCGTGCGCCAGCAGCACCTCACCGGCGGGCGTCAGCCGCATGCCGCGCGGCATGCGCTCGAACAACGCCTCGCCCAGCTCCTTCTCCAGCAGCAGGAGTTGCCTGTTGATGGCCGACGGGGCGACGTGCAGCCGCGCCCCCGCCGCCCGGATGGACCCGCAGCGGGCCACCTCGTCGATGTAGTGCAGCAAGCGTGAGTGCAGCATGACGGCCTCCCGGTCCGGACCGTATCGGACCGTGCACAAAATGAGTACGGTCCGTGCGAAAACGGCTGCTTGTCAGCAACGGTCTCCTGCAATTCCATGTTCTCGACGCACAGGAACACATACGGCCGACTGCCTTCTGCGGAACGGCAGTTGACGCCGTACGAGCGACGGAACGAGGAAATCATGGCCCAGGTGGACCAGGCGAACCGGCCCAGCGGCACGGACACCGTACCGATGCACGACGAACACGTCCGCACCATCTTCGGAATCCTGCACGGGGAAAAGACGGCCGATCTCCTCCTGCGGAATCTGCACATTCTGGATGTCCACAGCGAGACGGTGTTCGAGGGCTCCATCCTGGTCCACGGACAGCGCATCATCGCCCTGAATCCCGACGAGTCGATCGTACGGACCCGCGAAGTCTTCGACGGCCAGGGCCTGTACGCGATTCCCGGACTCATCGACGCACACCTGCACTTCGACGCCCAACTCGCCCACCCCGCCGCTTTCGGCGAAGCAATCGTCCCCAGCGGTACGACGACGATATTCGCCGAAACCCTGGATTTCGCGAGCGCGGCCGGCGACGAGGCGATCGAGGCGGCCCGGGCCCTCTTCAAGGACCACGAGAAACTCCCGTACCGGATCTACGCCTTCGCCCCCGGCAAGAAGACCTCGGTCGAGGTGACCGAGGCCATGCTGGAGATGGACCCGGTGATCGGTCTCGGCGAGCTCGCCCACCTCTCGTACATGACGGGCAACGACGACGACTTCCGCCGCTCCGCCCTCGGCCGTGCCAACGGCGGCTGGGTGAACAGCCATTGGGGCGTCACCGCACTCTCGGACATGCTCCTCAACTACATGCCCGCGATCGGCGCGCACAACAACCACGACGTCTGGAACGAGGACGACATCGAGCGGAGCGTCCGCTACGGCCTGAACACCCAGATCAAATTCGGCGTCGGCAGCCCCGAGGTCATCAAGACGATGCTGCGCGCCATCGTCAAGCGCCGCTGGCCCGCCGAGAACTTCCAGCTCTGCGCGGACAACATCTCCGTCGACCGCGTCCTGACCAAGGGCCACATCGACTGGGTGATCTCCCTGGCCGTCGAGATGGGCATGAACCCCCTCCACGCCATCAAGATGGGCACCCTCTACGCCGCCCGGTCCTTCGGCATGGACAACGAGTTCGGCTCCCTCGCCCCCGGCCGCTACGCCGACATCGTCCTCACCGACAGCCTCTCCACCATCAACCCCCGGTACGTCTTCAAGGGCGGCCAACTCGTCGCCCAGGACCGCAAGCTGCTCACCACCACCTCCGACCTCGACTACTCCGGCATGGTCAAGCAGCCCCACCCGGGCCTCACCGACCTCACCCCCGCCCAGCTGGACCTCACCCCGATCGAGATCTCGGCCGACGGCAGCCGCGCCAAGGTCCTCCTCTTCGACGTCTACGGCCGCGGCCACCTCAAGTTCGCCCAGGAGATCTGGGTCCCCTTCCGCGACGGACGCGTCGTGCCCGAGGCGGACGGCACCCCCCTCAACCGGATCTCCGTCGTCCAGCGCTACGCGAAGGACGGCGAACGCCACGTCGTCAACGGCCTCTTCAAGGGCGTCTCGATCTCCCGCGGTGCGGTCTCCACCTTCTGGCCCGCGCCGTACCCCTACTTCGTCGTCGTCGGCTCCGACAGCACCGAGATGCACGCCAACCTCACCCGGCTGGACACCCGCGTCGGCGGCTGCCTGGTCACCGAGGACGGCCGCCCCCGGGCCGAACTGGACCTGCCCATCTACGGCGTCATGGCCGACACGGACCTCACGGGCCTGGTCACCGCCACCCGTGACATCGACGCGGCCCTGGCCGACCTCGGCCACCACAACGAGGGCGAGCCGGTCGTCAACAAGCTCCTGACCCTCTTCATCTCCCTCGACCGCTTCGGGTTCATGGTCTGACGACCGCTTCCCGTCCGGTCAGTAGCCACAGGAGAAGCCCGTGTTGCAGAACGAAGCGGAAACAGGAGTCGTCGACACCGGAAGCCTGACGCGACGGTGGATCACCTACGCCGCCGGAATCTACCTGCTGACGTTCGGTGTCAGCCTGGCCATCAGGGCCGGCATCGGCATCTCACCGCAGAGCAGCCTCACCCGCACCATGACCCTGGTGTTCCCCGGGATGAGCCAGGGGACGTTCAACTTCCTCCTCGAACTCCTCATGCTCCTCCTCACCTACCTGGCCATGCCGAAGGCCTTCAAGCTCAGGAACTTCCTCTCCCTGATCCCGGCCCTCGCCCTGGCCTCCTTCCTCGACCTGAACCTCAAGCTGACGCAGTGGATCGCACCGGACGCCTACGCCGCCAAGTTCGCCCTGCTGGTCCTCGCGGACGCGACGCTCGCCTTCGGCCTCTTCCTGATGATCCGCGCCAACCTCGTCCTCATGCCGGTCGACATGTTCGTCAACACCGTCTTCCACCGCACCGGCTGGAAGTGGGGCAACCTCAAGACGTCCTTCGACTGCACCCTGCTGCTCATCTCGGCCGCCGTCGGCCTGCTCTGCCTCGGCTCCCCGCACTTCATCCGCGAGGGCACCATCATCAACGGCATCCTCGTCGGCCAGTACATCCGCCTCTACTTCTTCCTCTTCCAGCGCTTCTCTCCTCAACCCGACCGGGCGTGACCCCGCTGCCCGACCCCCGAAAATGCCCCGGGCCCCGTGCACTCAGTGCACGGGACCCGGGGCGTTTCCGGTTCCGACGTTGAAGCGGAACACCGGAACCGGATTTTGGCCAGCCGAATGCCGGAGCAGCGGTGTAGATCCAGCCAGGATCCAGCTGCCGGGAACGGTGGAGCGACCAGCCGCCCCCGGCCGCTGCCGCGCCCTCCAGTAGCAGGACTCCCAACGAGAACGACACCATTCAGTGCTACCGTTTGGTGTCGTTTGTTTCGCTGAGAGGAGTTGTGGATGTCCCGGACAATGATCGACCTGGACGACGAGATGGTCGCGCAGGCCAAGGAGATATACGGCACGAAGACCAAGGCGGCCGCCGTGCGTGCGGCTGTGGAGGATGCCGTGAAGCGCCGTCTCCGTCAGCAGTTCATCGACGCCGTCAAGTCGGGTGAACTCGACTTCGGTGAGATCGTCGAGAACACGAAGGTGACGGACCCCGACCGGGGCACGAGGGCAGTCTGAGTGAGCGCTCCGTTCCTGGTCGACAAGTCCGCCCTCGCCCGCTGGCACCTGCCCCTGGTCGCGGCAATCCTCGATCCGCTGCACGAGCGAGGACTGCTGGCGATCTGCCCTGCCGTCGAGTACGAACTCATATACAGCATTCGCGGAAAGAGCGAGGCCCCCGCCGTCGCGGCGTGGCTCCGGGGCTTCGACTACCTCTATGGCGACGACCGGGTCTTCGATCGCGCCCTGGAGATTCAGCGTGCCGCTGTCGAGCGCGGCTTCCACCGCGCACTGTCCCTCCCGGACCTGCTCGTCGCCGCGACTGCCGAACTGAGCGGCGCAATCGTCCTCCACCACGACGCCGACTACGACATGATCGTCGGCATCACCGGGCAGCGCTGCCAGTGGGTCGTGGAGCCGGGAACAGCCGACTGACGCACGGCACTTCGTCGTTGTGCCCCACGCGCGAGTAGAGGTCTCCGCCGTTGTGGCCTGGCTGCCAGCAACCCGCGGCCCGTCATTGAGTGAACCGGCGGGGGCGGGCAAACCCGTGCGGCGCGGCTGCGTCGCACGGCGTGATGCCGCACGCGGGCAGCGAGGCCGACCGCCCCCTCCCGGCCGCAGAATGCCACCACCCACGAAGATCAGTGGTCACTCGGACGGTTGGTCAGTGGCAGTCAGCCGGATGGTCGGCGCGCACCTCAATTGCCGGGCACTGCGGACACTTATCGGCTACGCCGTGAAATTAGCGCACTAATTTGACGATCGGGATGCAATGTGGGTAGCTTTCGGGCTTGCGTGGGCCGAGTGGCGGCCTAGCTCGCCGAAAAGGATGCTATCTGTGGCCATCACTGTCGACTCGTCGCGCCTCTCCCTGGTGCGTGAGGAGTCCACCTACCTTGCGCTCCGCACTAGCCAGGGCGGCCGGATCGTTTACACGACGCGCATCCCGCTCGCGGACCTCTCAACCATCCTCACCATCCCTGACCCGGCCAAGCCCGACCCGGATAACCGCAAGGTGGACATCAACCATGCCAAGGGATTCGGCCAGTATCTCGCCGATAACCCCGGCTGGGTGGCCCCGACGCTCCTCATCCGAGACACCGGCGGCTGTCGCTTCGAGCCGATCAGTGAAGATGGCTCGGTCGGCTACCTCACCGTCCCGTGGTCCATCGGCGGCATCGGTCGCCTGATCACGATCGACGGCCAGCACCGCATCCTCGGGGTCCACCTGGAAAAGAAGCGCATTACGGACGAGGTTTCCCGCATCGACCGGGAGATCCACCGTGCCAACGAGGCCAAGCGGGCGAAGCTGGAGCAGGAACGCGAGGCCATGATCGCCCGAATGCAACGGCTCAAGGACGAGTTCGTCGGCATCGACATCTACGTGGAGCCCGACGGTGTCAGTGGCCAACAGATGTTCGTCGATGTCGCGGACAACGCCAAGGGCATTTCCGGTGCTGTACGGGCACGCTTCGACACCTCACGCATCGCCAACCGCACACTCACGGATATCGTCCAGCACCCCCTCTTCCTGGGCAAGGTTGACGTCGAACGGGACCGGATGACCCTGACCAACCGCAACTTGATGGGCGCCAAGCACGTCGCCGATATCACGCGGGCCGTCATCGCTGGTCCTGGTGGCCGCGTCAGCAAGAAGGTCGAGTCACTCACCGACAACGAAGTCATCGAGAGCGTCCGCGGCTTCCTGGATGTCATCTCCGTCGCCTTCACCGCGCTCGCGGAGATCACCGAAGAGGACGTGGACAATTACGACCCTTCGCTCTCGGACAAGAAGAAGAACGAGATGCCTGCGCCCCCCACCAAGGCCATGCAACTGCGCGAGTCTTCTCTCCTGGGTTCAGTGGGCATGCTCCGCGTCTTGGGTGGCGTCTACCGAAATCTGCGGGAGGACGGAGCCGAGGACGGTGACGTCCAGGAGTTCTTCAAGCGGCTTGACCGGCACATGGTCGCCCCAGTCACCGAGGACAGCATCTGGCGCACTACGGCCGCGAACGCGGACTTCGAGCCGAACGCCTCCGCCCCGATCATGCGTCAGCAGAACGTCGTGCACCTGACCAAGGTGATCACGGACTGGTACAAGAAGGCCCCGGCCGCTATCTGATCCACCAGCAACGCCGGAGCCTCCTCCCAGTCTTATGCGGAGGGGGCTCGTTGCGTGCCCCCTCGATCCGCACTACTGGGCCCGAATGCCGCGCCTGGTACGTGCGTGAACGTCGTCTGCTACGCGGTGGCGGATGTGCCTCACGTGGCCGTCGGGACCGTCGGGGATCGCGCCTGCGGTGGTGTGGCTGCGGACTACCTAGCGAGTGTAGAGAGATCCACGCAGCACGAGGGCGGGAGCAAGGTTCGGCAGGGCCAGAGATCGGTGCCGATCGAAACGCCCCCGCAGCGAACTTCGATCGATCGTGTAGACCCAGTCGGTTGGGCGGGGCCGCACTGGGTCGATGTCGGCCCAGTGCGTGCTGCGCATCAGCATGGATGCCAAATCGGCCCCGGTGGCCACGCTGTTCGCATCGAAGCCGACGTGGGGGGAGCGTGAGAGTGATCCGTGATGTGCTTCTTCGGGAGAGGTGGATACGACCGCCTCAGACCAGAGCCGAGCTCCGGCGCGGGCCGCCTCGTAGATCTGGGTATGTTGCGACTTGCCTGAACGCCGTTGAAGGTGCAACTGAGTCTGCTTCATGCGGAGTTGTGGCCGACCGCTCTATAGTCGCGACTGTAGCGATTGGCTGTGATGAAGTGTCTGGCCGCCTTCTCCAGGAGGAAGAATGGACCCGCAGATCGTCGCCATTGCCGGTACGGCCGGAACAGCCATCGTGACCGCGATGGCCACGGACAGCTGGGAACGGGCGCGCGAGGGGGTTGTCACGGTATGGCGTCGCTTCCGCCCCGAGGCGGCCGATACGGTCGTCCAAGACTTCGACAGCGCGCGTGACACCCTCGCCGACGCACTTCGTGACGAAGACCATCAGACAGAGTCCGCTCTGGTTTCCGCCTGGCAGGGCCATGCCCTCTCCCTGCTTCTCGCTCAACCTGGGGCAGCCGAGGCGATACGGGAGCTGTCCGACGTGCTCTGCGCCGAAGCGGCCCGCGAAGACCGCCCCCGGATAAGCCTGCATGCCTCCGCAACAGGCCACGGGCGCATCTATCAGGCGGGACGCGACCAGCAGATCACTGAGCGATGAGCGATGAGCCCTGAGCCTCACGAGTCCGAGGAATCATGGCTCCTGTATGGGAGCGCCTCGGACCAAGCGTCCGTGACGCAAGCCGGCCGTGACCAGTACATCGAGCATCATTACCACTTCACTGGGACGTATTCCCCGGAGGATGGTGCAGGTCCCAGCGATGATGACGCAGACGAGGACGACGGCGGCGACTACGGTTACACGTACACGGTCGGGCCGTGGTATACCCCCCTCACCTACGTGCTCTTCCTCCTCGCACCTCTTCCGCTGCTCATCGGAGGAACCAGCCTGCAGATGGTCTTCAAGGCGGATCCCGGGCCGTCGGTCTGGTGGGAGATCGTCTACGCGGTCTGCGTGATGGGCGTCAGCCTCTACCTTGAGTACCGCATACTCTTCCAGGCTCTCGCCCGAACCCCGTGGTCGTACGGCACCGAACGGGTCGCAGCGGTACTCCATTTCCTAGCCGCAGCCGCCCTGTTCATCTACGCGCTCAGCCGCGACCCCATGAACGCTGGCTCTGTCGGACGCCTCGCCCTGGACTTCGCCGAGATCCTGGGCCCGCTGTAGTACCAGCCTGTGCGACGGCACCCGGCCGACGGTACCTGGAAGCGCGGTGTGAGATAGCGAGTAGGAGATCCTCGCCGGGCAGACGTATGCAGATTGGGGCACCTGCCTGGTGTCGGTATGGGGCCTGTCCCGGTCCGTCGGAACAGAACTCGGCCCGGCCGCTACCAGACTTTCGACCTGTGGAACGGCGGGTCGGCGACCGGCTGTTCACGCGGGGTCCAGCGGGCTGCCGGGGGTTCCTGGCGTCCCGCTGGGCGGAGTGCCCGGCCGTAGGGCGTTCTGCATGATCGTGCGGCAGCGGTCCCAGGAGGCGGGGACGAGGTGTCCGTAGACGTCGACGGTGGTCTTGATGGAGCAGTGGCCGAGCCAGCGGAGACCTCGTGGAGGGGGGTGCCGTGGGCGAGGGCGGTGGAGGCGAAGAAGCGCCGTAGGCCGTGGGGGGTGTACTTGGGTCTGCCGTCGGGCTTGGTGATGCATGCGTCTTTGAGGGCTTTGCGGAAATGGTGGCTGTAGGTGTTGGCGGTGGGCATGATTCCCTTGCCGCGTTCGCGCGGGGCGAAGAGGGCCTGGATGTCGCCGACCGCCGTGGTGCCCCAGTCGCGCAGATGGGTGTCGATCTCTTCGGCGAGGAAGGCTGGGGTGGGGACGTCGCGGTACCTACCTTCGGCCCGGTGCTTGAGTGGGATGAACCGGGTGATGCAGTCATCGCGGTGCGCTTTGGTACTGACCTGTCGGCGGATGCGGGCGAAGCCGTCGCGGTGGCAGTCGGCGGGGAAGGCGAGGGTCTCGCTGATGCGCAGGCCGAGTCCGGCCTGTAGGTAGATCGTGAGCCGGTACTGCGGGGAGATCTTTTTTGCGATGAGGTTGCTCTACAACAACTTGTACCGGGTCGATGATCAAGTGTTGGTGGATGCCCACGTTTGGGGCGTGAATGCCTACGCGGCCCTTGTGGCACCTTCGCCGGGCGGAGGGTGGCCGGATGTTCGACGGGTACGCGGGCAGCTTCGACGCAGTGTGGGCAACCGGCCAGGAGGTCACCTGATGGCACGGACTGAGTTCTACGACGATCCCGATGCACCTGAGCCGAACAGTCTCGTGGTGGCGGTCTCTGCTGTGGTCACGGATGACCAGGGCCGCATCCTGCTACAGCGGCGCTCTGACTCTGGTCTGTGGGCTCTGCCGGGTGGTGGCATAGAGATGACGGACTCCCTACCGGGGACGGCCGTCCGGGAGGTGAAGGAAGAGACCGGCCTAGACGTGGAGATCACGGGTCTCGTCGGCACGTACACCGACCCCCGGCATGTCATCGCGTACACCGATGGGGAGGTACGCCGACAGTTCAACGTGTGCTTTCGGGCCCGACTTGTCGGCGGGACCCTCGCTATCTCGGATGAGTCGACAGAGCTTCGCTGGGTTGCCCCTGCGGACGTCGAGAAGCTGGACATGCATCACACGCAACGGCTCAGGCTGCAGCACGCGACGGAGTGGCGGGAAGCCCCGTACCTGGGCTGAGTGCCTGTCAGGTGGGTCACCACCAAGTCACCACCAGGGCCTGTAAGACGCAGAAACGGCCCGAACCACTCCGAAGAGTAGCCGGGCCGTTAGTGCTCTGACCTGGGAGTTTGTTCCTATCTACCTGGGGCGATAGAAGCCCCCGGATTCAGGGCTACACGTTGAAGCGGAACTCCACCACGTCGCCGTCCTGCATGACGTACTCCTTGCCCTCCATGCGGGCCTTGCCCTTGGCGCGGGCCTCGGCGACGGAGCCGGTTTCGACCAGGTCGGCGAAGGAGATGATCTCGGCCTTGATGAAGCCCTTCTGGAAGTCGGTGTGGATGACACCGGCCGCCTCGGGGGCCGTGGCGCCCTGGGGGATCGTCCAGGCGCGGGTCTCCTTGGGGCCTGCCGTGAGGTAGGTCTGGAGGCCGAGGGTCGCGAAGCCGACGCGGCCGAGGGTGGCGAGGCCGGGCTCTTCCTGGCCCATGGACTGGAGGAGTTCCAGGGCCTCGTCGTCGTCGAGCTCGATGAGCTCGGACTCGATCTTGGCGTTGAGGAAGATGGCCTCGGCGGGGGCGACCAGGGCGCGCTGCTCGTTCTTGAAGTCCTCGTCGACCAGCTCGTCCTCGTCCACGTTGAAGACGTAGAGGAAGGGCTTGGTGGTGAGGAGGTGCAGCTCGTGGAGGAGGTCGCCCTGCTCGGTTCCCTTGGTGATGCCGGCGGAGAAGAGGGTTTCGCCGGATTCCAGGATCTTCTGGGCCTTCTCGACGGCCGCGAGGACGGCGACCTTCTCCTTCTGGAGGCGGGACTCCTTCGTGAGGCGGGGGACCGCCTTCTCGACGGACTGCAGGTCGGCGAGGATCAGCTCGGTGTTGATCGTCTCGATGTCGTCCTTGGGGGACACCTTGCCGTCGACGTGGACGACGTTCTCGTCCTTGAAGGCGCGGATGACCTGGCAGATCGCGTCGGACTCGCGGATGTTCGCGAGGAACTTGTTGCCCAGGCCCTCGCCCTCCGAGGCGCCGCGGACGATGCCCGCGATGTCGACGAAGTCGACCGTGGCCGGGAGGATCTTCTGGGAGTCGAAGATCCCGGCGAGGACCGTCAGGCGTGGGTCCGGGACGCCGACGACGCCCACGTTCGGCTCGATGGTGGCGAACGGGTAGTTGGCCGCCAGCACGTCGTTCTTGGTCAGGGCGTTGAACAGGGTCGACTTGCCGACATTCGGCAGACCGACGATTCCGATCGTGAGCGACACGTTGGCGACTTCCCGTAGCGGAGAGAGGAGAGCTGGTTGCGGCCCGGGGCGGGCCGACCGATCTCCCAGTTTACGGGCGGGTGGGCAGGGGTGTCGTACGGGGAGGAGAGCGGGAGGGGAGGGGGAGGAGCGGGGGAGGAGGTGCCCGGGGGGTGGTCGGGGTGTGTGGATGCGTCGAACTCAGTGCCAAGGTCGGCCAAAGGGCGTGTCCAAGCCCGGAATCCGCCAGTCCGGCGACCTACGTTGGTCCGGTGGAGCAACCCAGGACCCGACCCCGTCCCCCGCAGCGCAGGCCGCACGTCGCCGCGCAGGGGGTCACAGCCGAGACCTCGGCCGTTTACCGGAGTGCCGGGGGAGGCAGGACCGCGCGGCCCGTCGCGCCCGTGGTCCTCGCGCTGCGCAGGCTGCCCAACCCCCGGCTGACCGGGCTCGGCGGCGGGCTCTTCGCCGTGGCGGCCATGGTGCTGGTGGGGATCCTGGACCAGGTGCTGGTGGGCGGCTCGCCCGTCGTGTACGGGGTGCTGTTCCTGCCGGTCAGCCTGTTGACGGCGCTGTGGGTGCGGCCTGCCGACCTGGTGACCGCGCCGATCAGCGTGCCGATCGCCTTCGCGTGCGGTCTGGTGCCCATCGCCGGGGGATCGGACGGGTTCGGGAGCCGGCTGATGGCCGTCGTCACCGCGCTGGCCGTCCATGCCGGATGGCTGTACGGGGGGACGCTCGTCGCCGGCCTGGTCGCCAGCGTCCGCAAGGTGCGGCGGATGGCGCGCAGGCAGGCGGAGCGGGCCGCCGCGGCCGTCGCCCCCGCCGCCGTACGACCGCAGACACCGGCGCGGGCGGGCGCCGGCGGTGGCGGCGTACGACGGCAGCGGCCGCGCGCCGAGTAGCCGGGGCCGAGCAGCCGGGGGCGCGGGGGGCGCAGGCGCGCTCAGCGTTTGGCGGCGGCCATGGCGGCTCCGACGATTCCCGCGTTGTTCTGCAACTGGGCCGGGACGATCTCCGCGCGGATGCCCTCGATCAGCGGGAGGAACTTCTCGGCCTTGCGGCTGACGCCGCCGCCGATGATGAAGAGGGACGGGGAGAAGAGCATCTCCACGTGCGCCAGGTACTTCGTCACGCGCTTGGCCCAGTGTTCCCAGCTCAGGTCCTCGTCCTCCTTGGCCTTCGTGGAGGCGTGCTTCTCGGCGTCCTGGCCGTGCAGCTCCAGATGGCCCAGTTCGGTGTTGGGGACCAGCTTGCCGTCGAGGAAGAGGGCGGAGCCGATGCCCGTACCGAAGGTGAGCAGGAAGACCGTGCCCTTGCGGCCCGCGCCCGCGCCGAAGGTCATCTCGGCGACGCCCGCGGCGTCCGCGTCGTTCAGCACGGTGACCCGCGTGCCCAGGCGTTCGCAGAGCAGGTCCTGCGCGTTCAGGTCCACCCAGCCCTTGTCGACGTTGGCGGCCGTGCGGGTGATGCCGTCCGTGACGACGCCCGGGAAGGTGATCCCGACCGGGCCCGACCAGCCGAAGTTGTCGACGACTTCCTTGACGCCGTCGATCACGCTGTCCGGCGTCGCGGGATGCGGGGTCAGTACCTTGTGCCGCGGCTCGGCAAGGTCGCCCCGCTCCAGGTCCACGGGAGCACCCTTGATGCCCGAACCGCCGATGTCCACTCCGAACACGTTCATGGACACCACGGTACGACGCACCACCGACAGTGGTGCGTCGTCACGCTGCGAGAGCCCTACTTGCTGCCCAGTGCCGCGGCCTCCGCGCGCAGGTCGCGGCGGAGCTCCTTGGGGAGGGAGAAGGTGATCGACTCGTCGGCGGTCTTGACCGTCTCGACGTCCGCGTAGCCGCGCTCGGCCAGCCATTCCAGTACGCCGTCGACCAGGACGTCGGGGACGGAGGCGCCGGAGGTCAGGCCGACCGTGGTGACGCCCTCCAGCCAGGCCTCGTCGATCTCGGAGGCGAAGTCCACCAGGTGGGCGGCGGGCGCACCGGCGTCCAGGGCGACCTCGACCATCCGGATCGAGTTCGAGGAGTTCTTGGAGCCCACGACGATGACCAGCTCGGCGTCCTCGGCCAGCTTCTTCACCGCGATCTGGCGGTTCTGGGTGGCGTAGCAGATGTCGTCGCTGGGCGGGGAGAGGAGGTTGGGGAACTTCGACTTCAGGGCGTCGACCGTCTCCATCGTCTCGTCGACGGAGAGCGTGGTCTGGGAGAGCCAGACGACCTTCGACTCGTCGCGCACGGTGACGTTGGCGACGTCCTCGGGACCGTCGACCAGGGTGATGTGGTCGGGGGCCTCGCCGGAGGTGCCGATGACCTCTTCGTGGCCCTCGTGGCCGATCAGGAGGATGTCGTAGTCGTCCTTGGCGTAGCGGACGGCCTCCTTGTGCACCTTGGTGACCAGGGGGCAGGTCGCGTCGATGGTGGCGAGGTTGCGCTCGGCGGCCTCGGCGTGGACGGTCGGGGCGACGCCGTGCGCGGAGAACATCACGATGGAGCCCTCGGGGACCTCCGCCGTCTGCTCGACGAAGATCGCGCCCTTCTTCTCCAGGGTCTGCACGACGTACTTGTTGTGGACGATCTCGTGCCGGACGTAGATCGGCGCACCGTACTGCTCCAGGGCCTTCTCGACGGCGATGACGGCGCGGTCCACGCCCGCGCAGTAGCCACGGGGGGCGGCAAGCAGGACACGGCGGGCGGAGGTGGAAGTCATGTCTCCCATCGTAAGGCCGTGCTCAAGAGGCTAAAGATCGCGCTCGGGGCAACACTGGGAGGGTTGATCGACATGCGTACGGAGGAACGATGGCGGGGAGTGCTGACGGGGCGACAGTGACGGCGGGGGAGGGGACGGGGCTGAAGAGGAGCCTCGGGTTCCGGGACCTGGTCGTGTACGGGCTGCTGTTCATCGCGCCCATGGCCCCGGTCGGCGTCTTCGGCACCCTCGACGCCAAGTCGCACGGCTCCGTCGCGCTCGTCTACCTCGTCGCGACGGTGGCCATGGGGTTCACCGCTTTCAGTTACGCGCAGATGGTGCGGGTCGTCCCGAGGGCCGGTTCCGTCTTCGCGTACGCGCGGGCCGCGCTGGGGGAGGGGCCGGGGTTCGTCGCCGGGTGGATGGCGATGCTGGACTACCTGCTGATCCCGGCGGTGGCGTACCTGTTCTCCGGGATCGCGCTGCACGCACTGGTGCCGTCGGTGTCGCAGTGGGTGTGGACGGCGCTGGCGGTCGTGGTGACCACCGCCCTCAACATGTGGGGCGTGCGCACGGCCGCCAAGGTCGGCTTCGCCGTGCTGGCGCTGGAGATCGCCGTGCTGGTGGTGTTCGTGGTGGCCGCCCTGGTGGTGCTCGTACGGGACGGGGCGCACCGGGACTGGCTGTCGCCGCTCACCGGCGACGGGTCGATGGGCTCCTTCTCGCTCGCGGCGGTGCTGGGGGCGGTGTCGGTGGCCGTGCTGTCGTACCTGGGCTTCGACGCCATCGCCTCCTTCGCGGAGGAGGTGACCGGGGGTTCGGCGAAGGTGGCCAGGGCGGTGCTGCTGTGCCTGGCGATGGTGGGTGTGCTCTTTGTCGTACAGACGTATCTGGTGGCACTTCTGTCACCGGTGTCGGCGGCTGATCTGGCGGCCGATCCGTCGCAACAGGGGACTGCTTTCTACAACGCCGTCGACGGGTCGGTCGGGCAGTGGCTGCACGACCTGGTCGCGGTGAGCAAGGCGATCGGGGCGGCCTTCGCGGCGCTCGCGGGACAGGCGGCGGCCGGGCGGCTGCTGTTCGCGATGGCCCGGGAGCGGCGGCTGCCGAAGCTGCTGGCCCGGGTGGACGAGAAGTCCGGGGTGCCGAGGGTGGCGCTCGGGCTCGCGGCCGCGGTGACGCTGGTGGCGGCCGTGTGGGCGGCGTCGCGGGGTGACGGGATGGACCACCTGGTGTCGGTCGTCGACATCGGTGCGCTGACCGCGTTCGTGCTGCTGCACGCGTCGGTGGTGGGCTGGTTCGCCGTACGGAGGATGGAGGGGCCGCCGGTGTGGGGGAAGCACCTGGTGGTGCCGGTGCTGGGTGCGGTGATCGCGGTGGCGGTCATCGTGGAGGCCAGCCGGACCGCGCAGGTGGTGGGGGTGGTGTGGCTGCTGGTGGGATTGATGGTGCTGGTCGCCCAGCGGGGGCGGCGGGCGGGGGTCGATGTCGGACCCTCCCGTTAGCCTCGGGACATGGCTCTCAATACGTCAGCGGACGCGCCTTTGCCGGTCGGGCAGGTTTCCCGGTTGATCGGGGGATGGATCGACCGGCTCGGCGCCGTGTGGGTCGAGGGACAGATCACGCAGTTGTCGCGGCGGCCGGGGGCGGGGGTCGTCTTCCTGACGCTGCGCGATCCGTCGAACGACATCTCGGTGGCGGTGACCTGCTACCGGCAGGTCTTCGACGCGGTGGCCGACGTGGTCGCGGAGGGCGCCCGGGTCGTCGTCCACGCGAAACCGGAGTGGTACGCGCCGCGTGGACAGCTGTCGCTGGGGGCGAGCGAGATCAAGCCGGTCGGCATCGGGGAGCTGCTGGCGCGGCTGGAGCAGCTGAAGAAGTCGCTGGCGGCGGAGGGGCTCTTCGCGCTGGACCGGAAGCGGAGTCTGCCGTTCCTGCCGCAGTTGATCGGGCTGGTGACCGGGCGTGCGAGCGCCGCCGAGCGGGACGTGCTGGAGAACGCGCGGCGGCGCTGGCCCGCGGTGCGCTTCGAGGTGCGCAACGTCGCGGTGCAGGGGGTGCACGCGGTGCCGCAGGTCGTCCAGGCCGTGAAGGAGCTGGACGCGCTGCCCGAGGTGGACGTGATCATCGTGGCGCGGGGCGGGGGGAGCGTGGAGGACCTGCTGCCGTTCTCCGACGAGTCGTTGGTGAGGGCGGTGGGGGAGGCGCGGACGCCCGTCGTCTCCGCCATCGGGCATGAGCCGGATTCACCGTTGCTGGATCTGGTGGCGGACGTGCGGGCGTCGACGCCGACGGACGCGGCGAAGAAGGTGGTGCCCGACGTGGGGGAGGAACTCGACCGGGTGCAGGGGCTGCGCGACCGGGCGCTGCGGACGGTGCAGGGGCTGCTGGACCGGGAGGAACGGGGGCTGGCGTACGCACTGGCCCGGCCGGTGATGGAGCGGCCGCAGCGGATGGTCGAGGACCGGGAGGACGAGGTGGACGCGCTCGTGGCGCGCAGCCGTCGCACGCTGAGGCATCTGCTGGACCGGGCGGACTCCGAGCTGTCGCACACGCGGGCGCGGGTGGTGTCGCTGTCGCCCGCGGCGACGTTGGAGCGGGGGTATGCGGTGTTGCAGAAGGGGGACGGGGCCGTGGTGCGGTCTGCGGAGGATGTGGGGGAGGGGGACGTGCTGCGGGCGAGGGTGGCGGAGGGGGAGTTCGAGGTGCGTGTCGCTGGTGGGGGTGGCCGGTGAACCGCGTCTGAGTCGGAGTTGTCGGACCTCGTACATAGGGTGGAACGCATGGCCAAGACGGATGAAGCGGCGACGGCATCGGGTGCCGAGGTCGGGTACGAGCAGGCGCGGGACGAGCTGATCGAGGTGGTGCGGCGGCTGGAGGCGGGGGGCACGTCGCTGGAGGAGTCGCTGGCGTTGTGGGAGCGGGGGGAGGCGTTGGCGAAGGTGTGCAGGGGGTGGTTGGAGGGGGCCAGGGCGCGGTTGAACGCGGCGTTGGAGGCGGAGGGGGAGTAGGTCCCTGCGGGGCGGCTGTCGTGGCCCTGGGCTTGTTGGGTCCTCCGTGCTCTTGGGGGACAGCACGTGCCGTCCGCTGGTTGCGCCTCTCTGCTCCGGCCCCTCTCCGCCGAACCTGCTTGGGGCAACGCCCCGCTTTTCCCTTAGCCCTGTTGGGCTCTGCCTTCTCCTCCGCCCCCTCGGGCTCCGCCCCCTCCCCAGCCCTCTCGGGCTCCGCCCCCTCCCCAGCCCCCTCGGGCTCCGCCCCCTCCCCAGCCCCCTGAGGCTCCGCCCCCCCCACCCTCCCCCGTAGCCCCCTTGGGCGGCGGGGCCGCCCCCCGGGGGCGGGACGGGCGGGCAAGGGGGCGGCCCCTCCCGCTCCCGGCCCACCCGGGTGCCGCCCCTGGCCCAGCCCTGGTACCGGGTGCGCGTCCAAAGGGGCCCTGGCCCGCCCCCGTGCCGGGCACGTCAGCCCCGTCCGGCTCGGGCAGGAGAGGCCCCGGACCCGCCCCTTTCCCTAAAGCGCTCGCCGCGCGGCTGCCCAGGGTTCCCGTGCGGGAGCGTCGTGGCTGGTCGCGCAGTTCCCCGCGCCCCTGACGGGGCGCCCGGCGCGGCGGAGCCGCACGTGCAGCACAGCGCCGCGCCCCTGGTAGGGGCGTTTTCGGAGAGGTGGGGAAGTTGGGGGTGGGGTTTTTGTTATGGCGGGGGGTGGGGGCGGTCTCCTGGGTGTGGAGCAAGATGCGTGTGCGTGCGGCGCGTGCGTGTGCGTAGACGCGTATCGGGCAAACCGGCGGAGAAGGGGCGGGGAACCGTGAACAGGGAACACGGAGTCGCGAGGGTTCTTGCCGCGCAGAGTGGGGACCCCCAGGCGCAGGACGCCCTCGTCGCCGCGTATCTGCCGCTCGTGTACAACATCGTGGGCCGGGCCCTGCACGGGCGGCCCGCGGATGTTGACGACGTGGTGCAGGAGACCATGCTGCGAGCCCTGGACGGGCTGCCCGGCCTGCGGATACCCGAGGGCTTTCGGTCGTGGCTGGTGGCCATCGCCATGAACGAGGTGCGCCGGTACTGGCAGCGGGGGCAGGTGGAGAGCGGGCCGGTGGAGCGGGAGGTCGCCGATCCGGCGGCCGATTTTGTCGGGTTGACCCTGGTGCGCATGGGGCTGTCGGGGCAGCGCAGGGAGACCGTCGAGGCGACGCGCTGGCTCGATGACGACGACCGGGCGCTGTTGTCGCTGTGGTGGCTGGAGGCCGCGGGGGAGCTGACCCGGGCCGAGGTGGCGACCGCGTTGGAGTTGCCGCCCGACCACACCGCCGTCCGCGTGCAGCGCATGAAGGCGCAGTTGGAGACGTCCCGGGTGGTGGTGCGGGCGTTGGCCGCCGTGCCCCTGTGCGGGGTGCTGCGGGACGTGGTCGGGGCGTGGGACGGCGTTCCCTCCGCGCTGTGGCGCAAGCGGATCGCCCGGCACGCCAAGGAGTGCCCCGCCTGTTCCGGGCACCGTGCCGGGCTGGTGCCCGCCGAGGGGCTGCTCGCCGGGTTCGGGCTCGTCCCGGTGGGGGCCGCACTGGCCGCCGCCGTGAGTTCCGCCGTGCAGCGGGGGAGCGGCGGGGGCGGGTTCGTACCGGTCGGGTACGGGACGCAAGCGGGACAAGCAGGACAAGCAGGGCAAGCGGGAGAGGCCCCGATGGTCGGGGCGTACACATCAGAGCAGGGGACGCAGGAGCACGACGTGGCGTACGGCGACGCAGCAGACGGTCAGCAGCACAGCGGCAGCATCCCGCACCAGCCCTCCCGGGCCGAGCGGCGGCAGCGGGAGCGCACCCGCAGGAAGCGGCAGGTCGTGGGCGGCGTTGTCGTGCTGGCGGTGATAGGCGGGGGGTTCGGGGCGTTCCGGATGTTCTCCGGCGGGGAGCAGGGCGGTGCCAGTACGAGCGTCGCCGACGCCCCGCGGACCGGTGCGCCGGTCGTACCGGCCGACCCCGCCACCAGCCCCGCCGTACCGACCCCCACCCCCACCGCTTCGGCCAGTGCCACCGCCAAGCCCAGGCCGACGAAGACCGCCGTCACCAAGCCGCCCCGGCCCAGCAGGAGTTCGTCGAAGCCCGCGCCGCCGCCGAAGCCGCCCCGTACCACCAGGCCCGCCCCGCCCGCACCGCCCGCCGGACCCGCGCAGGAGGTCGTGCGGCTGCTCAACGCCGAGCGGGCCAAGGCCGGTTGCTCGGCGCTGAGCACCAACTCCCAGCTCCGTACGGCCGCCCAGCGGCACTCCGCGGACATGGTCGCCCGCGGCTTCTTCGACCACACCAACCCCGACGGCGACGGCCCCGGCGAGCGCGTCACCGCCGCCGGGTACCGATGGTCGACGTACGGCGAGAACATCGCGGCGGGTCAGCAGACCCCCGCCGCCGTCATGGAGGCCTGGATGAACAGTTCCGGGCACCGCGCCAACATCCTCAACTGCGCCTTCAAGGAAGTCGGGATCGGGATCGCCGACAACCACTGGACCCAGGTGTTCGGGGCCCGGTAGTCCCCGGGCGGATCAGCGGGGGAGCAGGCCGTTCAGGTCGCCGTACGGGATGGCGTCCTTCACCGCGTCGTACGTTCCCTGCTCCAGCAGCTCGCGGGTCGCCCGGCGGGCCACCGCGTACGCCGCGGCCGCCACGTCCGAGCCCAGGCTGATCCGCGCCACGCCCAGCTCCGCCAGCTCGGCGACGCTCGGGGCGCCCGGGCCCACCAGGACGTTCAGCGGGGCGTCGACGGCGGCGACCAGCGCGGCGACCGTCTCCGGGTCGGTCACTCCGGGGACGAAGAGGCCGGACGCGCCCGCGTCCAGGTACGCCCGCATCCGCCCGATCGTCTCCTGGAGGCGGCCGGACTCCTCGCCGAGCCCGAAGAGGAACGTGTCGATGCGGGCGTTGAGGTAGAGGGGGACGCCGGTCTTGTCGGCGGCGGCCCGCGCGGCGGCGATCCGGGCGGTCTGCTCCGCCGGGGCGCGGTTGCCGTCCTCCAGGTTGACGCCGACCGCGCCCGCCTCGATCACCTTCGTGACGGTCTCGCCGACGCCCTCGGCGGTCTCGGCGAACCCGCCCTCGATGTCGGCCGTCACCGGGACCTTCACCGCCGCCGCGACCCGGCGGACCAGCTCCAGCGCGCGGCCTTGGTCCAGTACTTCGCCGTCCGGCGCCCCCAGGCTCCACGCGACACCGGCGCTGGTGGTCGCCACGGCGGGCGAACCGGCGTCCTCGATCACCAGGGCGCTGGCGACGTCCCAGGCGTTGGCGAGCAGGAGCGGGGTGCCGGGGCGGCGGTGGAGGGAGTGGAGGAGGGTGGCCTTGTCGTGCTGCGTCGTCGTCATGGGGACAGTGCATCAGGTCGGGGTGGGGCAGGGCTGGCGGATTTCCGACATGGCCGTAGGAAGTTTTCCGACACGGCCCCCGGGGTTTTCCGGCGCGGCCGCCGGGTGGTGTCCTGTGTGACCGCCCGGTGTCCTTCGAGCCGCCTGCCGGGTGGCTTCCGCCGCGCCTGTCAGGTGTTTCGTACGATGCCCGGCTTGTCCGCGGAGTGCCGTCGCCGAGCCCCCGGCACGTACGATGCGCCGGGCACCCCCGCGCCCGCCACCCCCCCCCCGCACCGCCGACGAGGAGCACCGTACCGATGGCGATACCGCCGCCGCCCGAGCAGCCCTGGAACCCGCCCCAGGAGCCGACCCCCCAGGGTCCGCCGCCCCACCAGGCGTACGGGCAGTCCCCCTACGGGCAGGCCCCGGGAACGTACGGGCAGGCCCCGGGCTCGTACGGACAGTCCCCGTACGCGGCCCAGCCCTACGGCATCGGTCCCTACGGCATGCCGCCCGCGCCGCCGGCCACCAACGGGCTCGCCATCGCCTCGCTGATCACCGGCATCGTGTGCTGCCTGCCGCCGCTCGGCCTGGTCCTCGGCCTCGTCGCGCTGTCGCAGATCAAGAAGCGCGGCGACAGCGGCAAGGGGATGGCGATCGCGGGCATCGTGCTGTCCTGCCTGAGCATCGTGCTCACCCTGGTGATGATCTTCACCGGCGGGTTCAGCGCGTTCATGCGGGGCGTGGAGAAGGGGGCGAACGGGACCAGCCGTTCCGTCACGGACCTCCGGGTCGGGCAGTGCTTCAACTCCTCCGACGGTTCGCTGGAGGGCACCACGTACGACGTGGACGTCGTCGGCTGCGAGGAGGAGCACGACGCCGAGGTGTTCGGCACCTTCGACCTGGCGGACTCGCGCACGTACCCCGGCGACGAGAAGATCAGCACCATCGCCGACAAGCGCTGCGCCACCGCGCAGGAGACCTACACCGGCGGCTCCGAGATCGACACGGACTTCTACTACCTGATGCCCGACGAGCCCGGCTGGCGGCTCGGCGACCGGGGCGTCACCTGCGTCTTCGGCAACGAGTCAGGCGAGAAGCTCACCGGCTCGCTGCGCGGCGGCGGAACCGGCGGAACCGGCGGCACGGGTGGGCCGGACGGGAGCAGTGGTACGGGCGGGAGCGGCGGCACCGGTGGGGACACCGGGGGCACCGGGAACAGCGAGAGCGCCGGGACGGGTGCGAAGGAAGAGGTGTAACGCCCTCGCCCCCTTACCCAAGGGAACATGCCTGCGTAAAGCCAAATCATCACTTCGAGTGAAACCCTGGCCTTTGCTTGTGTTCCACAACCCACGGTTGCCAGGCTGTAGCTGTCTGTCAACCTGATGGGAGTGGCCAGTGACATTCGGTGAGCAGCCGGCCTATCTGCGCGTGGCAAGGGACCTGCGGCAGCAGATCGCCGACGGGAAGCTGCCGCCGCACACCCGGCTCCCCTCGCAGGCCCGCATCCGCGAGGTCTACGGCGTCTCGGACACCGTCGCGCTGGAGGCGCGCAAGGTGCTGATGGCGGAGGGCCTGGTCGAGGGCAGGTCCGGCTCGGGGACGTACGTCCGCGAGCGCCCGGTGCCGCGCAGCGTCACCCGCTCCGCCTACCGGGGGGCGGGGTCGTCCACCCCCTTCCGGCAGGAGCAGGCGGCCGACGGCACGCGGGGCACCTGGGAGTCGCGCAGCGAGCAGGTCGAGGCGTCGGCGGTGGTGGCGGTGCGGCTCGGCATCGAGCCGGGCGAGCGGGTGATGCGCACGAAGTACGTCTTCCGGGACGCGGGGGAGCCGATGATGCTCTCCACCTCCTACGAACCTCTGTCCGTCACCGGGCGCACCCCGGTGATGCTGCCCGAGGAGGGACCGCTCGGCGGCTGCGGGGTGGTGGAGCGGATGGCCGCCATCGACGTCGTCGTGGACAACGTGGCCGAGGAGGTGGGCGCCCGGCCCGGACTCGCCGACGAACTGGCGGAGTTGGGCGGCGTGCCGGGGCATGTGGTGCTGGTCATCGAGCGGACGTACTACGCCTCAGGGAGGGCCGTGGAGACCGCCGACCTGGTGGTCCCGGCGGACCGCTACCGGGTGTCGTACCACCTGCCGGTGAGGTAGCGCGCCGGGGTGAGGGGTGTGCCAACTCCCTTCGTACGACGGTAGATTGACGTTCCCGAGGGGGCGCATCCAGTGGGATGCGCCCCCTCTCCGTCTCCCCGTCGGCGTCAACTCCCCAGTCTTTCTTGGCCAGATCGGTGCCTCTTTGTGAAAACTCATATCCGGTGCGTAAAGGTCAGGCGTAAGGTCGGGCATATGCGTACTGAGGTTTCCTGGGGACCCCTGACGGAGGCGCGCGATGAATGACGGTGGCGACCGGCTTCCGTGGTTGGTGGTGCGGCAGGACGACAACGGCAACCGCTATCGCGTGGGGGCGTACGCCACGCGCGCGGAGGCCGAGCAGAAGGCCGACCAGCTCGACGCCCACGGACACAAGCAGCTCTATCTGATCGAACAGGCTGCGGCGAAGCAGCAGTGAGGGAATGAGGGGGGAGTGAGGGGGAGGGGCGTGGCAGGCCTGCGGCGGTGAATCCGATCAGTTCCCCGGCGCACGCTCCACGCCCGTGATCCCACCGGGTGGGCACACCCGTAGGCTCCGCACCATGACGGAAACACTTGTCGTGGGCGGAGCCCTGTGCCGTGACGGGCGGCTGCTGGCCGCGCGCCGCAGCGCCCCGCCGGAGCTGGCCGGCCGCTGGGAGCTGCCCGGCGGGAAACGGGAGCCGGGCGAGACGCCCGAGCAGGCGCTGGTGCGCGAGCTGCGTGAGGAGCTGGGCGTCGAGGCCGAGCCGGTCGAGCGGATTCCGGGGGAGTGGCCGCTGAAACCCGGGTACGTACTCCAGGTGTGGACGGCCCGGCTGCTCTCCGGCGAGCCGCGTCCCCTGGAGGACCACGACGAGCTGCGCTGGCTCGGCCCCGACGAGAGCGACACGGTGGACTGGCTCGACCAGGACCGGCCGGCGGTCGCGGAGGCGGTGCGGAGGCTGCGGGCCGAGGGCGGGGGCTGAGGGCGAGAGGCTGGGGGGGCGTGCGCCGAGGGCTGCGGGGGTTCCGTCCCGGCGGGCCCCGGATTCGTACGACCGCGTGCCGAGGCTTTTCGTACGGGCTAACGCCGCCGGTCCGCGCGGGTCCGAACGGGGCAAGGGGACCCAGCGCACGGGCGACCTCGTACGCCGTTCGTGCCACAGTGCGCCTGTTCCCGGGATAGCCGGAGTCCGATATCGGGTATGTGCTGATTAACCCCCCGAAAAAGGACGCTCCTCTTTGGGGTCCGCTGCTGCTGTTCTGGGATGTGGTCGGCGTGCTGGACATGGAAGGCGCGTGCGCCGAGTGGACCTTCCCTGCCGAGCCCAATGCGGTGCGCACCGCACGGCACGCGGTGCGCGACGCGCTGGCCGACTGGGGGCTCGACGAGCTCAGCGACGTCAGTGTCCTGCTGGTCAGCGAGCTGGTGACCAATTCCCTGCGGTACGCGTCCGGGCCCATCGGTGTTCGGTTGGTGAGGCTCGCCACCCCGAGGGCCCTGACCGGAACCGCCGCCGCCGCGCCCGCCGTCCTGCGGGTGGAGGTCTCCGATCCGCTTCCGGACCCACCGCGTGAACGGGCCGCGGGACCCGACGACGAAGGGGGGCGTGGAATCCAGCTGGTCGCGTGCTCCGCACGGCGCTGGGGGACGCGGCGCGGAAAGAGCGGCAAGACGGTGTGGTTCGAGCTGGCTCTGCCCGGTTAGAAGTGTGAAGGGACTTTCGATCACGACGGCATCCGGAAAGCCTCGGCCGCTAGGTGCATTACGGCCGAAAAGGGCCGGGGAAAGCCCGGGAGGACGTCGCGATCGTGAACGCCGTGCCGACTGGGGCCGCAGTGCTGAATACTGCGGGCAAGGCCGGTTCCGGTGAGGTGAGCTGGAGGGGACGGTCGTGTGAACGAGATACCAGCGAAGGCGCAGACGCCCGGCGAGGCAGCGGGCGGTGCTCGCGGCGCTTCCGGCGCGGTCGGCGGCGCTGGCGGTGCCATGGGCACCGGAGGACGGACCGGGGTCCCCGCTGTGCCCGGCCCCGCCGCGGCGGACCGCGCTGCGGGGGCTGACGCTCCGTACGGCGCGGCTGCCGATGGCCCGTACGACGCGGGCGCTGACGCTCCGTACGGCACGGCTGCCGATGCCCCGTACGGCGCGGGGGGCGATGCTCCGTACGGTACGAGGGTCGATGCTCCGTGCGGTACGAGCCCGGGCGCGAGCGGCGCGGCCCCCGGCGACGATCGGCCCGGCATGCGGAACGACGCCGACGCGGGTGGCAGGCATCGTGCCGGACGCCCCGCCCCGGGACCCACCGACGCCCGCCCCGTCTCGGGGACGGCGGCCGGTGCGGGCCCCGAATCGGGCAGGACCGGTGTAGGTGTGGGCTCCGACTCCGGCACGAGTGGTGCGGGCGTGGGTTCCGGCTCGGGCGCGAGTGGTGCGGGCGTGGGCTCCGACCCGGGCACGAGTGCGGGCGCGGACCCCGAATCGGGCAGGTCCGGTGCGGGTGGCGGCCCGGCCGGGGCGGCCGCGCAGGCGGCCGGTGCGACGGGTGCGGACGCGTCCGGCGCGGGGCACCGAGCCGGTGACGGCGCGGACGATCCGTACGGTACGGGTCGGAGCGGTGCGGGCCGAGGCACGGGTGCATCTGGTGCGGGCCTGCCTGCGGCTGCGCACGGCTCCGGAGCGACCGGCGCGGGAGATTCCGGTTCCGGACCGCCGGGCGCGCGAGCAACCGGCTCCGGGCCGACCGGCTCCGGGCCGACCGGCGCAGGAGCGACTGGTTCCGGGCCGACCGGCGCAGGAGCGACCGGCTCCGGACCGGTCGGCGCGCGAGCAACCGGCTCCGGTGAGACCGGTGCGGGCTCCGGGCCCGGTGCGACCGGCCCGGCCCACGGTCCCGGTGTGCCCGGCACGACCGGCCCGGCCCACGGTCCCGGCGGCTCCGGTGAGACCGGTGCGGGCTCCGGGCCCGGCGCGACCGGCCCGGCCGACGGTCGCGGCGGTCCCGGCGCGACCGGATCGGCCCACGGTCCCGGCGGTCCCGGGGTGGCCGGGGTGAGTGCGGCCGGGGTGGGGTCCCTCGGCGGGGGGCCGTTGTGGCAGTCCAGTCCGCCCGGGTCGATCTACGACTACATCAAGGTCGCGTCCTTCTCGCTCGGCGCCGACGGGCGCGTCGAGCAGTGGAGCCGACGGGCCGAGGAGCTCTTCGGCGTCCCGGCGGGCGAGGTCGTGGGCCGGGACCCGGTCGAGGTCTTCATGCCCGAGGAGTACCGCGGCCGCGGGCACCGCGAGGTGGCCGAGATCCTCGACGGCAAGGAGTGGACGGGCCTCGTCCCCTTCCGGATGCCCGACGACGCCGTGGGAACGGGCGGTGGCGGCGTGGTCGAGGGGATCGCCGAGATCTATGTGATGCCCAGCGAGACCCAGGCCGGGGAGCGCGGCGCGCTCTGCCTGGTCGTGGACGTGCGGGCCTTGCGGCGGATCGAAACCGACCTCGCCGCATCACAGGCCATTTTCGGTCAATCTCCCTTCGGCTTCCTGCTGTTCGGCACCGACCTCACCGTGCAGCGCACCAACCGCCGCTTCGCCGAGGTGTTCGGCGGCGACGCCGACGCCCACCGGGGCCGTACCGTCCACGACTACCTCGCCGCCCCCGAGGCCGAGCGCGTCACCGCCGCCCTGCACCGGGTGCTGGACACCGGCGACGCCATGACCGACATCCAGATCACCGGCACCGAGCCCGGCAGCGCCGAGCGCCGCCACTGGTCGGTCAACCTCTACCGGGTGCACAGCGGTTCCGGCCGCCCGGTCGGCGTCGCGGGCCTGGCCACCGACGTCACCCGCCGCCACCGCGCCGCCCGCGATGCCGCCGACGCCCGGCGCAACCTCGCCCTCCTCAACGAGGCGGGCGCCCGGATAGGGAATTCGCTGGACCTGGAGACCACGGCCCGCGAGCTGCTCGGGGTCGCCGTGCCGGGATTCTGCGACGTGGCCTCCGTCGACCTCTACCAGGGGCTGCTGACCGGTGACGAGGCCCCGCCCGGCGTCACCGACGGCAGCGCCGAACTGCGCCGGGTCGCGTTCGCCTCGGCGGTCTCCGACGCCCCGCTCGCCGCGCCCGGCTGCGTGGGCCCGGGGGAGGACCCGGCGGACATCCAGGTCGGCTCGGTCCACCGCTACCCCTTCACCACCCCGTGCGCGAAGGCGCTGCGCACCGGCCGCGCCCGCGTCGTACCCGGTGAGGACGGCGACCTGGTGCACTCCACGCTCGCCGTGCCGATGGTCGCCCACGACACGGTGATCGGGCTCGTCCAGTTCTCCCGCACCAAGGGCAGCGAGCCCTTCGGCGAGCGGGACCGGGCGCTGGCCACCGAACTGGCCTCCCGGGCCGCCGTCTGCATGGACAACGCCCGGCTCTACCGCAGGGAACACGAGCGCGCACTGATCCTCCAGCGCAGCCTGCTGCCGCCCGGCGACCCCGAGGCCGCCGGGCTGGACATCGCCTGCCGCTACCTGCCGGGCAACACGGCCACCGAGGTCGGCGGCGACTGGTTCGACGTCATCGAACTCCCCGGCCACCGCACCGCGCTGGTGGTCGGCGACGTCATGGGCCGCGGACTGCGCGCGGCCGTCGCCATGGGCGAACTACGCACCGCCGTACGCACCTTGGCGCTGCTGGACCTCGAACCGGCCGAAGTGCTCAGCGCGTTGGACGAGATCGCACGCGGCCTCGGCACACCCAGCGGGGCCCAGCAGGCCTCCCGCGCCGCGCACAAGTCCCGCGAGGCCGACCTCTCCGAGGTGTACCTCGCGACCTGCGTGTACGCGGTCTACGACCCGGTCACCCGCCGATGTACGTTCGCCAACGCCGGTCACCTGCCGCCCGTGGTGGTGGAGCCCGGGGAGGAGCCGCTCCTGCTCGACGTACCGCCCGGCATGCCGCTGGGCGTCGGCGGCGAACCCTTCGAGGAGGTCGAGGTCGAGCTGCCCGAGGGATCCCTGCTCGCCCTCTACACCGACGGCCTGGTCGAGTCCCGCGAACACCCCCTGGAAGAGGGCCTGCGCGACTTCCGCGCCGCGATGAGCGGGCCGGTCAGGCCCCTGGAGGACGTCTGCGACCACGTCCTGAACACCCTCGACACCCGCCACGGCGAGGACGACATCGCCCTGCTCATGGCCCGCATCCAGGGCCTCCCGGCCGCCTCGGTCGGCGACTGGCGACTGCCGCGCGAACCGCGCTCGGTGGGCCGGGCCCGCGAACTGGCCCGCGCCCAACTGGTCTCCTGGGACCTCGAAGACCTCGTGGACACCACGGAACTGCTGGTCAGTGAGCTGGTCACGAACGCCCTGCGGTACGGCGAGGGCGAGGTGCGCCTGCGTCTGCTGCTCGACCGCACGCTGGTGTGCGAGGTGTGGGACGCGGGCCTCGTCCAGCCCCGGCGCAGGCGCGCCCGCGACACCGACGAGGGCGGCCGCGGCCTCCAGCTCGTCGGGCTGCTCAGCGCGGCGTGGGGGGCCAGGCGCACGCCGCGCGGCAAGACGGTCTGGTTCGAACTGGCCCTGCCGGACGGCGAGTCGACCGAGCCCGCCGAGCTGACGGTGGATCAACTGCTGAGCATGTACTGAGACTCACGTGTTCTTCAGGGCGGCCAGCCTGGCTTCGATCTCCGCGTCGTCGCCCAGGCTGTCCAGCTTCTCGAACTGGGCGTCCAGCGAGGAGGCGGCCAGCTCCTGCTTGCCCATCGCCCGCGCCTCCTCGCGCCGCACCTTGTCCTCGAAGCGGCTCAGCTCGCTCGTCGGGTCCAGGACATTGATGTTCTTCACCGCGTCCATCATCGAGTTCTGCGCCTGCGCCGACTTCGCGCGCGCCACCAACTCGTCCCGCTTGGAGGTCAGTTCGGTCAGCTTGGCCTTCATCTTCGTCAGGCCGTCCTTGAGCCCGTTCACCACCTCGGTCTGCGCGGCGATCGTCGGCTCGGCGGTCTTCGCCTCCTTCTCGGCCTGGAGCTGGCGCTGCAACGCCACCTTCGCGAGCCCGTCGAAGGTGTCCGCCTCCGCCGCCGAGCCGCCCGTCCGCAGCTCGTCGGCCTTCTTGCTGGCGGCCAGCGCCTTCCCGCCCCACTCACGGGCGGCGTCGACGTCCTCGCGGTGGTCCTGCTCCAGCAGCCGCAGGTTGCCGATGGTGGTGGCGACCGCCTCCTCGGCCTCGGCGATGTTGCCGGTGTAGTCGCGGATCAGCTGGTCGAGCATCTTCTGCGGGTCCTCGGCCTGGTCGAGGAGGGCATTGATGTTGGCCTTGGCGAGCTGGGTGACACGGCCGAGGATGGACTGCTTGGACATGGTCTGCTCCTGTCATGAGTGGTCATGGGTGGTCATGGGTGGGGATGTACGTGTCGTGGGTGCGGAGGTACGTGTCGTGGGTGCGGCGGTACGGGGCCGACGCCACCGGTGCGGGGGCCTAGAACCGCCCCCCGCCTCCCCGGCGGCCCCGGGTGTCGCCGCCGCCGAAGCTGCCGGGGCCCGCGCCGCCGCCGAAGCCCCCGCCGCCGAAACCGCCGCCGTAGCCGCCGCCCCCGTAACCCCCGCCGCCACGGCCGCCGTTGAGGATGCCGCCCAGGATGATGCCGCCGAGCACGGCCCCGTTCAGGCCGCCCCCGCCGCCGCTCCCGCCCCCTGAGTACGGGCCGCCGAAGCCCCGTACGTCCTGCTCGGCGAGGCTCTGTGCCTCCCGGGCGAGGGAGTCCGCGCGCTGGGCCTCGGCGAGGGCGGCCGGGGCGTCGTCCGTCAGCGCCGCCGACTGCTCCAGGTGCCGCTGGGCCTCCGCGAGGCGGGTGCGGGCCTGGCTGCCGACGGCGCCCCGGTGGGTGGTGATGTAGTCGGCGGCGGCGCCGATCGCGGCCCGGGCGGTCAGGGTGGCCTGCCCGAGGAGGTCCCGGGCCCGCCGTCCGGCGCTCTCCCGCTCCCGCGCCCCGGCCAGGGCCTCGTCGAGCGCGGCATCGGCCTCCTCGATCCGGCGCAGGGCGTCGATCGGGTCGAACTTCCCCGCCCGCAGCTCCTCCCGTACGTCGCGTACGACGGCCTCCGCGCGCGCGATGCGCCCCTGCAGGTCGGCGGTGCTGGTGCCCGCCGCCGTACCGCCGAGGAGACCGCGGGCGTCGGCGAGGTCGGTGTCGGTCTCGGTCAGCGCACCCGCCAACTCCTGCTCGGCGTCGGCGAGTTCACGGGCCCGGCGCTCGACGGCCGCCACCAGGGTGCCGGCCTGGTCGACGGCGCCCTCGGCGGCCCGTACGAAGACGGCGGCCTGGCTGTTGTCACCGGCGACCAGCACCTGGCGGGCCTGGTTGAGGTTGGCGGTGGCGAACACGAGCCGGTCCGTGGCCTGCTCGACGTGCCCGGCCACGGGGGCGGCGGCGGACGCGGCGTACCGCTCGCGCATCGTGGCGAGGGCGGCCTCGGCGGTGCTGGTGCGGCCCGTGAGGCTGCGGAAGGCGGCCTCGGCGGTGTCGAGGGCGGCCGGGGCGTTGCGCTCCAGCTCGCGCAGGTGGTCGAAGGAGTCGGCCTCGGAGTCGAGACGGCGGTTGGCCTCGGCGCACCGGGCGAGGATCTCGTCCAGCATCCTCCGCTTCGTCGGATCGTCCTCCGGGAACGCGTCGTCCAACTGCTGCCGGATCTTGAACGCGGCGGTCAGCTCCCCCTTCGCGTACGCGAGCGCCTCCGCGAAGGGCCGGGCCGCCTCCTCCCCGAACTGGGCGGTGGCGAAGCCGAGTTCCTCCTCGCTGGTGCGGATCGCGTCGTCCGTCTCGACCAGGGCCTGCTTGGCGCGGCCGTCCAGCTCGGGCAGGGGGGTGAGGACGGGGGCGGCCTTCTCGGGCACGGGGGCGGCGCGCTTCCGCTTGCGGCGGCTGTAGGCGTACGCGGCGAGCGCGCCCGCACCGCCGACGGCGACGACGGGCAGCACGAGGTCACCGGCGGTGCCGTCCTCCGAACCGGGGTCGTGGACGCCGGGAGTGATGGTGGGGGTGGGCACGGGCTGCCCGGCCAGCACGGCGGCGTAGCCGTTCGCGGCGCCGACGGCGGCCCCGGCCCAGTCGTTCTCGCGCAGGGCGGGTTTGACGGCGGTGCCGGAGACCTCGGCGAGCTGGGCGTCGCTGAGCCGGGAGTCCTGGTCGACGGAGTACGCGAACTGCCGGTCCTTGGTCGCCACGGCCAGCAGGACGTCGTCCCGCCCCAGCCCGTTGCGGGTGGCGGTGGTGTCGGCCCAGCTCTGGGCGGAGCGGCCGGAGAAGTCACGGACGTAGACGACGAAGAGCTGGAGGCGGTGATCGGCGTAGAGCCGGTTGAGGGCCTTGGCGACCTCGCCGCGCTT
Source organism: Streptomyces sp. NPDC087440 (assembly GCF_044744005.1). Taxonomy (NCBI): domain Bacteria; kingdom Bacillati; phylum Actinomycetota; class Actinomycetes; order Kitasatosporales; family Streptomycetaceae; genus Streptomyces; species Streptomyces sp. NPDC087440. The sequence goes on along the minus strand of NZ_JBIUXN010000004.1, from coordinate 359,058 downwards.
GGCACCGAGGGCACCGGCCTTGTCGGTGATCTGCCCGTCGGAGGACAGCCGCAGGGGGTCCTCGGCGGGGGCGGCGGCGGGGGGTGCGGGGTGGTGCTGCGGTGCGGCGGCGGGGGGTGCGGGGTGCTGCTGCGGTGCGGCGGCGAGGGACCAGCCGCCCAGCCCGAGGAGGACGGCCAGCAGGGCGGCGGGGCGCGCGGCGGGCGGGCGGCGGGGGGTGGTGGCCCGGCCACCGGATGTCCGGGTACGACTCTCGGGAGGCGTCACATTTCGGAGGCTATGCCGAGGTGATCCGGGTCGCGACCGGAGGAGGCGACCGCCGGAGGGCCGCGTTGTATGCTGGATACGCAACCTTCATACATGACCCACAAGGAGGTCTCCGGTGGCCGTGACGCAGATCGAACTCGACGACGAAGCCCTGGCGGAGGCCATGCGGCTGCTGGGCACCAAGACCAAGAAGGACACGGTCAACACGGCACTGCGCGACATAGTGGCCGGGCTGAAGGCGCTGGAGGCCTTCGACCGGCTCGCCGCACGCGGTGCGAGCGGTGAGTTCGACCGGGCCGCCGAGGCGCACGCCGCCGCCAAGCGGGCACGTGCGGAGGCCTGGGACAAGTGACGTATCTGCTCGACACCTCCGCGCTGTGGTACCTGCTGCGCAACGCGGGGACCCGGCAGGAGTGGGCGGGGCACATCCAGGCGCGCGTCTTCTACCTGGCGGAGCCCACCCGGGCGGAGTTCCTGTACTCGGCGACCGGCCCCGCGCACCGTGACGCGCTCGCGGAGGACCTCGACGCGCTCTGCCGCGCGGCCCCGGTGCCGAAGAACGCGTGGCGGTGGGTCGATACGGCACAGTACAAACTGACCCAGGCCGGCCGGCACCGCAGTGCCGGGGTGCTGGACCTGCTCCTCTGCGCCACGGCCGTGCACCACGGGCACACGGTGCTCCACGTCGACAACGACTTCGCGGCGGTGGCGTCCGTGCTGAAGGACGTGCAGCAGCGCGACGTGCGGAGGTGACCGGGGCGGCGCCCCTTTCCCGGAGGAGGGACGGCGCCCCCGCTCAACTCCCGCAGCCGCAGCTGGCGCGGCGGACCACCGTCACCGGGAGCATCAGGGAGGCCGGTTCCAGGGTGCGGTCGCCCAGGCGGCGGACCAGGAGTTCCACCGCCTCCTCCCCGAGCCGCCGCATCGGCTGACGGACCGTCGTCAGCGACGGGCGGACCACCCGCCCCAGGGGTATCCCGTCGAAGCCCGTGACAGCCATGTCCTCGGGCACCCGCACCCCCCGCCGCTCCAGCGCGTGCAGCGCGCCCACCGCCATCTGGTCGTTGGCGAAGAGCATCGCCTGGGGGGCGGGGCCCTCCCGGTCCAGCAGGGTCTGTGCCGCCCGTGCCCCCTCGGCCTGGGTCATCGGCTCGGCCCGCAGGTCCGGCGCGGCGGGGACCGGCAGGCCCGCCTTCCGGCAGGCCTCCTGGAAGCCCCGGAAGCGGGCCCGGGCGTCCGGCGACGACTCCTGGCCGCCCACGAACGCGAGCCGCCGCAGCCCGTGGTCCTCGACGAGGTGGCGGGTCAGCTCCCGTACGCCGTCGGCGTTGGCGACCTCGATGTGGTCGAGGTGGTCGATCTCCCGGGGGCCCGCCAGCATCACGATCGGCAGCCGTTGGGCGATGACCTCCAGGTCGGAGGTGGGGACGGTCTGGGCGAGCACGGCGAAGCCGTCCACCCGGCCCGCCACCTGCGCGACGAGGCTCTCGGGGCCGCCCTCCAGGGAGGCCGCGATCAGCAGTGCGTACCCGTGCCGCCGGGCGGCCCGCTCCATGCCCCGGATGATCTGGTCGGAGTACAGCATCACGACCGCGCCGTCGTCGTCCTCGTCCGTACCGCCAGGACCGGCCCCCTCCGCGTCCACGTCCGGGTCCGCGTAGTCGGGGAAGCAGAGCCCGAGCACGCCCGTCGTCCGGCTGGCCAGGCCGCGTGCGTTGCCGCTCGGTACGTAGCCGAGGGTGCGCGCGGCCTCCAGGACGCGGTCGCGGGTGGGTTCCCGTACGGACTGGGGGCTGCGGTAGACCCGCGAGACCGTGGCGATGGAGACGCCCGCCCGGTCCGCGACGTCGTACACCGTGGGCACAGGAGCACTCACCTGGAACCGTCCGATCCATCAGGCCCGCGCCCACCCATGTAAGCGCTTTCAGAGCGCCGTCATAGTAGCGCGCGCCCGCCCGCCCCTCAGGCGCCCGCCCGGGACGCCTCCTCGGCGTTCGCCCGGGACGCCTCCTCGGCGTTCGCCCGGGACGCCTCCGCGTTGGCGGCCAGCCGCGCGACCAACAGCTCTGCCTCCTCCTCACTCTGCTCGATCTCGAAGATCTCCGCCAGCACCTTCGGCACTTCGGTCGGTTCCAAGTCCCTTGAGAGCGGAGGAAGTTCGCCGCCCGGGTGGGTGGTCGTCCAGGTCAGCTCGTCCAGGATGTGCAGCGTGCCGGGCAGGACGCGCTGCACGTACAGCCGGTGACTGAAGGGGGAGTGCGTGCTGGTCGCCACGAAGTGGTTCGACATCCGGAAGTCGACCGGGTACTGCGGGGTGAGGGTGAAGTTGTGCCGCACCGTCCAGCCGTCGCCGTCCCGGTCGGTCTCCGGCCCGAAGGCGGGCTGCTGGAGCTCCCAGCCGTGCGCGCCCGGGGTGATGTCGTCCCGCTCGCGCAGCCGGTAGCGCCAGCCGTCCTGCTCGACCTCGCTGCCCTTTGCGCCCGGGACCAGCTCGACGGGCTCCAGCATGGACGCCCCGAAGCCGACGTCGCACAGCCACCGCCGCCCGTCCAGCTCCACTACCAGCAGCGCGTGCGTGGTGGGCAGCAGCTTCTCGCTGCCCATCACGACCCGCCCCTGCACGGCGAAGAACTCGAACCCGAGCGCCTCCAGCACGGCCGCGAACAGTGAGACGTGCTCGAAGCAGTACCCGCCCCGCCCGCCGGTCACCAGCTTCGCCTGGAGCGACACCAGGTCGAGCGGCACGTCGTGGTGGAGCATCGCGTCGATGGTGCTCCACCGCAGCCCCAGCACATGCCCCCGGTGCAGTGCGCGCAGGGTGTCCGGCGAGGGGGTGCGCTCCCCCTCGTAACCGATCTTCTTCAGGTACGTGTCGAGATCAAGCGCTCCGCTGTTCCACATGCTTGATCCAGCACGCGGCGCCCCGGGGCTATTCCGGCCGCCGCCGGATCTTGTTGCCGAGCCAGACCAGGGGATCGTACTTGCGGTCAACCGCCCTTTCCTTCAAGGGGATCAGCGCATTGTCCGTGATCTTGATGTGTTCGGGGCAGACCTCCGTGCAGCACTTGGTGATGTTGCAGTAGCCGAGCCCGTGCTCCTCCTGCGCGGTGCGCTTGCGGTCGAGCCCGGCCTCCGCCGCCGCGTCCAGGGGGTGCATGTCCAGCTCGGCGACCCGCATCAGGAAGCGCGGCCCGGCGAAGGCCGTCTTGTTCTCCTCGTGGTCGCGCACCACGTGGCACGTGTCCTGGCACAGGAAGCACTCGATGCACTTGCGGAACTCCTGCGACCGCTCCACGTCCACCTGCTGCATCCGGTACTCGCCGGGCGCGACCCCCTCCGGCGGCACGAAGGCGGGCACCTCGCGGGCCTTCTGGTAGTTGAAGGACACGTCCGTCACCAGGTCGCGTACGACGGGGAAGGCGCGCAGCGGCGTCACGGTGATCGTGTCGGACGGGGTGAAGGTCGACATGCGGGTCATGCACATCAGCCGGGGCCGCCCGTTGACCTCCGCGCTGCACGAACCGCACTTGCCCGCCTTGCAGTTCCAGCGCACCGCGAGATCGGGGGCCTGGGTGGCCTGGAGTCGGTGGATGATGTCGAGGACGACCTCGCCCTCGTTCACGGCGACGTTGAAGTCCTCCAGCCCGCCGCCCTCCGCATTGCCGCGCCACACACGGAAGTTGGCCACATATTTTGCAGACGGCGAGGTGGTCACTCGTACAGCTCCTCTTCGGCGAGGTACTTGACCAGCTCCTCCTTCTCGAAGAGGGCGAGCAGGTCCGGGCGGATGGGCTCGGTCGTGGTGGAGACGAGTTCGATCTGACCGCGTACGGGATCGGTGGCGGCCAGCCCGCCGGTCGGGTCGGCGGGGCGGCACAGCAGGTTCACCGGCCGCCAGGCGCGGTCCATGGCGGGGAAGTCCTCACGGGTGTGGCCGCCGCGGCTCTCGGTGCGCTCCAGGGCGGCGCGGGCGATGCACTCGCTGACCAGCAGCATGTTCCGCAGGTCGAGCGCGAGGTGCCAGCCCGGGTTGAACTGCCGGTGCCCCTCGACCCCGGCCCGCCGGGCCCGTACCCGCAACTCGGCCAGTTTCTCCAGGGCCTGCTCCATCTCGGCCTCCCGCCGGATGATGCCGACGAGGTCGTTCATGGTCTGCTGGAGCTCCTGATGGAGCGTGTACGGATTCTCCGGCGGCCGCCCCGGCTCGTCGGAGCCGGGCTCGGGGCCCTCCGCGCTGAACGGGCGCAGGGCCTCGGCGGCCGCCGCGTCGATCTGGGCCTCGTCGATGAGGGGCCGCGCGGCGCCCAGGTGCTCGGCAGCGTGCTGGGCCGCGTACAGCCCGGCCCGGCGGCCGAAGACCAGCAGGTCGGACAGGGAATTGCCGCCCAGCCGGTTCGACCCGTGCATCCCGCCCGCGACCTCACCGGCCGCGAAGAGTCCCGGCACCCCGCGGGTGGCGGCGGTGTCGGAGTCCACGGCGATGCCCCCCATCACGTAATGGCAGGTGGGCCCGACCTCCATGGCCTCGGCGGTGATGTCGACGTCCGCCAGCTCCTTGAACTGGTGGTACATCGACGGCAGCCGCCGCCGGACGGTCTCGGCGGGCATGCGCGTCGAGACGTCCAGGAACACCCCGCCGTGCGGCGATCCGCGTCCGGCCTTGACCTCGGAGTTGATGGCGCGGGCGACCTCGTCGCGGGGGAGCAGCTCGGGCGGCCGCCGGTTGTTGTCGGGGTCCTCGTACCACCGGTCCCCCTCCTCCTCGGACTCCGCGTACTTCTCCTTGAAGACGTCCGGCACGTAGTCGAACATGAACCGCTTGCCGTCGGAGTTGCGCAGCACGCCGCCGTCGCCGCGCACCGACTCGGTGACCAGGATCCCCTTCACGGACGGCGGCCAGACCATCCCCGTCGGGTGGAACTGCACGAACTCCATGTTCAGCAGCGGCGCCCCGGCGAGCAGCGCCAGCGCGTGCCCGTCGCCCGTGTACTCCCACGAGTTGGACGTCACCTTGAAGGACTTGCCGATGCCGCCGGTGGCCAGGACCACGCTGGGCGCCTCCAGCACGAAGAACCGCCCGGACTCCCGCTCGTAGCAGAAGGTCCCCGCGACCCGCTCGCCGTCCTTGAGGACGCGGGTGACGGTGCACTCCTGGAAGACCTTGAGCCGGGACTCGTAGTCCCCCGACTGCCGGAAGTCCTCCTGCTGCAACTGCACGATCTTCTGCTGGAGGGTGCGGATCAGCTCAAGCCCGGTCCGGTCGCCCACGTGCGCCAGCCTCGGATACTCGTGCCCGCCGAAGTTGCGCTGCGAGATCCGCCCGTCGGCGGTCCGGTCGAAGAGCGCACCCCACGTCTCCAACTCCCAGACGCGCTCGGGAGCTTCGCGCGCATGCAGCTCCGCCATCCGCCACTGATTGAGGAACTTCCCGCCCCGCATCGTGTCCCGGAAGTGCACCTGCCAGTTGTCCCCGGAGTTGACGTTCCCCATGGACGCGGCGATGCCGCCCTCGGCCATCACGGTGTGCGCCTTGCCGAACAGCGACTTGCAGATCACTGCCGTACGCGCCCCCTGCTCGCGCGCCTCGATGGCGGCCCGCAGACCCGCCCCGCCCGCGCCGACCACGACGACGTCCCACTCCTGCCGTTCCAACTGAGTCATCTTTAGAAGAACCTCGGATCTTCGAAGGCGCCGGAAGCGACGAGATAGACGTAGAAGTCGGCGAGGGCGACACTGATCAACGACGCCCAGGCCAGCAGCATGTGACGGTCATTCAGCTTCCCCACCCACCCCCACAGCCGGTACCGCACCGGATGCTTGGAGAAGTGCTTGAGCCGCCCGCCGATGATGTGCCGGCAGGAGTGGCAGGAGAAGGTGTACGCCCAGATCAGGACGATGTTGACCAGGAAGACGAGGGTGCCGAGCCCCATGTGCCCCCACGCGTAGGTCTCGTCCCGGAAGGCCAGGACGGTGTCGTACGTCAGAATCCCGGCGACCGGGACGGCGGCGTAGAAGAAGTACCGGTGGATGTTCTGGAGCACCAGCGGGAAACGGGTCTCCCCGGAGTACTTCTTGTGCGGCTCGGCGACGGCGCAGGCGGGGGGCGAGGCCCAGAAGCCCCGGTAGTAGGCCTTGCGGTAGTAGTAGCAGGTCAGCCGGAAGCCGAGCGGGAAGATCAGGACGAGCAGGGCGGGGGAGAGGCCCCACCAGCTGCCGAAGATCTCCCAGTTGGGGCCGCCCTTCATGGGGATGCAGTTCTCGGCGAGGCAGGGGGAGTAGAAGGGCGAGACGTAGGGGGCGGAGTAGTAGTCGCTGTTGCCGAAGGCCCGCCAGGTCGAGTACACGACGAAGGCGAGGAGGCCGGCGGCGGTGAGGGCGGGGGAGAGCCACCAGCGGTCGGTGCGGAGGTGGCGGGCGGCGATCCGCGCCCGCGTGGCACCGTGCACACCCCCCTCCGTACCTGCCGTACGCGCTTCGGGCTCAGTGCCTGTGGCCAACGGGGGCTCCAGGGGTGTCGGGAACGGTATGGGTTGCCGTGCCCCGTCAGGGGCGCGGTGCTGCGCTCAATCTGCGGCTCCGCCGCGCTGGGCGCCCCTTCAGGGGCGCGGGGCTGTGCTTGATCTGCGGCTCCGCCGCGCGGGCGCGACCGCTTCGTGCCGGGCGGCTCGTCCGTGCCCCTTTAGGGGCGCGGGGAACTGCGCGACCAGCCACGACGCGCCTGCACGGGGACCGTGCAATTGCCCCGCGGGTTTAGGTGAAGGGGCGGGGTTGGGGACCTGCCTTTCCGGTACGGGAGGTGCCGGGCTCCTCCTGGACGGGCGTCCGGCGTCGGGGCCTGGCTGGGACCCCTCTGGACGCGCGCCCGGCGCAGGTGCTGGGCCAGGGGCGGTACCCGGGTGGGCCGGGAGCGGGAGGGGCCGCCCCCTTGCCCGCCCGTCCCGCCCCCGGGGGGCGGCCCCGCCGCCCAAGGGGGCGGAGGGGAGCTGCGCCGCCCAAGGGGGCTACGGGGAGGGGGAGAGGGAAGGCGGCCCCGCCGCCCAAGGGGGCGGGACGGCAAGAGGCGGAGCCCACGGGGCCCGGGGCGGCACTCCAGCGGGAGCAGGCTCGGCCCGCCCTGGCGGGAGCAGGCCCGGCCCGCACCGGCAGGAGCAGGCCCGCACCGGCGGGAGCAGGCCCGCCCCGGCAGGGGCAGCCCCGCCCCGAGAGGATCAGGGTGCGTGGCGGTCGCGGGCGCCGAGCCCCTCGTCGTCGGAGTCGGTCCACAGCGTGCTGTCGTACGGCGCGTCGGGAATGGTGATGAGCTCCGGCCGCGGCGCCGCCGGCCGCCCCGAAGAACCGTCCGCCGCCGCCAAGGCACTCAGCATCGCCACGCTCTCCCGCAAGTGCGCCGCATCCGTTCGCACCCGCCGCACGTCCAGCGGATGGCTCTCACCGAGCCCGGGCCGCCCGGTCAGCCTCAGCACCGACCGTTCCAGCCGGTCCAGGCATTCCTGAAGCTCCGTCAATTCCTCGTGCAGGGACATGGTTTGGCCTCACTTCCACCGTGCGCTCACGCAACGCCCATGCGCCTGGAGTGTCGCGCGTCACATCCCCCCTTGTGAAGGGTGCGTACGCCGGTACGCGAAGCACGCCCGCCCCGCGCGCCCCACCCGGAGCGCGGATTGGGCCGCACGGGTGCCCTTCCCCGAATGCCCGACGTGTCGTCACCACCCCCCGCGCGAGGTCCCTTTCAGTGGGCCGGCAAGGACAACAAGTGTGATCACCTCAATAAGCCCCCACATGTGAATCTAACGGCCCATTCCGGTAGGAACGGCCGGGTCAGCCTGGAGGTACCAGCCATGTCCGACGCCGCGATCCCGCGCGCGCCCCGCGCCAGGCGCACCCGGCGTGCCCTGCGCCCCGCGACCCTCCTGGTCTGCGGAGTGCTCGCGCTGCCCTCGCTGACCGGCTGCGGCGGAGCGTCGGACGAGCAGCACGGCGAGGCGGTCCCCGTCGCCGCCGACCTCGCCGCAGCCGACCGCGAACAGGTCGCCGACGGCGGCACCCTGAACTGGGCCGTCGATTCCGTCCCGGCCACCTTCAACGCCTTCCAGGCGGACGCCGACAGCACGACCGCCCGCATCGCGGGCGCGGTCCTGCCCGCCCTCTTCGTGCTCGACACGGCGGGCAGGCCGCAGCGCAACCCCGACTACCTGGAGGACGCCTCGATCGTCGAGCGCGAGCCCAAGCAGGTCGTCCTCTACAAGATCAACCAGGAGGCCGTGTGGGGCGACGGCCGCGAGATCGGCGCCGCCGACTTCGTCGCCCAGTGGCGCGCCCTGCGCGGCAAGGAGTCCGCGTACTGGACCGCCCGCAACGCCGGTTACGAGCGCATCGAGAAGATCGAACGCGGCGCCAACGACCTTGAGGTGAAGGTCACCTACGCCCGCCCCTACGCCGACTGGCGCTCCCTGTTCACGCCGCTGTACCCCAAGGAGGTCATGGGCACGCCCGACGCCTTCAACGACGGCGCGCGCACGAAGCTGAAGTCGACGGCGGGCCCGTTCCGCCCGATGAAGCTGGACCGCGAGGACGGCTCGGTCGTCCTGGAGCGCAACCCGCGCTGGTGGGGCAAGCCCGCCAAGCTGGACAAGGTGGTCCTGCGGGCCGTGCCGCGCGACGAGCGCGCCGCCGCCCTGGCCGCCGGCCGGATCGACATCGCCGAGATCGACCGGCAGGACGCCGACCGCATCGCCCTCGCCGCCAAGGACGCGGGCAGTCCGCCCGCCGCGCACGGCCCCGGCTCCACCACCAGCGCCGCCGACGCCCTGCGCTCCTGGGCCCGGGCGCACGGCGCGGTCGACGAGGAGAGCGCCGAGGCCGAGCAGGAGGCCCGGAAGAAGAAGCAGGCCCAGGTCCAGTCGTACGCGAAGGAACAGCGCGCCCTGCGCGGATTCACCGTACGGAAGTCCCTGGAGCCCGCCTACACGCAGCTCGCGCTGAACGGCACCTCGGGGCCGCTCGCCGACGAGCGGGTGCGCCGGGCGGTGGCCCGCGCCCTGGACCGCAAGGAGCTCGCCGCGTCCGTGCTGGCCCCGCTGGGCCTGCCGGCCGCCCCGCTCGGCAGCCACCTCGCGCTCGCCGGGCAGGAGGCGTACACCGACGGCAGCGACGCCCTCGGCGCCCAGGACACCCAGGCCGCGCAGGCCCTCCTCGCCGACGCGGGCTTCACCCCGGGCGGCGCGGGCAGCCGTACCGCCGGGAGCAGCGCGGACACGAAGAAGGCCGAGAAGAAGAAGCAGAAGGACGACGAGGCCTCCGACGAGGGCATGTACATCGTCGGCGACGACAAGCCCGGCGACGGCGGCCCCGCGGAGTCCGGCAGCTACGTCCTGGCCCCGGCCGCCGGACCCGCCTCCCTGGTCTCCGCCCGCAAGGTCCTCTCGTACCAGAAGGAGGAGAAGCGGGAGTACCGCGACCACAAGGACCAGGCGGACGGCAAGACCGAGGCCAAGGAGAAGAAGAAGGGCGGCATGGCCGGGGCCTACGCCCCGCGCGGCACCGCGGCCCCCGCGGCGGCGGGAGCCCTCGCCGCCCCCCGGGTCGTCGGCAAGAACGGCAAGCCGCTGACCCTGCGCTTCGTGCTGCCCTCCGACCCCGGCTCGGCCGCCCTGCGCACGGTCGGCGAGCAGATCTCGCGGATGCTGGAGTCCATCGGCGTCCGCACCGAGATCACCAAGGTCGCCGACGCGAGCTACTTCAAGGACCACATCGCCTCCGGCGACTACGACCTGGCGCTCTACTCCTGGCCCGGCACCGCCTACCCGGCCACCGACGACCGGCCGATCTTCGCCAAGCCGGAGCCCGCGGCCGACGGCTCCCTGTTCGTCGAGCAGAACTACACCCGGGTCGGCACCGACCACATCGACCAGCTCTTCGACCGTGCGGCGGCCGAGCTGGACGAGGAGGTGGCCCGGGAGCTGGTGAAGCAGGCCGACGAGCGGATCTGGGCGGCGGCCGGTTCGATTCCGCTCTACCAGCGCCCCGAGCTGGTCGCGGTGAAGCCGGAGCTGGTGAACGCGGGAGCTTTCGGCTTCTCCGCACCCCGTTACCAGGACATCGGCTTCAAGAAGACCGATTCAGCCAAAGATGAGCGCAAGTAACGGGAAATAACCGCTGCATCGCAGGTCAGAGGCCATCTCGGAGTCTGAGAACCCACTGTGAATCGGCCCCGATTCCTTGCCCGCCGGGCCCCCGGCGGGCAAGGTCGTACCCGACTCCTTGACCCGGAGGCTCGCCTTCCACCCCTTGTTCGCGCAGGTCACCCCCACCTCGCCGCGCGAACCCCCGCAAAGCGCTGTACCGATCGGCCCGGGAAGCCCGTCCCGCGTCCGCCCCGTACCATGGGGTAAGCCGTGGCGCGTCCGCCCGGTGGGCGTACGAGGAACGAGACGCCGCATCCCACGATCGAGAGAAGCGTTTAGCAACCCATGCCCACGCGCCACGACATCCGTAACGTAGCCATCGTCGCCCACGTCGACCACGGCAAGACGACCATCGTCGACGCCATGCTCAAGCAGGCCGGCTCCTTCGCCGCGCACGCCTCTGAGTCGCTCGACGACCGCATGATGGACTCGAATGACCTGGAGCGTGAGAAGGGCATCACGATCCTGGCCAAGAACACCGCGGTCAAGTACCACCCGAAGGATGGCGGCGACGTCATCACCATCAACATCATCGACACCCCCGGTCACGCCGACTTCGGCGGTGAGGTCGAGCGCGGCCTGTCGATGGTGGACGCGGTCGTCCTGCTGGTCGACGCCTCCGAGGGCCCGCTGCCGCAGACGCGCTTCGTGCTCCGCAAGGCCCTCCAGCAGCGCCTGCCCGTCATCCTGTGCATCAACAAGACGGACCGCCCGGACTCCCGGATCGACGAGGTCGTCAACGAGACGTACGACCTGTTCCTGGACCTGGACGCGGACGAGGACCAGATCGAGTTCCCGATCGTCTACGCCTGCGGCCGTGACGGCATCGCCTCGCTGACCAAGCCGGAGGACGGCACCGTCCCCACGGACAGCGACAGCCTGGAGCCGTTCTTCTCCACGATCCTCCAGCACGTCCCGGCCCCCGAGTACGACGACGCCGCGCCGCTCCAGGCCCACGTCACCAACCTGGACGCCGACAACTTCCTCGGCCGCATCGCGCTGCTCCGCGTCGAGCAGGGCGAGCTGCGCAAGGGGCAGACGGTCGCCTGGATCAAGCGCGACGGCACGATCTCGAACGTCCGCATCTCCGAGCTGATGATGACCGAGGCGCTCACCCGCAAGCCCGCCGAGGTCGCGGGCCCCGGTGACATCTGCGCCGTCGCCGGTATCCCGGACATCATGATCGGCGAGACCCTGGCCGACCCGGAGAACCCGATCGCGCTCCCGCTGATCACGGTCGACGAGCCCGCCATCTCCATGACCATCGGCACCAACACCTCGCCGATGGTCGGCCGCGGCGGCACCGGCAAGGGCGCGGACGCCAAGGCCGCCGTCAAGGACCGCAAGGTGACGGCCCGTCAGGTCAAGGACCGCCTGGACCGCGAGCTCGTCGGCAACGTCTCGCTCCGCGTCCTGGACACCGAGCGCCCCGACGCCTGGGAGGTGCAGGGCCGCGGTGAGCTGGCGCTGGCCATCCTGGTCGAGCAGATGCGCCGCGAGGGCTTCGAGCTGACCATCGGCAAGCCGCAGGTCGTCACGCAGCTCGTCGACGGCAAGGTGCACGAGCCGGTCGAGCGCATGACGGTCGACGTCCCCGAGGAGCACATGGGCGCCGTCACGCAGCTCATGGGCGTCCGCAAGGGCCGCATGGACAACATGTCCAACCACGGCTCGGGCTGGGTCCGCATGGAGTTCGTCGTCCCGTCCCGCGGCCTCATCGGCTTCCGTACGGAGTTCCTGACGAACACCCGCGGCACCGGTATCGCCCACTCGATCCACGAGGGCCTGGAGCCGTGGTTCGGCCAGCTGGTGACCCGTAACAACGGCTCCCTGGTCGCCGACCGCTCCGGTACGGTCACGCCGTTCGCGATGATCAACCTCCAGGAGCGCGGTGTCCTGTTCACCGACCCCGGCACCGAGGTGTACGAGGGCATGATCGTCGGCGAGAACTCGCGCGCCGACGACATGGACGTGAACATCACCAAGGAGAAGAAGCTCACCAACATGCGTGCCGCTTCCGCCGACACCACCGAGAACGTGGTGCCGCCGCGCAAGCTGTCGCTGGAGCAGTCCCTGGAGTTCTGCCGCGACGACGAGTGCGTCGAGGTGACCCCGGAGGCCGTGCGCATCCGCAAGGTCGTCCTGGACGCCAAGGAGCGCGGTCGTACGGCGTCGCGCGCCAAGCGCTGAGCACCACGCGTCACGTGCTGAGGGCCGGAGGCCCGACACTCGTCAGAGTGTCGGGCCTCCGGCGCGTCCGGACAAGATCCATCTGTCGCGAACTGACCCACCGGTCAAGTTGTTTTCACGCGCCATGTGTCCGGATATCGATCAACACTCTCCGGAAGTTGCGTTAACAGTCCGTTTCGGGGGTGTCTGTCTGGGCTCACTTTGTCCGGATTTCGGTCACTCGGCGGTAAGTGATGTTGTCAAAACGAGACCCTTTAAGTGTGGTTTACGGTCCGGACGTACTTAATAGTTGGCTCCACTGAGCTCGGGTCAATGGGTTAGGCGCTGTGGGGAGCGCCGACTCACGAGCACACTGGGGCACCAGAATCTTCTCGCCGTCAGGGGTGTCGGCGAGTGCACCTGTGCCCCCTCTTGCAGTTAACAAGTGGACTCATGAGGAGGAACCCCATGCGCGGTGCCAAGAGCGCCAAGTGGGTCGCAGGCGCGATAGTCGTGGCTCTGGCCGCTACCGCCTGCGGTGGTAACGACAAGAAGAGCGACAGCGGCATGGACGCCGGGAAGGCCGACCCGAACGGGATCCTGGTCGCCCAGCTGAGCGAGCCGCAGAACCCGCTCCAGCCGGCCAACGCCAAGGAGAGCCAGGGCAGCCGCGTGCTGCGCACCCTCTTCTCCGGCCTGGTCGACTACGAGCCCGGCACCGGCAAGCTGGTGAACGTCAACGCCGAGTCCGTCACGCCGAACGAGGACTCCAGCGTCTGGACCGTCAAGCTGAAGCCCGGCTGGAAGTTCCACGACGGCACCCCGGTGAACGCGAAGTCCTACGTGGCTTCCTGGAACTGGTCGGCCAACACCAAGAACAACCAGACCAACTCCAGCTGGTTCCAGGACATCAAGGGCTACACCGATGTCCACCCGGAGAAGGGCGACCCGACCAAGACCGAGATGGAGGGTCTGAAGGTCGTCGACGAGAACACCTTCACGATCGCCCTGAACGGCCCGGTCTCGTACTTCGCGTACAAGCTCGGTTACGACGTCTTCTCGCCGCTGCCGGAGTCCTTCTTCAAGGACCCGAAGGCCGCGGGCCAGAAGCCGGTCGGCAACGGCCCGTACAAGTTCGAGGCCTGGGACCACAACAAGGTCATCAAGGTCCGCAAGTACGACGGCTACCAGGGCCCGAACAAGGCCAAGAACGGTGGCATCGACTTCAAGAACTACACGACCGCGGAGTCGGCCTACTCGGCGCTGCGTTCGGACCAGCTGGACTGGATCGAGCAGGTCCCGGTCACCGCGCTGAAGAACTACAAGCAGGACCTCGGCGACCGCGCGATCGACCAGGAGTACTCGGCCGTCCAGTCGATCGTCCCGGCGTTCTACACGGACCAGTTCAAGAACATCAACCCGAAGGTCATCCAGGGCCTTTCGATGGCGATCGACCGCGAGACGATCACCAAGACGGTTCTGAACGGCACCCGTGAGCCCGCGGACTCCTTCGTCGCCCGCGGCGTGCTCGGCTACAAGGCCGGCGCCCTCGGCGACATCACGAAGTACGACCCGAAGAAGGCCAAGGCGCTCATCACCGAGGGTGGCGGCGTTCCGGGCAACAAGATCTCGATCCAGTTCAATGCCGACCAGCCGCACAAGGCGTGGGTCGACGCGGTCTGCAACTCGATCCGTCAGGCCACCCAGGTCGAGTGCGTCGGCGACTCGAAGCCGGACTTCGCGACCGACCTGAACGCCCGTGACGGCAAGAAGGTCAAGTCCATGTACCGCGGTGGCTGGGTGCTCGACTACCCGGTCAACTCGAACTTCATGCGCGACCTGTACGGCTCCACGGCCGCCGGTAACACCAGCGGTTACAAGAACCCGGAGTTCGACGCGCTTGCCGCCAAGGCGGACAAGGCGAAGACCCTGGACGAGACCGTGAAGATGTACCAGGACGCCGAGCAGATCCTGGCGAAGAACATGCCGGCCATCCCGCTGTGGTTCTACAAGGTCAACTCGGGCCAGTCCAAGAACGTGTTCGGCAAGATCGTGTACGGCCAGGACGGCGACCCGATCTTCACCGACGTTCAGGTCAAGGCCAAGAAGTAACTCTCAGAACCGGTCTGCCGGCGCCGCTCCCGTCCGGGGGCGGCGCCGGCAGGCAGGCGTAGGCCCGTCAATTCACCGCCCACACCCCATGGCGGAGAACAACTGCGAAGGCCATCGCCGACCCCTCACGGCATGGAGGCATGATGGGGCGCTACGTCGCTCGGCGACTGCTCCAGATGATCCCGGTGTTCCTCGGGACCACTCTGTTGATTTTCCTTATGGTTCACATCCTTCCCGGCGACCCGATCAGGGCCATGTTCGGCGACAAGGGTGCGGACCCGGCCCAGTTGGCGTCACTGCGTGAGAAGTTCGGGCTCGACCAGCCCCTCTACATGCAGTACTTCAACTACATGAAGGACCTGTTCCAGCTCAACTTCGGTGAGACCTTCGGCGGCCGACCCGTCTGGGACGAGATGACGGCCGCCTTCCCGGTGACCCTCCGCCTGACGATCGTCGCGCTCACCATCGAGCTGCTCATCGGTCTCTCGCTGGGCGCCTGGGCCGGTCTGAAGGTGGGCAAGGCCCCGGACACCGGTGTCCTGCTCTTCACCCTCATCGTCATCTCGGTGCCGGTGTTCATCATGGGCTACCTGGCCCGTTACGTCTTCGCGGACACCCTCGGCTGGGTGGCTCCGAACGTCGACGACTCGATGGACATCACCCAACTGTTGTTGCCGGGCTTCGTCCTCGCCATGCTCTCCATGGCGTACGTGGCACGACTGACGCGTACGACCTTCGCCGAGAACCTGCGCGCGGACTACATGCGCACCGCCCTCGCCAAGGGTCTGCCCCGACGCCGCATCGTCGGAGTGCACCTGCTGCGCAACTCCCTGATTCCCGTGGTGACCTTCGTCGGCACCGACATCGGTGGCTTCATCGGCGGCGCCGTCGTCACCGAGGGCATCTTCAACGTCCAGGGTGTGGGCAACCTGCTCTTCCGGGCGCTCCAGCAGCGTGAGGGTTCCACGATCGTCGGAATCGTCACCGTGTTCGTCCTGATCATCCTGGTGATCAACCTGATCGTCGACCTGCTGTACGCGGTCCTGGACCCGAGGATCCGGTATGCCTGACGTGACCAAGTCCAAGACCGACGCCGCCGTGGACGCCATCGCGCCCCCGGCCGCGGACGCGGCCCCCGAGGCCGCCGTCGCGAAGCCGTCGACCGGCAAGCCCCGCAGCCTCTGGGGCGACGCCTGGTACGACCTGCGCCACCGCCCGATGTTCTGGACCGCGGCGGTCATGCTGTTCGTCCTCCTGGTGATCGCGGCCTTCCCCGGCCTGTTCACCGGCGCCGACCCGCGGGCCGGCGACCTGACCAACCACTACCTGACGAAGCCCGAACTCGGGCACCTCTTCCAGGCGGACTGGTTCGGTTACGACATCCAGGGCCGGTCGATCTACTCCCGCGTCATCTACGGCACCCGCGCCTCGATCCTCGTCGGCGTCGGCGTCACCATCGCGATCACCCTCATCGGTGGTCTGCTGGGTCTGCTCTCCGGCTACTTCGGCGGCTGGATCGACTCGATCATCTCCCGCATCACGGACATCTTCTTCGGCCTGCCCTTCCTGCTCGGCACGATGGTCGTCCTGAACGCCTTCACCGAGCGCAAGGTGTACGTCGTCATCGCGGCGCTCGCGTTCCTCGGCTGGACGTCGATCTGCCGCGTGATGAGGGCCTCGGTGATCAGCGCCAAGCAGGCGGACTACGTGACCGCCGCCCGCGCGCTGGGTGCCGGGACCAGCCGGATGATCTTCCGGCACGTCCTGCCGAACGCGCTGGCGCCCACCATCGTGGTCGCCACCATCGCGCTCGGCGGCTTCATCTCCGCCGAGGCGACGCTGTCCTACCTGGGTCTGGGTCTCGCCGACCCGACCATCTCGTGGGGCATCGACATCTCGTCGGGCAGCGAGGAGATCCGCAACAACCTCCACGTGCTGATCTTCCCCGCCGGAATGCTGTTCCTTACGGTGTTCGCGTTCATCATGCTTGGTGACACGGTCCGTGACGCCCTCGACCCGAAGCTGCGCTAGGAGGGCGTCGTGACGATCATCGAAGAAACCGCAAGTGCCCCCCTCTCCGGAGCGGGCGACGCCGAGAACACCCCGCTGCTCGACGTGCGCGACCTGCACGTCGAGTTCCACACCCGCGACGGTGTGGCCAAGGCGGTCAACGGCGTGAACTACTCCGTCGCGGCGGGCGAGACCCTCGCCGTCCTCGGCGAGTCCGGCTCGGGCAAGTCCGTGACCGCGCAGGCGATCATGGGCATCCTCGACATGCCGCCCGGCAAGATCCCCAAGGGCCAGATCCTCTACCGCGGGCAGGACATGCTCACGATGGGGTACGAGGAGCGGCGCCAGATCCGCGGCCGGAAGATCGCGATGATCTTCCAGGACGCGCTCTCGTCCCTCAACCCCGTGCTCACCGTGGGCTACCAGCTCGGCGAGATGTACCGGGTGCACCTGGGCCTCTCCAAGAAGGAGGCCAAGGCCAGGGCCATCGAGCTGATGGACAAGGTCAAGATCCCCGCCGCCGCGGCGCGGGTCAACGACTACCCCCACCAGTTCTCCGGCGGTATGCGCCAGCGCATCATGATCGCGATGGCGCTCGCCCTGGAGCCCGACCTGATCATCGCGGACGAGCCGACCACGGCTCTCGACGTGACCGTTCAGGCGCAGGTCATGGACCTGCTCGCGGAGCTCCAGCGCGAGTTCAACATGGGCCTGATCCTGATCACCCACGACCTCGGCGTCGTCGCCGACGTCGCGGACAAGATCGCGGTCATGTACGCGGGCCGGATCGTCGAGACCGCCCCGGTCCACGAGATCTACGCGCGCCCCGCGCACCCGTACACCAAGGGACTCCTGGAATCGATCCCGCGCCTGGACCAGAAGGGCCAGGAGCTGTACGCGATCAAGGGTCTCCCGCCGAACCTGCTCAAGATCCCGTCGGGCTGCGCCTTCAACCCGCGCTGCCCCATGGCGCAGGACATCTGCCGTACGGACATTCCGCCGCTGGTGCAGGTCACCGAGCAGGGCGGCGCCGAACTGCCCGGCCGCGGTAGCGCGTGCCACTTCTGGAAGGAGACGATCCATGGCTGAGCTTCACAAGTCCGATGAGGCCGTGGACGCGACCCCCCACGTCACCGAGGTCGAGACGGTGGACGCCGCCTCGGTCGAGGAGGCCGTCGCCGCCATCGAGGCGCCGGTCGAGCGCGGGGAGCCGATCCTCCAGGTCCGCAACCTGGTCAAGCACTTCCCGCTGACCCAGGGCATCCTCTTCAAGCGCCAGGTCGGCGCGGTCAAGGCCGTGGACGGGGTCTCCTTCGACCTCCACCAGGGCGAGACGCTGGGCATCGTGGGCGAGTCCGGCTGTGGCAAGTCCACGGTCGCCCGGCTGCTGATGACGCTGGAGACGGCGACCGCGGGCGAGGTCTTCTACAAGGGCCAGGACATCACCAAGCTGTCCGGGCGCGCGCTGAAGGCGGTCCGCCGCAACATCCAGATGGTCTTCCAGGACCCGTACACCTCGCTGAACCCGCGCATGACGGTCGGCGACATCATCGGGGAGCCCTTCGAGATCCACCCCGAGGTGGCTCCCAAGGGCGACCGGCGCCGCAAGGTCCAGGACCTCCTCGACGTCGTGGGCCTCAACCCCGAGTACATCAACCGCTACCCGCACCAGTTCTCCGGCGGTCAGCGCCAGCGCATCGGCATCGCCCGCGGCCTCGCGCTCAACCCGGAGATCATCATCTGCGACGAGCCGGTCTCGGCTCTGGACGTGTCCGTCCAGGCGCAGGTGATCAACCTGATGGAGAAGCTCCAGGACGAGTTCAACCTGTCCTACCTCTTCATCGCGCACGACCTCTCCATCGTCCGGCACATCTCCGACCGCGTCGGCGTGATGTACCTGGGCAAGATGGCGGAGATCGGCTCGGACGCCGAGATCTACGAGCACCCGACCCACCCGTACACCCAGGCGCTCCTGTCGGCCGTCCCCGTCCCGGACCCGACCGCCCGCGACCACCGCGAGCGGATCGTGCTCACCGGTGACGTGCCCTCGCCGGCCAACCCGCCGTCGGGCTGCCGCTTCCGCACCCGCTGCTGGAAGGCCGAGGAGAAGTGCGCGCAGGAGGAGCCGCTGCTGGCGATTCCGACGCGCTTCGTCGGCCAGGACACTCCGGCGGCCCACGAGTCGGCGTGCCACTTCGCCGAGGTGAAGGACGTGGTGGGCGCGGCCTGACCCTCCGCGCTCGCTTTGCCAGGTCCCTCCGCACCGCCCCCGTTCCGAGATCCCTCGGGCCGGGGGCGGTGTTGTTTTCCGACGCCCCAGCCGCCTTGGGCGGCGGGGCCGCCCCCCGGGGGCGGGACGGGCGGGCAAGGGGGCGGCCCCTCCCGCTCCCGGCCCACCCGGGTGCCGCCCCTGCCCGAACGCCCGTGCCGAACGCCCGTCCACAGGGGCCCCGGCCCGCCCCGTACCGGACACGCCCGCATATGGCGGATGTGAAGATGCGGCACCGTACCAAATGGGGTGATATGGGTCCCTAAGTCATCTTCGGGACTCCAGGAGGCACCCCATGCGCGGAGCCAGGCACGCCAAGTGGGCCGCAGCCGCGGCCGCCGTCGCTCTCGCCGCGACCGCCTGCGGCGGCGGTGGCAGCGGCGGCAGCAGCGGAGAAGGCGTACTGAGCGCCTGGTGGGGCGACCCGCAGAACCCCCTGGAGCCCGCGAACACCACCGAGGTGCAGGGCGGCAAGGTCCTCGACATGGTCATGCGCGGCCTCAAGCGGTACAACCCGAAGACGGGCGCCGCCGAGGACATGGTCGCCGAGAAGATCGAGACCACCGACGCCCAGAACTTCACGGTCAAGCTCAAGGACTGGAAGTTCTCCAACGGCGAGAAGGTCACCGCCGAGTCCTTCGTGAAGGCCTGGAACTACGCGGCCAACACCAAGAACAAGCAGAAGGGCGCCCCCTTCTTCGGCTACATCGACGGCTACGACAAGGTCCACCCCGAGAAGGGCGACCCCACCGCCGAGACCCTCTCCGGCCTCAAGGTCGTGGACGAGAAGACCTTCACGGTCAAGCTCAACCAGAAGTTCTCCACCTGGCCCGAGACCCTCGGCTACGCGGCCTTCGCCCCGCTGCCCAAGGCCTTCTTCGACGACCACGACGCGTGGGTGTCCAAGCCGGTCGGCAACGGCCCGTACACCGTGGACAACTACGCCAAGGGCTCGGCGATGAACCTCAAGAAGTGGGCGGATTACCCGGGCCCGGACAAGGCGCAGAACAACGGCGTGGACCTGCGCGTCTACACCGAGAACACCGCCGCCTACAACGACCTCGTCGCCGGCAACCTCGACCTCCTCGACGACGTCCCCGCCGCCCAGCTCCAGAACGTCAAGAACGACGTCGGCGGCCGGTACGCCAGCCCGCCCGCCGGCATCATCCAGACCCTCGCCTTCCCCTTCTACAAGCCGGAGTGGAAGACCGAGAACGCGGCCAAGGTCCGCAAGGGCATCTCCAAGGCGATCAACCGCAAGCAGATCACCGAGTCGATCTTCCACGGCACCCGCACCCCCGCCACCGACTGGACCTCCCCGGTCCTGAAGGAGGAGGGCGGCTACAAGCCCGGGCTGTGCGGCACCGACTGCGAGTACGACGCGGCCGAGGCCAAGAAGCTGATCACCGAGGGCGGCGGCATCCCCGGCGGCCAGCTGAAGATCACGTACAACGCGGACAGCTCCCACAAGGAGTGGGTCGACGCCGTCTGCAACAGCATCAACAACGCGCTCGGCGACAACAAGGCCTGCGTCGGCAACCCCGTCGGCACCTTCGCCGACTTCCGCAGCAAGGTCTCCAAGCAGGAGATGGACGGCCCCTTCCGGGCGGGCTGGCAGATGGACTACCCGCTGATCCAGAACTTCCTGGAGCCGCTGTACTACACGGACGCCTCGTCCAACGACGGCAAGTTCTCCAGCCCGGCCTTCGACAAGCTGATGAACGAGGCCAACGCCGAGGTCGACACCGCCAAGGCCGTCGAGACCTACCAGAAGGCCGAGAAGGTCGTCGCCGACGAGATGGCCGCCGTCCCGCTCTGGTACCAGAACGGCAGCGTCGCCTACTCCGACCGCGTCTCCAACGTCGCGCTGAACCCCTTCAGCATCCCCGTCTACGGCGAGATCAAGGTCAACTGACGTCCACCGCTGACGAGTTCACCGTAACGACGACCACGGGAGCCCCCAGTCATGGGACGTTATGTGATCCGGCGTCTGCTCCAGATGATCCCGGTCTTCTTCGGCGCCACGCTGCTGATCTTCCTGATGGTCAACGTCATGGGCGACCCCGTCGCGGGCCTGTGCGGCGACCGCAAGTGCGACCCCGCGGTCGCCGCGCAGCTCAAGAAGGACTTCGGGCTCGACCAGCCGGTCTGGCAGCAGTACCTGACCTACCTCGGCAACCTCTTCACCGGTGACTTCGGCCGCGCCTTCAACGGCCAGAAGGTCACCGAGCTGATGAGCACCGCCTTCCCGGTGACCGCCCGGCTGACCGTCGTGGCGATCGTCTTCGAGATCGTCATCGGCATCAGCCTCGGCGTCCTCACCGGCCTGCGCAGGGGCCGCCCCATCGACACCGGGGTCCTCCTGCTCACCCTGATCGTCATCTCGATCCCCACCTTCGTCACCGGTCTGCTGCTCCAGCTGCTGCTCGGCGTGAAGTGGGGCTGGGTGAAACCGGCCGTCTCGCCGAACGCCACCTTCGACGAACTCCTGCTGCCGGGCCTGGTGCTGGCGTCCGTCTCGCTGGCGTACGTCACCCGACTGACCCGCACCTCCGTCGCGGAGAACGCCCGCGCCGACTACGTCCGCACCGCCGTCGCCAAGGGCCTGCCGCGCCGCCGGGTCATCTCCCGGCACCTGCTGCGCAACTCCCTGATCCCCGTGGTCACCTTCATCGGCACCGACGTCGGCGCCCTGATGGGCGGCGCGATCGTCACCGAGCGCATCTTCAACATCCACGGCGTCGGCTACCAGCTCTACCAGGGCATCGTCCGCCAGAGCTCGCAGACCGTCGTCGGCTTCGTGACCATCCTGGTCCTCGTCTATCTGGTGGCGAACCTGATCGTCGACCTCTTGTACGCCGTTCTCGACCCGAGGATCCGGTATGCCTGAGCCCACACCCCGCAAGGACGACACCGCGATCTCCGGCGCCGGAGCGGGCGGCGCGATGGACCTCGCCGTCGCCGAGGGCACCAGCCTGGAGCCCGGCCCGCAGAAGGGCGGCGACAAGGCCCGCAGTCTGTGGTCGGACGCCTGGCACGACCTGCGCCGCAACCCCGTCTTCATCGTCTCGGGGCTGATCATCGCCTTCCTGGTGTTCATCTCGCTGTGGCCCTCCGCCATCGCCTCGGGCGACCCGCTCGCCTGCGACCTGGCCAAGGCCCAGCAGGGCTCCCAGCCGGGCCACCCCTTCGGCTTCAACGGCCAGGGCTGCGACGTCTACACCCGTACCGTCTACGGCGCCCGGGCGTCGGTGACGGTCGGCGTCTGCGCCACCATCGGCGTCGCCCTCCTCGGCAGCATCCTGGGCGGCCTCGCGGGCTTCTTCGGCGGCTGGTTCGACGCGCTGCTCTCCCGCATCACGGACGTCTTCTTCGCCATCCCCGTCGTCCTCGGCGGCCTGGTCTTCCTCTCGGTCGTCCCCGGCACCACCGTCTGGCCGGTGATCACCTTCATCGTGCTGCTCGGCTGGCCGCAGATCGCCCGCATCGCGCGCGGCTCGGTGATCACCGCCAAGCAGAACGACTATGTGCAGGCCGCCCGGGCGCTCGGCGCGGGCAACTCCCGGATGCTGCTGCGGCACATCAGCCCCAACGCGGTCGCGCCGGTCATCGTCGTCGCGACCATCGCGCTGGGCACGTACATCGCGCTGGAGGCCACGCTCTCCTACCTCGGTGTCGGTCTGCGGCCGCCCACCGTGTCCTGGGGCATCGACATCTCCTCGGCCTCCGCGTACGTCCGCAACGCGCCCCACATGCTGCTGTGGCCGGCCGGAGCGCTGGCCGTCACGGTCCTCGCGTTCATCATGCTCGGCGACGCGGTGCGCGACGCCCTCGACCCCAAGCTGCGATAGAGGGTGTGCTGACATGCTGCTGGAAGTACGCGATCTGCACGTGGAGTTCAAGACCCGCGACGGCGTCGCCAAGGCCGTCAACGGCGTCAACTACAGCGTCGACGCGGGCGAGACCCTCGCCGTGCTCGGCGAGTCGGGCTCCGGCAAGTCGGTGACCGCGCAGGCCGTCATGGGCATCCTCGACATGCCGCCCGGACGCATCCCGCAGGGCGAGATCCTCTTCGAGGGCCAGGACGTCCTGAAGCTCAAGGAGGAGCAGCGCCGGAAGATCCGCGGCGCCGAGATGGCCATGATCTTCCAGGACGCGCTGTCCTCCCTGAACCCCGTCCTGTCGGTGGGGGAGCAGCTCGGCGAGATGTTCGTGGTGCACCGGGGGATGTCGAAGAAGGACTCCCGGGCCAAGGCCGTCGAGCTGATGGACCGGGTGCGCATCCCGGCCGCCAAGGAGCGGGTCGGCCAGTACCCGCACCAGTTCTCCGGCGGCATGCGCCAGCGCATCATGATCGCGATGGCGCTCGCCCTGGAGCCCAAGCTGATCATCGCGGACGAGCCGACGACCGCCCTCGACGTCACCGTCCAGGCCCAGGTCATGGACCTGCTCGCCGAGTTGCAGCGCGAGCTCAACATGGGCCTCATCCTCATCACCCACGACCTCGGTGTCGTCGCCGACGTCGCCGACAAGATCGCGGTGATGTACGCGGGCCGCATCGTCGAGACCGCCCCGGTCGAGGAGATCTACGCGAACCCCGCCCACCCGTATACCAAGGGACTCCTGGAATCGATCCCGCGCCTGGACCAGAAGGGCCAGGAGCTGTACGCGATCAAGGGCCTGCCCCCGAACCTGCTCAACATCCCGCCGGGCTGCGCCTTCAACCCCCGCTGCCCGATGGCCCAGGACATCTGCCGCAGCACGGTGCCGCCGCTGTTCGACGTGGCCGAGGGCCGCCAGAGCGCCTGCCACTTCTGGAAGGAGACGCTCGATGCCTGAGTCTGCTCACGAAAAGGCGGGCGCGACCGGAGCGGCCACGTCCGGCGCGACCACCTCCGGCGCCACCGAGGCGAGCGCCTGGGTGGGCCCCTCCACCCAGAGCGTCTCGCGCGGCGAAGCCATCCTGGAAGTACGGGACCTGGCCAAGCACTACCCGCTCACCCAGGGCATCATCCGCAAGAAGCAGGTCGGCGCGGTCAAGGCCGTCGACGGG
This sequence comes from Streptomyces sp. NPDC087440, assembly GCF_044744005.1. Taxonomy (NCBI): domain Bacteria; kingdom Bacillati; phylum Actinomycetota; class Actinomycetes; order Kitasatosporales; family Streptomycetaceae; genus Streptomyces; species Streptomyces sp. NPDC087440. The sequence goes on along the minus strand of NZ_JBIUXN010000004.1, from coordinate 334,994 downwards.
GTCTCCTTCGACCTCGGCCGGGGCGAGACGCTGGGCATCGTCGGCGAGTCCGGCTGCGGCAAGTCGACCGTCGCCAAGATGCTCGTCCAGCTGGAGCAGCCCACGTCGGGCGCGATCCGCTACAAGGGCGAGGACATCACCAAGCTGTCCGGCCGCGCCCTGAAGGCCGTGCGCCGCAACATCCAGATGGTCTTCCAGGACCCGTACACCTCGCTGAACCCCCGCATGACGGTCGGCGACATCATCGGGGAGCCGTACGAGATCCACCCGGAGGTCGCGCCCAAGGGCGACCGGCGCCGCAAGGTCCAGGACCTCCTCGACGTGGTCGGCCTCAACCCCGAGTACATCAACCGCTACCCGCACCAGTTCTCCGGCGGCCAGCGCCAGCGCATCGGCATCGCCCGCGGCCTGGCCCTCAACCCGGAGATCATCGTCGCGGACGAACCGGTCTCGGCCCTCGACGTCTCGGTGCAGGCGCAGGTCATCAACCTCCTGGAGAAGCTCCAGCAGGAGTTCAACCTCTCCTACCTCTTCATTGCCCACGACCTCTCGATCGTCCGGCACATCTCGGACCGGGTCGGCGTGATGTACCTGGGCCGGATCGTCGAGATCGGCACCGACGCCGAGATCTACGAGCACCCCACCCACCCGTACACCCAGGCGCTCCTGTCCGCCGTCCCGGTGCCCGACCCCACCGCTCGCGACCACCGCGACCGCATCATCCTCAGCGGCGACGTGCCCTCCCCGGCCAACCCGCCGTCGGGCTGCCGCTTCCGCACCCGCTGCTGGAAGGCCCAGGAGCGGTGCGCGCAGGAGGTGCCGCTCCTGGCGGTCCCGGCGGTCTTCCGCGACGCCACCACACCGGCCGCGCACGACTCGGCCTGCCACTTCGCCGAGGAACGGGTCGTGGTCCCGCGCTGACGCCTGTAACTCCCGGGCAACGCGCGCGACACGTGCTTGCGAGAGCCTGAGGAACGTACGGCCGTGCGGGTGCCGTGGACCGGCCGGGGTGCGCCATGTCGCCCCGGCCGGTCGCCTTTCCCGCCGCGCCGCCGGTCGCTTTTCGTGGCCGACGGGTTACGCATCCGAACTCCGGCCCCTTGTTCAACTCCCTTACCAGGGTGGACCATTCAGCCATGGGAGCGACGGGGCAGCCTCAGTCACTGGTACGCGGCGCACGGTTCACCGGCAGCGGCGTCTGTCTGCTCCTGGCCCTCCTCACGGGCCTCTGGATCGTCCGCGACCTGCGCCTCGTCGACGACCCGGCCCGGCTCTGGTGGGCCTGGGCGGGCAGCGGCCCCGACCGCTTCCTCACCGCCAGCACCCTGTACGACCTGAGCCTGCTGCTCGTGTACGTCGTCGTGGCGGTCCTCGTCCCACGCTCCCCGGTGGCCGCCTCCGCCCTCGCCGTGACCGCCCTGGTCACCCTCGCCGTGCGGGCCCCGGCGCTGTGGGTGGAGGGCTTCGCGGAGGTGTATCCGCACGGGCTGCGGATGCGGGCCATGGTCTCCACGTTCCTCGCGCTGGGGCTCGCGGCGATCCTGCTGATCACGGTCGCGGCGGGCCGCAGGCCGGTGCGTTCCGGCCAGGGAGCGCCAGGGTCGTACGGGCGTACGGACGGACCCCTTTTCCAGGGGGCCCGCATTCCGACGCGCCCGGGGCGGGGGGCGGGGATCGCGTCCGCGGTGCTGCTGGTGGCGGTGGGGCTGGTGGCGTCGGCCTGGGAGGTGTACGGGTTCAGCCAGAATTCCGGTGATTTCTCCCGCTATGCGGAACGCTTCACCGGCAGCGGCGGCGGACTCCAGCTGCTCGGCGTGCCGGCGGGCTGGGCCTGTCTTGTTCTCGTCGTCATCTCCCTCACGGCGGCGGTCGGCGCACTGCTGGGCGCGGTGCACTCCAGGCCCCTGGGGCTGGTCGTGGCGGGGCTGGTGGGGGTCAGTGGGGCGGCCGGGGTGTCGTTGGCGGTACGGGCGGACCTCTTCACCGCGTTCGGGGCGCTCGGCGGGGTCGAACGGCTCACCGTCGTGGGCTGGGTGTTCCACCTGCTGGCCGGGGCCGCCCTGGTCCTGCTGCTGGGCCGCCGGGGCGTCCCGGGCGACCCGCCGCCCCGGCTCGCCGCGAACGTCTACGACGGCTACGGGCCCTCGCCGCTCCCCGGCGGCGGTGCGTTCGGACCGCCGCCGCCGAGCTCGCGCCCGCCGGGCTGGTAGGGCGCGGACGCGGCACCCGGTCCCTCAACTCGACCTGACGCGAGGGCGATTTCCGGCCACGCTCCCCAACTGCCCGCCCCCCGTGCGCCCCTCGTGCTGCCGTGCACCGATCAATGCGTGGATGCGGATAGTTATGATCCGTAGCGCTAGGTGGGTATAGACCTGCTGGCACCCGTCGTGCTGCCGTTGATCCGTTTCCGTCGTCCCTACCGAACTCAAGTGGAGGTGAACCGCCGTGGCACTCTCGATTTCACTGGTGGTGCTGCTGGCGATCGTCGTCTTCCTGCTGGTCCGGAAATCCGGACTGAAGGCCGGACACGCGGTGGTCTGCATGCTGCTCGGTTTCTACCTGGCCAGCTCGTCCATCGCGCCCACGATCAAGGACGTCACCACGAACGTCGCCGGAGTGCTGGGCAACTTCCACTTCTGACCTCCGGCACCCACCGACGGCCACCTCCGGAGCGGGAGACTCGGAGCGCCCGTCCCGGCGCGGGAGATGTCGGGGCGCGCAGGGGGCGCGCGAGCGCCCACCTCGTAGGCTGTCTTCCATGACCGATCTCCCCGCCCGTCGTCTGCTCCTCGTGCACGCCCACCCCGACGACGAGTCGATCAACAACGGCGCCACCATGGCCAAGTACGCGGCCGAAGGCGCCCAGGTCACCCTGGTGACCTGCACCCAGGGCGAGGAGGGCGAGATCATCCCGCCCTCCCTCGCCCACCTCGCCGCAGGTCAGGACGACGTACTCGGCCCCTACCGGGCCGTCGAGCTGGCCGATGCCATGAAGGAGCTGGGGGTCGCCGACCACCGCTTCCTCGCGGGCGCCGGCCACTACCGCGACTCCGGGATGATGAACACCCCGCAGAACCACCGCGAGAACGCCTTCTGGCACGCGGACGTGAACGCGGCGGCCTCGTACCTCGTGCAGGTGATCCGCGAGGTCCGCCCGCAGGTCCTGGTGACGTACGACCCGGACGGCGGCTACGGCCACCCCGACCACATTCAGGCCCACCGGGTCGCCATGCGCGCCACCGAGCTGGCCGCCGAACCCACCTACCGCCCGGACTTCGGCGTCCCGCACGCCGTCGACAAGGTGTACTGGAACCGGGTCCCGCGCCCCTTCGCCGAGGACGCCTTCGCCCGGCTGCGCGCCGAGGACCCCGGCTTCCCGGGCATCGCCCCCATCGACGACGTGCCGGGTGTGGTGGACGAGGAGCACATCACCACCGCGATCGACGGGACCGCGTACGCGGCCGCCAAGACGGCGGCGATGCGCGCGCACGCCACCCAGATCACGGTGCACGAGCCCTGGTTCCTGCTCTCCAACGAGCTGGCCCAGCCCGTCTTCACCACCGAGTTCTACGAAAGGGTCGTCCCCTCCCGCGACCCCGAGGGCGACGAGCCCCTCGAAACGGACCTCTTCGCGGGGGTCGACGCATGAGCGACGACCGCAAGCCCTCCGGGGGCTCTGGCTCCGCTCCCGCGAAGCGCAGCCTCGCCAAGTCGACGGGGACTCCACGGGCCGCCGCGGCCTCGTCCGGAGCCACCGCAGCCGGCCCCGCGCTGTTCGTGACCCAGCCGGTCGACCCCCGCCGCATCCCCGTCTACCTGGGCCTCCTCGTCCTCGGCGCGCTCACCGGGATCGCCGGGGCACTGGTCTCCGGGGCGCTCATGCCGGTCGGGCTGCTGCTGTCGCTGCTCGCCGCGGGCTGCCTCTTCTACGGGGGGACGTACGCGCTGCGCACCCGGCTCGGGGCGGCCGTCCCCGGACTGGGCTGGCTGCTCGCCGTACTGGTGGTCACCTCGGGCCGTACCGAGGGGGACCTCCTGGTCGGCGGCGGCACCGGCGCGAGCATCTTCCTGATCGGCGGCATCGCGCTCGCTGTGATCTGCGCCACGATGCCCCGGCTGTCCGTACCCGCCGGGGGCACCGCCCGTCCGGCGGGCTGACGCACCCCTTCCTTCCCCCTTCCTTCTGTTTCCCTCCGCTTTTCCCCGCCCGATTCACGCGTCCGGTCCCGCTTCGCCGCCCCCGTCCCCGCTGTTGTACGGGCAGCGCCCGTATCCACGGCCGCGGGGCTCGGGCCGGCGGCGGCCAGTATGGTGGTGCGCGCCGCCGAGCCGCCCGCAGCACATGGTCAAGAGAACGAGCGGTGGAGCCAACCGGGAGAACCTGCCTTGAGTCGTGAAACTGACAGTTCGTCCTCCGGCGCGCAGGGGCGCGGCGGAACCGCGTACCCCTCGGGTACGACGCCGTACGGACAGAGCCCGTACCCCTCGCTCCACCAGGACGGCCAGAACGGCCTTGGCGCGGGCGCCAACGACGAGCCCGCCGAGGCCGTGGAGTCGGACGAGCCCAGGACCGAGACGACCCTGACCACCCGCATCCGCATCAACATCCCCGGATCGCGCCCCATTCCGCCCGTCGTCATGCGCAAGCCCATGGCCGACAGCGAGGGTGACGGGGCGTCGGGCGCCCGGGCCGCGGACGCCGAGAGCACCGGCGAGACCGTCTGGCCGCCCTCCGAGCCGCTCTCCGCCGCGCCCTCCGCCTCCGACGGACCCTCAGCCGCCGCTGCGGGCCAGCCGCCGCTGCCGACCCGCGTGCAGGGCGCCACGGTCCGCGACCCGGGCGCCGACGGTTCCCCCGCGGGTTCCGCTTCCGGCGACGAGAAGCCGACCAGCGACTGGTTCGCGCCGCGCAAGGCCCCGGTGACGCCGCAGCCCACCCCGGACCGTCCGGCCGCGCCCGCCCCGCCCCAGGGCGGCGGCCTGCCGTACTTCACCGACGGCACCGGCCTCCCGGAGAGCGGTTCCGCCTCGGCGACCCCCACCGGCCCCACCACGGGCCCGGCCAGCGGCAGCAGCCCCCTGGCCCCCAAGGACCCCTCCACCGGCCCCGACACGACCGGCCAGCACTATCTGCCGGGCCCGGACACCACGGGCCAGCACCAGGTGCCGGGCATGGAGACCACCGGGCAGCACCAGATGCCGGGCATGGACACGACGGGCCAGCACCAGATGCCGGGCATGGACACGACGGGCCAGCACCAGATGCCCGGCATGGACACCACCGGCCAGCACCGGACGCCGGGTTCGGGTTCCGCTTCCGGCCCCTGGCCCGAGTCCCACCAGCCCCAGGGCACCCCTTCTCCGTACGGTACGAACCCGCTCACCGGCATGAACGCCGCGGGCGGCCTCGGCGACGACACCGCCGTCCTCACCCCGCAGACCGACCCCCGCGACGACCGGCCGGGCGGCCCCGGCCCGATGACGCCCCCCGGGTACGTCTCCGGCGACACCCTCACCAGCGGTGTCCCCGTGGTGCAGCCGGACGGGCCGCGCCCGCAGTTCCCCTCGGGGCCCCACCTCACCCCCCGGCTGCCGGACCCGCCGGGTGCCTCCGACTTCGGCCAGGGCGGCCCCGTACGCAACGAACCGGCACCCCCGCCGCCCGCGCCCAAGCCCGCAGCGCCCGCCAAGAAGGGCCGCTCCAAGGTGGTCCTGCTGGCGGTCGGCGTCGTCGTGATCGCCGGTGGCGTGTACGGCGCGGGCCTGCTGCTCAACCACTCCGACGTGCCCAAGGGCACCACCGTCCTCGGCGTGGACATCGGCGGCGGCACCAAGGACGAGGCCGTCGTCAAGCTCGACGCGCAGCTCGGCAAGCGGGCCGCGCTGCCGCTCCAGCTCGTCGTGGACGGCAAGAAGACCGAGCTGGCCCCCGGCAACGCGGGCCTGTCCCTGGACAGCCAGGAGACGGTGCGCGGCGCGTCCGGCACCGACTACAACCCGGTGTCCGTGGTCGGCTCCCTGTTCGGCGGCGAGCGCGTCGCCGAGCCGGTGGTCCCCGTCGACGAGGAGAAGCTGACGGTCGCCCTGACGTCGCTGGCCGGAACCTCCGGCACCGCCTCCGACGGCAGCATCGACTTCTCCAGCGGCAAGGCCGTCGCCAAGCCGGGCCGGCCCGGCAAGGCGCTCGACGCCAAGGCGTCCATGGCCAAGGTCCGCGACGCGTACCTGGCGCAGGTGCGCAGCGGCAAGCAGGTGCCGGTCGAACTGCCCGTGGTGGCCAAGCAGCCGACCGTCACCCAGGCCGAACTCGACCGCGCGATGAAGAAGTTCGCCGAGCCCGCCATGTCGGGGATCGTGCGGATCAACGCGGGCACGACCGGCAAGGGCATCGACTTCGGGCCCGCCCGGTCGCTGCCGAAGATCCTCTCGATGAAGGCGATCAACGGGAAGCTGGTCGAGGTCTACGACCTGAAGGCGATGAAGGAGCTGTGCGGCAGCACCTTCGACGGCGTGATGGTCAACAGCGCCACCGGCAAGCGTCCGCTGGCGATGGAGGACGTCCGCAACGCCATGCGCAAGGCCCTGGTCGGCACGAGCAAGGCCGAACGCACCCAGACCATCGACCTGAACCCGACGTAACCGCCGCCCAGTTCCGGGGAACCCCCGTGCCCTCAGGGGCACGGGGGTTCCGTGCGTTCCAGGGCCCCACCCATGACATCTGTCATGCCGAACACCGGACGGTCGTCTCTGCCGCCCCCCGTGCGCACAAGCCACCCTTGAAGCATGCAGACGACACCCGTCCAGTTCACCGGAGTGACGAAGGCGTACGGCCCCGTCAAGGCCGTCGCCGACCTCACCCTCACCCTCCGCCCCGGCGAGACCGTCGCCCTCCTCGGCCCCAACGGCGCCGGGAAGTCCACCACCCTCGACCTCCTCCTCGGCCTGCGCCCCGCCGACTCCGGCACGGTCACCCTGTTCGGCACCACCCCCCGGCAGGCCGTCGCCGACGGCCGGGTCGGCGCGATGCTCCAGAGCGGCGGCCTGATGGAGGAGGTGCGGGTTCGCGAGATCGTCCAGCTCGCCTGCGCCCTGCACCCCCAGCCGTACCCCGTGCAGGAAGTGCTCGACCGGGCGGGCGTCGCGGCGATCGCCGACCGCATGGTCAACAAGCTCTCCGGCGGCCAGGAACAGCGCGTCCGCTTCGCCCTGGCCACCGCAGGGGCCAACGACCTGATCGTCCTCGACGAGCCCACCACCGGCATGGACGTCACCTCCCGCCAGGCCTTCTGGGCCACCATGCGCGCCCAGGCCGACCAGGGCCGCACGGTCCTGTTCGCCACCCACTACCTGGAGGAGGCCGACGCCATCGCCGACCGGGTCCTGGTCCTGCACAAGGGCCGCCTGCTCGCCGACGGCACCGCCGCCGAGATCAAGGCGAAGGCGGGCGCCCGCCGGATCGCCTTCGACCTGGACGGCGAGATCGACGAAACCGCCCTGGGCGCCCTGCCCTTCCTCTCCCGGATCGCCGTCTCCGGCCGCACCGTGCGCCTGCAGTCGCACGACGCCGACGCGACCGTCCACGCGCTGTACGGCCTCGGGCTCTACCCGCGCAACCTCGAAGTAGCCGGACTCGGCCTGGAACAGGCCTTCGTGGCGATCACCGCAGCAGAAGAGAACAAGGAGTCCCAGGCCGCATGAAGACCCTCATCGCCCTCGAAATCCGCCGCACCCTGCGGAACAAGAAGTTCATGTTCTTCTCGGTGATCTACCCCTCCGCCCTCTTCCTGATGATCGCGGGCACCTCCGGCGACGAGAAGCTCCCGGGCACGAACCTGACCATGCCCCTGTTCGTCATGGTCGCCATGGCCTCCTTCGGCGCGCTGACCTCCGTCCTGATGGGCAACAGCGAACGCATCGCCAAGGAGCGCGAGAAGGGCTGGGTCCGCCAGCTGCGCCTCACCAGCCTCCCCGGCCGCGGCTACGTCCTCGCCAAGATCGCGGGCTCGGCGGTCGTCACACTGCCCGCCATCGTGATCGTGTTCGTCGTCGCCTCCGCCGCCAAGGGCGTACGCCTCGACGCCTGGCAGTGGATCGCGCTGACCGCCGTCATCTGGGCCGGAAGCGTCGTCTTCGCCGCGCTCGGCGTGGCCCTCGGCTACATCGCCAGCGGCGACGCGGTCCGCCCGGTCACGATGATCGTGTACTTCGGCCTGTCCATCCTGGGCGGCCTGTGGATGCCGGCCACCCTCTACCCTCAGTGGCTGCAGAACATCGCCGAGTGGCTCCCCACGCACGCGTACGCCGCCCTCGGCCAGGCCATCGAGCTGGGCGGCGCCCCGCACGCCAAGGACGTCGCCATCCTCGCCGCCTACTTCCTGCTCTTCGCGGGCGGAGCGGCCTGGCTGTACCGGAAGGACACGTTGAAGGCATGAACGAGGAGACGCCGGCCCGGACCGACGCGCCCGAGGCCCCCGCCCCCGGGCGGCGGCCGCGGAACATCCCGACCAAGGTGGTGGGGATCGCCGTCTGGCTCATCTTCCTGAGCGACCCGGTCGGCGACCTCGTCAGCGGCACGCACCTGCCCTGGGCCACCGTCCTCGGCACCCTGGGGCTGCTGGCCTTCGTCGCCGTGTACGTCTCCCTCTTCGCGAAACTGGTCTTCGGCCAGGGCTTCCGCACCCTGCCCCCGCGCACGGCGTGGTGCGCGCTCGGCGCACAGTTCGCCCTCGCCTGCCTCCTGAGCCTGACCCTCGGCGACCGCTGGCTGGCCCTGTTCGTGTACGTCGCCGTGTCGGCCGGCGCGACCCTTCCGGTGCGCCGGGCCCGCTGGGCGATCCCCGGCGTCACCCTCGTCATGGTCCTGATCGGCGTCGCCCGCAGCGACTGGCACGAGCTGGAGGCGACCGCCCTGCTGCCCCTGATGATCGGCGGCGCGATGGTCGGCGTACGCCAACTCGTGCGCACCACGCAGGAGTTGCGGGAGGCCCGGGCCACCGTCGCCCAGCTCGCCGCCAACGAGGAACGCCTGCGCCTCGCCCGCGACCTGCACGACCTCCTCGGCCACTCGCTCTCCCTGATCACCCTCAAGAGCGAACTCGCCGGACGGATGCTCCCCGCCCACCCCGAGCAGGCCGCCCAGCAGGTCGCCGACATCGAGAAGGTCAGCCGCCAGGCCCTCGTCGACGTCCGGGAGGCGGTCACCGGCTACCGCCGCGCCACCCTCCCCGCCGAACTCGCGGGAGCCCGCACCGCGTTGACCGCCGCCGGGATCGCGGCGGACGTGCCCGCCGAGACACCGGACGACCTCGGCGACGTACCCCCCGAGCGGGAGGAAGCCCTCGCCTGGGCGCTGCGCGAGGCCGTCACCAACGTCGTACGCCACAGTGGCGCCCGGCGCTGCACCGTGCGCCTGCGCCGCAACCAGACCCTCGACGGCGTTTTCCTGGAGCTGACGGTCGCCGACGACGGCCGGGGCGCGCCCGCCGCCCCGCGCCGGGGCAACGGCCTCACCGGCATGGGCGAACGCCTCGCCGAGGTCGGCGGCACGGCCGAACCCGACACCACGGGCCCGGGTTTCACCCTGCGGGCCCGGGTCCCGCTGCCGTCGGACGGACTCTAGGATCAGCTTCATGACCAGCCCGACCAGCACCGACAGCATCCGGGTCCTGCTCGCCGAGGACCAGTCGATGGTCCGCGAGGCACTGGCCGCGCTCCTCGGCCTGGAACCCGACATCGAGGTCGTCGCCCAGGTGGCCCGCGGCGACGAGGTACTGGCCGCCGCCCGCGCCACTCCCGTCGACGTGGCCCTCCTGGACATCGAGATGCCCGGCCTGACCGGCATCGAGGCCGCGGCACAGCTCACCGCCGAACTGCCCGGGGTCAAGGTCGTCGTCCTCACCACCTTCGGCCGCCCCGGCTATCTGCGCACCGCCATGGAGGCGGGCGCGGTCGCGTTCCTGGTGAAGGACGCCCCCGCCGCCCGGCTCGCCGACGCCGTCCGCAAGGTCCTCGCGGGGGAGCGGGTCATCGACCCGACCCTGGCCGCCGCCGCCCTCGCGGGCGGGGCCAACCCGCTCACCGACCGCGAACGCGAGGTGCTGCGGGTGGCCGCCGACGGCTCCACCAACGCGGAGATCGCCGCCGCCCTCCACCTCTCCCAGGGCACCGTCCGCAACTACCTCTCCACCGCCATCCAGAAGCTCGCCACCCGCAACCGGGCCGAGGCGGTCGGCGTCGCCCGCGAAAAGGGCTGGCTCTGAAAAAAGTTTCTGCCGCGACCTGTCACACTCCCCGCGCGGGCTCCGTCATAAGGGTGTGGGCGCGACCGAGCGCCCCGCGAACCTCCTGAAGGAGCCCGCCGTGGAAGCCCGTATCGCCAACCCCGCCACGATCATCCCCGAGGCCATGCCCGCCATCCTCTCCGTCGCCAAGGCGGCCCGGAAGGGCGGCGTCCCGGAGTCCACCCTGGAACTGATCCACCTGCGCGTCAGCCAGATCAACGGGTGCAGCGTCTGCGTCGTCAGCGGTGCGGCGAGCGCCCGCAAGGCGGGGGAGACCGACGAGCGCATCGACTCCGTCTCCGCCTGGCGCGAGGCCCCGTACTTCACCGACGCCGAGCGGGCCGCCCTCGACCTCGCCGAGTCCGCCACCCGCCTCGCCGACCGCCCCAACCCGGTGACCGACGAGGTCTGGGACGAGGCCGCCCGGCACTACGACGAGAAGCAGCTCGCCGCGATCACCCTGTGGATCGGCGTCAGCAACCTCTTCAACCGGCTCAACGCCACCACCCGACAGATCGCCGGAGCCAAGTGGTAGACACCGACGGTCAGTTGAGGCGGGCCCGCGCGGACCTGGCCCGCCCCCTGATCGCCTCCGCCGACGACGGCTCCACCGTCTCCACCACGTCGGCGTAGGCCTCCAGCTCCCGCGCCCCGCCCAGGAAGTCCCCGCGCTGCACCATCAGTTGGGCCTTCTCGTACCGCAGCCGCGCCGGATGGGCGGGCAGCAGCAGCGCCAGCTCCACCGCCCACAGCTGTACGTCGCTGCGCTCGGGCCTGGCCGCCGCCCACGCCCGGATGTTGTTCAGCACCCGCATCACGATGTCCAGCGGATCGGCCGCCCGCAGCATCGACGCGTCCAACGGCTCACCCGTCGCCCCCGCCACCAGCAGTTCGGCGTCCGCCCCGGTCAGCAGCCTGCCCCCGTTGAACGGGTCCACCAGCACCTGCGCGCCCGGCTCCCCGAACGCCACCACGAAGTGCCCCGGCAGCGCCACCCCGTACACCGGGGCCCCGGCCCGCCGGGCCACCTCCATCCACACCACCGACAGCAGGATCGGCAGCCCCCTGCGCCGCTTCAGCACCGCCGGAAGCAGCGAGGAGTCCAGCCGCCGGTAGTCCCCGGGCGTGCCCTCGAACCCGCAGCGCGCGCCCAGCAGTTCGGCCAGGGCCGTCGCCCAGGAGCGCGGCCCCGCCGGGCGGAACGGCAACAGCCCCGCCAGCCGGTCCAGTTCGATCTGCGCTTCGTCGATCCCGGCCTGCCCCAGCGCCGGGTCGCCGACCGCGCCGATCAGCAGGCACAGCGTCGCCAGATCGGGGTGCCCGGCCCGTGCCTCCTCGGCGAACTGCGCCCGCCAGTCGGTGGGTTCACCGCCGGGTGTGCCGTCTGCTGCCTCGTCCATGAAACCCTCGTACCCGCTCCTGGTGCGACCGCGCTATGCGGCCCGGTAGTGGTGGTAACTGTGGTGGGTGGCGAATCCCATCCCCTCGTACAGCGCCCGCGCCCCGTCGTTGTCGGCCTCCACCTGGAGCCACGCCGCCGACGCCCCTTCGTCCAGCGCCCGGCGCGCCAGTACGGCCATGACGGCCGTCGCCAGGCCCCGCCGTCGGTATGCGGGATCGACCTCGACGGCCGCGAATCCGGCCCACCGCCCGTCCACCACGCACCGCCCGATCGCCGCCGCCCGCCCCGGCTCCTCGCCCGGCACGGTCGCGAACCACACCGAGGGCCCGCCGTGCAGCACCTTCTCGACCTCCGGCCCCGGCGTCTGGAAGCGCTGGTAGCGCGCCATCCACACCGCGTCCGCCGCCCGCGAAAGCACCACGTCCGCCTCCGCCGGGCCCGCGTCCAGGTCGCCGACGGGCGCCAGCGCCGCGATCCGCACCAGGGCGGACACCTCCGACTCCCAGCCGTGCTCGGCCAGTTCGGCGCCCAGCACCTCCTGGGTCCCCTCGGCGCCGGTCGCCACCTGGACGTACGCCGGAAGCCCCCGCTCCTCGTACCACCGCCGTACGTACGCCAGCGCCTCGCCGGTCGGGACGCCCGGGTCGCCCAGCGGCAGCACGGAGTTGGCGCGCCGCGTGAAGCCGTTCGCCGCCCGCAGGGTCCAGCCGCCGAGGTCCTCGCTCTCCAGCGGCTGCCAGGCCCGCGCGGTCACCGTCGCCAGCTCCGCGAAGGTCGCCGAGGGGCCGCGCCGCCGGGCCGGGGCGGCGGGCACGAGCTTGCCCGCGACCATCGCGGCGGCGTCGACCCGTACCGTCTCGCCATTCTTTCGTGTGATCGACAGCACACCGCCGTGCCACGAGGTGAGCACGCCGACGACGTCCGCGAAGCGGGCACCGGCCGCAGAGTCCCCGGTCAGACGCCGGACTGATACCCGTTTGCCCACGTCATCCGGTGTCAGCCGTACCTCAAGTTGTCCGCCGGCAGTGAATTCCACAGCTCTGCCCACCCCTCCTGTTCGGATCGTGCCCGGGAACGGAGATACTAGGTGCGGGCATCGCACGACGCCGCGCTCCCGCGCGCCCGTGGACGGAGCCGGAGAAGCTCGGCCCGCCGCGCCCTATCGAGGAGGAACGACAGCGTGACCTACGTCATCGCGCAGCCTTGTGTCGACGTCAAGGACAAGGCGTGCATCGAGGAGTGCCCGGTCGACTGCATCTACGAGGGCTCCCGGTCCTTGTACATCCACCCGGACGAATGCGTCGACTGTGGTGCCTGTGAGCCGGTCTGCCCGGTCGAGGCGATCTTCTACGAGGACGACACTCCGGAGGAGTGGAAGGACTACTACAAGGCGAACGTCGAGTTCTTCGACGACCTCGGTTCGCCCGGTGGTGCCTCCAAGCTGGGCCTGATCGAGCGCGACCACGCGTTCATCGCCGCGCTGCCGCCGCAGAACCAGTAGACGGCAGACGCCTTCGAGCGTCGCCCTCGGTCCCGTACGGCCTTCGCTGCCGTACGGGACCGAGGCGTTTCCCGGCACCGGCCGACGCGCCTTCGGCACCGGCCGGTCCGTCCGCGTACGTACGAGAAAGTGACCCGCATCGTGTCCACAGTCACCGACCGCCTCCCCACCTTCCCCTGGGACAAGCTGGAGCCGTACAAGAAGACGGCCGCCGCCCACCCGGACGGCATCGTGGACCTCTCCGTCGGCACCCCCGTCGACCCGGTCCCCGAGCTGATCCAGAAGGCGCTGGTCGCCGCCGTGGACTCGCCCGGCTATCCGACGGTGTGGGGCACGGTCGCGCTGCGCGACGCGCTGGTGGAGTGGGTGGAGCGACGGCTCGGCGCCCGCGAGGTCCAGCACACCAACGTCCTGCCGGTGGTCGGCTCCAAGGAACTGGTGGCCTGGCTGCCGACCCAGCTCGGGCTCGGCCCCGGCGACCAGGTCGCCTACCCGCGCCTGGCGTACCCGACGTACGAGGTGGGCGCCCGCCTGGCCCGCGCCGAGCACGTCGTCTACGACGACCCGACCACCGACCTCGACCCGGCCAGGGTCAAGCTCCTGTGGCTGAACTCGCCGTCCAACCCGACCGGCAAGGTCATCGCCAAGGACGAGCTGACCCGCATCGTCGCCTGGGCCCGCGAGCACTCGATCCTGCTGGTCGCCGACGAGTGCTACCTGGAGCTGGGCTGGGAGGCCGACCCGGTCTCCGTCCTGCACGAGGACGTCTGCGGCGGCTCGCTGGACGGGATCATCGCCGTCCACTCCCTCTCCAAGCGCTCCAACCTCGCGGGCTACCGCGCCGCCTTCATCGCCGGTGACGCGGCCGTCCTCGGCGACCTGCTCCAGATCCGCAAGCACGGCGGCATGATGACCGCCGCCCCGGTGCAGGCGGCCACCGTCGCCGCCCTCGGCGACGACACGCACGTGGCCGAGCAGCGCGAGCGGTACGCGGCCCGCCGGACCGCCCTGCGCTCGGCCCTCGAAGCGCACGGCTTCCGGGTCGAGCACAGCGAGGCCAGTCTCTACCTGTGGGTCACCCGCGACGAGGACTGCTGGCAGACGGTCGCCCACCTCGCGGCGCTGGGCATCCTGGTGGCGCCCGGCGACTTCTACGGCGAGGCGGGCGCCCGCTTCGTACGCGTCGCCTTCACGGCCACGGACGAGCGCGTCGCTGCGGCGGTGGCCCGCCTGACGGTCTGAGACTGTCCGATACGTACGGTCTGCGTACGTGCGGTCCGCGTACGTGCGCTTTGCGTACGTACGTGAAGGGGCCCCGGGAGATTCGCCCTCCCGGGGCCCCATCGGTACTGCGGGGTCGTGCTTAGCCGAGGGGCAGGCCCTTGACGGGGAGGTTGCCGGCGCCGGGCAGGCCGCCGCCGGTCGGCAGACCACCGGTGGGCAGGCCGCCGTCCGTGGCGGTCTTGGCGGTCTCGCCGAGCACCTCACCGGCGCTTCCCGCGACGTCACCGGCGGCCTTCTGGGCGGCGGGGGTGGCGGTCTTGCCGGCCTTGCCGACGGTCTTGCCGGCCGCCGGGACGGCCTTCTTGACGGCAGCGCTGCTGGTGTCGCCCGCCACGTTGGACGCCTTCTGCGACGCGCCGTCGACGGTGTCGCCGAGACCGGCGCCGTCCAGCGCGGTCAGGCCACCGAGGTTCGGGGCAGCCGGGAGGTCGACCGCGCTGGCGGAGCCGGTCGCACCGATCACGGAGGCGGCGCCTGCGGCACCGATGAGGGCGGCGCGGGCGATCCGACGAGCCAGGGGGAGGGACATGGTGCTCCTTAGCGGGAGAAGACGTTGTGGGCGCTTGTGAGGCGCTGTCTGTCCGGCGATCGGACGCCATGACAACCGCTCGGAGGGCGGGGGAGGTTGCGGTGGGCCGAGGTAAAGAGTTCGCAATGCGGGGCATGGTCCGGTGCGGATAAAAACGGGCAAAGGCGAAGCGTCCGGTGCTCGCGGAAGGTGCTCACTTCCCTTGATTCCCAAGGGAATTCGCGTACGGAGTCCGAGATGGGGAGGGGTGTCGGCGCATCCGCCCGGCGGGCGGCCCGGACGCCTCCCTTCGGGTGACGTGTTGGACGGGTGATCGCCTGATGTTCGGACGGTGACCGGGTCTTGACCGGGGAGTGATCTGCCCGTTATCGGTTGTTTGTCCGGTCGGGTGGGGATCTCCGGTGCTTACGGGGAGGTGGTGATCCGTACGTCGTCGCCGCCGCCCGCACCGGCCGTCCGGCCCGGCGGGACCTTCTGCCAGCCCTTGGCGGCCTCGGTGGTGCGCCATTCGCGGTCCGCGTAGGCGATGCGGGTGACGCGCAGTTCGGCGGAGTGCGCCATCGCCCAGTGGGCCAGGGCCCAGCCGCGCTGCTGCGGGGAGGCGGTGACGTCGGTGGCGCCCCGGGCGGTCCCGGTCTCCCTCGGCACGGGGACGACGACGGTGCGGGCGTCGGGCGCACCGGCCGCGCTCGTGGCGCGGGGGCTCGTGGTGCCGGTGCCGGTGCCGGTGCCGGTGCTGGTGTTCGTGGTGCGGGGGAGGATCCCGGGGCCGAAGTCCCGGACCAGGCGCTCCCGTACCTTCGCGGGATCGCCCGGCGTGCTGTCGTCGCCGCGCCGGGACTCGCAGGAGAGGGAGGCGGGGGTGCGGCCGGTGAGCGCGGAGGCCAGCAGGGCGGCGTCGGGCTCGTGCTTGGCGTACGCCTGCGGGAAGCCGCTCTTCTGGACGCGCTGGGCGGCCACGGTCAGGGGGAGCCGCGAGTAGCCGGGGACCTCGGTGAGGTGCTGGTAGAAGCGGCCTGCCGAGTACGCGGGGTCGAGGATCTGGTCCTCGGTGCCCCATCCCTGCGACGGCCGCTGCTGGAACAGGCCGAGCGAGTCCCGGTCGCCGTGCCGGATGTTGCGCAGGGCGGACTCCTGGAGGGCGGTGGCCAGCGCGATGGTCACCGCTCGCTCCGGCATGCCGCGCGAAGTGCCCACCGACGAGATGGTCGCCGCGTTGACGGCCTGCTCGGTGGTCAGCTCGTACCGGGCGCCGCTCTCGGTGCCGCCCCGCACGAAACACCGGGTGTCTCCCTGGTCACCGGCGAAGAACTGCACCGTCACGTACCCGGCGAGGGCCACGAGCACGGCGACGCCGGCGCCGATCCGCACGGCACGGCTGCGAAGGGGAGAGGAACCGGAAACCTGAGCCACAGCCCCAAGGTACTGGAGCGTCTGCGGCCGGCTTCCCCGCTCCGGGGTGTCCCCGCTTCTCCGTGCCGGGTGCGTCGTGGTTGCTCGCGCAGTTCCCCGCGCCCCTGATGGCGTGCCCTTCGGGCAGCCATCCCCGCCCCCTTGGGCGGCGGGGCCGCCCCCCGGGGGCGGGACGGGCGGGCAAGGGGGCGGCCCGCCCGATCCGGGCCCACCCGGATACCGGCCCCTGCGCGCACCTTGGGTGCCGGATGCGCTCCACGCCGGAGCCCGGGAGACGCCTCCCGGTGCCGGGCCGCTTCAGCCCCGGCCCGCCGGGCCGAGGGAGTCCCCAGCCCCGCGCCCCTGATGGCGTGCCCTTCGGGCAGCCGTCCCCCTGCGGCGGAGCCGCCCCCCGGAGTCCCCGCCCCCGCCCCCGTTAGGCTCGGCCCCATGCCCGCAACCCCCCTTGACCTCACCCGTGACGCCGCCCACGTCACCGCCCAGCTCGTCGACTTCCGCTCCGAGAGCGGCACCGAGAAGCCCCTCGCCGACGCCGTCGAGCAGACCCTGCGGACCTTCCCGCACCTCACCGTCGACCGCCACGGCAACAACGTCGTCGCCCGCACGAACCTCGGCCGCCCCGAGCGCGTCGTCCTCGCCGGGCACATCGACACCGTCCCGATCGCGGACAACGTCCCGTCCCGGCTGGACGAGGACGGGGTGCTCTGGGGGTGCGGGACGAGCGACATGAAGGCGGGCGTCGCCCTCCAGCTCCGTATCGCCGCGACCGTCCCCGAACCCAACCGCGACCTCACCTTCGTCTTCTACGACAACGAGGAGGTCGCCGCCCACCTCAACGGCCTCGGCCACGTCGCCGAAGCCCACCCCGACTGGCTCGCCGCCGACTTCGCGGTCCTCCTCGAACCCTCCTACGGCGAGGTCGAGGGCGGCTGCCAGGGCACCCTGCGCGTCATCCTGCACACCACCGGCGAGCGCGCCCACTCCGCGCGCAGCTGGATGGGCTCCAACGCCATCCACAAGATCGCGCCGATCCTCGCGAAGCTGGACGCCTACGAACCGCGCCGCCCGGTGATCGACGGCCTGGAGTACCACGAGGGCCTCAACGCCGTCCGCGTCGACGGCGGCGTCGCCAACAACGTCATCCCCGACGCCTGCTCGGTGACGGTCAACTACCGCTACGCCCCCGACCTTTCGCCCGAGCAGGCCCTCGCCCACGTCCGCGAGACCTTCGCCGACTGCGACATCGCCGAGTTCGTCGTCGACGACCACTCCCCGGCGGCCCTCCCTGGCCTCTCCCACCCGGCCGCACAGGCCTTCATGGCGGCGGTCGGCGGCAAGGCCAACCCCAAGTTCGGCTGGACCGACGTCGCCCGCTTCAGCGCGCTCGGCGTACCGGCGGTGAACTACGGCCCCGGCGACCCCCTCCTCGCCCACAAGCGCGACGAACGCGTCGAGGTCGCCAAGATCCTCCAGGGCGAGGAACGACTCCATGCCTGGTTGACGGCCTGAATTTCACCGTTCGTCACATCCGTGGACCTACCCTGACCGGACAACGTACGGCAGCGAAGGGAGCACGGCATGACGCATCCTGAAGAGGGACGGACGCCCGAGGAGCAACGGCTCGGTCCGGTCCTGCGCCGCCGGGAACAGGTCCAGCCCGGCACGACGGACCAGCGTCTCCTCGACACCGAGGGCGACTCGGAGTGGGTCCACACCGACCCGTGGCGGGTCATGCGCATCCAGTCCGAGTTCGTGGAGGGCTTCGGCGCGCTCGCCGAACTCCCCAGCGCCATCAGTGTCTTCGGCTCCGCGCGCACCCCCGCCGACACGCCCGAGTACGAGGCGGGCGTCCGCATCGGCCGCGCCCTCGTGGAAGCGGGCTTCGCGGTGATCACGGGCGGCGGCCCGGGCGCGATGGAGGCGGCCAACAAGGGTGCGCGCGAGGCGAACGGCGTCTCCGTCGGCCTCGGTATCGAGCTCCCCTTCGAGCAGGGCCTCAACCAGCACGTCGACATCGGGGTCAACTTCCGCTACTTCTTCGTCCGCAAGACGATGTTCGTGAAGTACGCCGAAGGGTTCGTGGTCCTCCCGGGCGGCTTCGGCACCCTCGACGAGCTCTTCGAGGCCCTCACCCTGGTCCAGACCCAGAAGGTCACCCGCTTCCCGATCGTCCTCTTCGGTACGGACTACTGGGGCGGGCTGGTCGACTGGCTCCGCGACACGGTGATCGCCCAGGGCAAGGCCTCGGAGAAGGACCTCCTGCTCTTCCACGTCACCGACGACGTGGACGAGGCCGTGGCACTGGTCACGAAGGAGACGGGCAAATAGGCCCGGGACGGGGCCCGTCGACGACGACGGGCCCCGCCCGGCGCTAGGCCAGGCCCCGCCCGGCGCTACGCCAGGCCCCGGCGGGCGACCGCCGGTGGCCGGTGGCCCGCGATGGACGCCACCATGTCCAGGACCTGCTTCGTCTCCGCCACCTCGTGCACCCGGTACACCTGCGCCCCCAGCCACGCCGACACGGCCGTCGTCGCCAGCGTCCCGATCACCCGCTCCTTGACCGGCCGGTCCAGCGTCTCCCCGACGAAGTCCTTGTTGGAGAGCGACACGAGCACCGGCCACCCCGTCTCCGCCATCTCCCCGAGCCGCCGCGTCGCCTCCAGGCTGTGCCGGGTGTTCTTCCCGAAGTCGTGCCCCGGGTCGATCATGATCGCGTCCCGCCGCACCCCCAGCGCCGCCGCCCGCTCGGCCAGACCCACCGTGACGTCCAGGATGTCCGCCATGACGTCCTCGTACGTCACCCGGTGCGGCCGGGTGCGCGGCTCGGCCCCGCCCGCGTGCGTGCAGACCAGCCCCACGTCGTAGCGCGCCGCGACCTCGGCCAGCTTCGGGTCGACGCCGCCCCACGCGTCGTTGAGCAGGTCCGCGCCCGCCTCGCAGACCGCCTCGCCGACCTCGTGCCGCCAGGTGTCGACGCTGATCACGACCTCCGGGTGCCTGCGCCGCACCTCGGCGACGAAGCCGACGGTCCGCCGCGCCTCCTCCTCGGCGCTGACCTCCTCGCCGGGGCCCGCCTTGACCCCGCCGATGTCGATGATGGCGGCGCCCTCCGCCACGGCCTGTTCCACGCGGGCGAGCGCGGGCTCGTCGCGGAAGGTCGCGCCCTGGTCGTAGAAGGAGTCCGGGGTGCGGTTCACGATCGCCATGATCACCGGCTCGTGCGTCTCGAAAACACGCCGTCCCAGCCGCAGCATCTGCAGGTTCCTCCTCGTCACGGACCACCGACGGCCCAGGTGAGGCCGTCTGCGACCTTAACTGTCACACCCGCATGGCACGATCGGGGCCGGAAGATTTCCGTACCGTCCAGGTCCGCGCCCGGGGAGCCGCTCGTGTTCGTGTTCTTGCTCTTGGCGATGGTGGTGGTCGTCGCCGCCGTGACGCTCGCCGTCGTCGGCACCGGCGGCGACCAGGGGCCGCTGCCCGAGGCCGCCCCGGACCACCTGGTGGACCCGTTGCCGCTGACCCGCCCGATCGGCCGCGCGGACATCGAGGCGCTGCGCCTGCCGCTGGCCGTCCGGGGGTACCGGATGGCGGACGTGGACGACGTCCTGGGCCGGGTCGGCGCGGAACTGGCCGAGCGGGACTCCCGCATCGCCGAACTGGAAGCGGCCCTCGCGGGCGCCCAGGCCACCACGGTCGGCGGCCCCGACCTCTTCACCAAACGCCCCGCCCCGGCCCGGCCGGAGCACCCCTGGACGTCACCGGCCGAAACCCCCGACCGCCCGGCTCCGGAGGCCGCAGCCCCGGAGGCCCCTGCCCCGGAGACCCCTGTCGGCGAGCCCGAAGCCGCCCCCGAGCCCCAGGACGCACGCCCCGCCCCCGAGGAGCCCCAGCCGTGACCGCAGCCGCCCCCGGCCCCGACGGCGCCCTGCGCTGCCCCTGGGGCCTGGCCACCGAGGACTACACGGCGTACCACGACACGGAGTGGGGCCGCCCGGTCCACGGCGACGACGCGCTCTACGAACGCCTGTGCCTGGAGGCCTTCCAGTCCGGCCTCTCCTGGCTGACGATCCTGCGCCGCCGCGAGGGCTTCCGCACCGCCTTCGCGGGCTTCGAGATCGCCGAGGTCGCCGCGTTCACCGACGCGGACGCGGCCCGGCTCCTCGCCGACCCCGGCATCATCCGCAACCGCGCCAAGATCGAGGCCACCCTCGCCAACGCACGGGTCCTCGCCGGGTGGCCCGAGGGCGACCTCGACCGGCTGATCTGGTCGCACGCCCCGGACCCGAAGGGCCGCCCCGCCCCCCGCACGCTCGCGGACGTGCCCGCCGTCACCCCGGAGTCGACGGCGCTCGCCAAGGACCTCAAGAAGCGCGGCATCCGCTTCGTCGGCCCGACCACGGCCTACGCCCTGATGCAGGCGTGCGGCCTGGTCGACGACCACCTCGCCGACTGCGTCGCCCGGGGCAGCGGCTCGTAACGCGAACGGACGGACAACCGCTCAGCGGCCCAGGTACTTCGGCCGCGCCTTGTCGATGAAGGCCTGCACCGCGATCGCGTGGTCCTCCGAGGCCCCCGCCAGCGACTGGAGCTCGTCCTCCTTCTCCAGCGTCTCGGCGAGACCGTGGTCCGTGCCGTACGAGAGCGACGCCTTCAGCGCGGCGTACGCGACCGTCGGACCCTCCGCCAGCGCCCGCGCCACGGCCGTCGCCTCGGCGGCCAGCGCGGCGGCCGGGACCACCCGGTTCACCAGGCCCAGGTCGAGCGCCTCCTGTGCCGGGACCGAGCGGGGGAAGAGCAGCAGGTCGGCGGCCCTGCCGTGGCCGATCAGGCGCGGCAGGGTCCAGGAGACGCCCGAGTCGGCGGTCAGCGCGACCCCGGCGAAGGACGTGTTGAAGACGGAGTTCTCCGCGACGATCCGGTAGTCCGCGGCGAGCGCGAAGCCCAGGCCCGCACCGGCGGCGGCCCCGTTGACCCCCGCGACGACCGGCTTCGGCATCTCGGTGAGCGCCCGGATGATCGGGTTGTAGTGCTCCTGCACGGTGCTCATCGTGTTGCCGGTGCCCGCCTCGCGGTCGGCGGTCAGCGAGGAGATGTGCTCCTTGAGGTCCTGGCCGACGCAGAACGCCCGCCCGGTCGCCGTCAGCAGCACCGCCCGCACGGCGGTGTCGGCGGCCGCGGACAGCACCGCCTCCCGGAGGGCGACCTTGGCCTCGGTGTTCATCGCGTTCATGGCGTCGGGACGATTGATCGTGATCGTCGCGAGTCCGTCGGTCACCTCGTAGAGCACGGTGTCTGCCATCGTCGGTCCCCTCCTGAGGGCTCCCGGGGCCCTGCGCAGCTCCCGGCAGCGGAAAAATGGGCATGCACAGGCCAGCATGTCGGAGATCTTCGACCCTGCACATGTGACCTGCGTCAAACAAAAAGGCACCCCGTGGCGGTACGAAGCGGCGAAGTATCGCAGCCGGATCGCCGAATTGAGTGGTTTTGCGGCTGCGCGTTGCGCAAGCGATGCGAACCGATGTTGGTCATTGGGTCCTGCGATGCGGGATAATGGCCTGGAAGCAATGTGTTCGATGCCGGTGACACCTGGGTTGTCGGCTGCGTGAGCTGGTTTCAGGAAGGGGAACGAGCATGGCGGCCATGAAGCCGCGGACGGGCGACGGCCCGCTCGAGGTGACCAAGGAGGGGCGGGGCATCGTCATGCGCGTTCCGCTCGAAGGCGGCGGTCGACTTGTCGTCGAGCTGACTCCGGACGAGGCCGATGCACTCGGCGACGCCCTGAAGAAGGTCGTCGGCTAACGCCTGAAGGCGGAAAGCGCTCTACATCTCTCCACTGCCCCGGCCGCGCGCGAGCGCGTCACCGGGGCAGTGGTGCTTCCCGTGATCTCACCGGGGAAGTGGTGCGTTCCGGGGGAGCCACCGGGGCACAGTGGTGCGTTCCGGGGGAGTCACCGGGGCAGTGGTGCGTCCGGGAACGGCAGGAGCGGTCGTACGGTACGTGCCTTCGGCCCTGCCGATACGGGCCCCTCAGCCCCGGCGCACCGCGCACAGCAGCCCGTCGCCCACCGGCAGCAGTGAGGACACCAGCTCCGTCGACTCGCGCACCGTGCGCAGCAGCTCCCGCAGCCGCAGCACCTCCGCGGGCTGCGCCGCCGAGTCCACCGTGCGGCCGTCCGCGAAGACGCCCTCGAAGCACACCAGACCGCCAGGTCGCAGCAGCCGCAACGATTCAGCGAGATAGTCCAGCGACTCCAGCCGGTCGCCGTCGCAGAAGACGAGGTCGTACCCGCCGTCCGCGAGGCGCGGCAGTACGTCCAGTGCCCGGCCGGGGATGAAGCGCGCCCGGTTGCCGGCGAAGCCCGCCGAGCGGAACGCCTGCTTGGCGAAGCCCTGCCGCTCCGGCTCCAGGTCGACGGTGGTCAGCACGCCGTCCGGGCGCATCCCGTGCAGCAGATAGATGCCGGACACGCCCGTGCCCGTACCGATCTCGGCGACGGCCTTGGCGTCCGCGGTCCCGGCCAGCAGCCGCAGCGCGGCGCCGGTGCCCGGGGACACCGAGGGGACGCCCGCGTCCCGGGCCCGGTCCCGGGCCCAGCGCAGAGTGTCGTCCTCGGCGACGTAGGCGTCGGCGAACGCCCAGCTCGTCTGCCGGTTGGCGGTAATGACCCTCTCCTGTCCCCGTAGTTGGCGCAACGGTGACTGTATCCGCTGGAGTCGGGAACTCGCAGATGGGACCGGTCGTTAGGAGGGGACAGGGGGGACAGATGGATCACGGGGACCGGGACCGGCAAGGGTCCCAAAATTCACGCAAAGACTCTTATCCGGAGCTAACGGGCGAGGTGGTTATGGTAGGGGCTCCACTGGACACCACCAGAGCCGACAGGGGAGGTGCGGCTGCGGCCGGTGATCGGGGAGGAGTGTTCAAACGCTTCTTCAGGTCTGCGGGCGAGCCGAAATCCGTGACCGACACCGCTGACCGTTCCACCGCCGCCCCCGTCTCCACGACGGCGACCTTCGCTGACTTCTCGGACGCGGAGGAGACGTGGACGCCTCCCACCTGGGAGGAGATCGTCAGCACGCACAGCACCCGCGTCTACCGCCTGGCCTACCGCCTGACGGGCAATCAGCACGACGCGGAGGACCTGACCCAGGAAGTCTTCGTCCGGGTCTTCCGCTCACTGTCGACGTACACGCCCGGCACCTTCGAGGGCTGGCTGCACCGGATCACGACCAACCTCTTCCTGGACATGGTGCGCCGCAAGCAGCGCATCCGCTTCGACTCGCTCGGCGACGACGCGGCCGAGCGGCTGCCCAGCCGCGACCCGTCGCCCCAGCAGGCCTTCCAGGACACCCACTTCGACGCGGACGTGCAGCAGGCGCTGGACACCCTCGCGCCCGAGTTCCGCGCCGCCGTCGTGCTCTGCGACATCGAGGGACTCTCGTACGAGGAGATCGCCGCGACCCTCGGCGTCAAGCTGGGCACGGTCCGCAGCCGCATCCACCGCGGCCGCTCCCACCTGCGCAAGGCCCTCAAGCACCGGTCCCCCGAGGCCCGCGCCGAGCAGCGCGCGATGGCCTCCGTGGGCGCGGGCGTGCCGCTCGTGCCCTCACCGGCGGGAGAGGGGGGTCTCGGGTGAGCGGGTCCCGGCCCACCCCGGCGGAACAGCACCTCGGGGACCGGCTCGCCGCCCTGGTGGACGGCGAACTGGGACATGACGCGCGCGAGCGCGGTCTGGCCCATCTGGCGACCTGCGCCAAGTGCAAGGCCGAGGCCGACGCGCAGCGCAGGCTCAAGGACGTCTTCGCGCAGAGCGCACCCCCGGCCCCCTCCGCGGGCTTCCTGGCCCGCCTCCAGGGGCTGCCCGGCGGCTCCGAGGGCGAGGACGGGCCGGGCGGCGACGGGCCTGCGGGCCGCAGAAGATTCGGCGAGGGCACGGCCTTCGGGGTCTACGCCTCCGAGGACCCGCTGGGCTTCGGCAGCCGGATCGGCTACGAGTCCCAGGGCGCCCACCCGGGCGTCCTGCCCGGCGGCTCCGGTGACCGGGGCTTCCGCATCCACGAGGTCGGCAGGACCGACAGCGAGCGGGCGGGCGGGCGCAGGCCGCGCCGGTTCGCGTTCGCCGCGGCGAGCGCGGTGTCGCTGGCCGCGATCGCGCTCGGCGGCGCACTGCCCGCCGAGACCCCCAACAACCCCACCGCCAGGGGCGAGCGGGCGGGCGGACTGGTCCCGACCCGGGCCGCGACCCCCGCGGGCGGCACGGACGGCAGCCGCCGTCAGGGCGGCGCGACCAGTGTCGGCTCGTCGACTGCCGGCGGTGCGACGCTGCTGTCGGCCACGACCACCAACCGGGCGGGCTCGGCCGCCGCGCCCCCCGTTCCGTACGACGCCCGGCTGACGGCGCGTCCGCCCGGGGCCCAGCAGGGCCCGCCGCAGGGGCTGTTGCGCGGTCAGGGCCGGTGGGACCGGGGGCTGCGGGTGTTCCCCGTCTCCGTCCCCGCCACGGAAACCTCGTACACGCTGCCGCTGATGGGCCGGGGACCGGTACCCACGGCGACGCCGTCGACACCGGACCACCTGACCGCACCCGCCGCGCCCGAGCTCTCCGTCTCCCGCAGCCGCTGATCCGTACGGGGCGACCCGCCCTCTGCGCGCGCCATCGCAAACCTGGTTGAATCCAGGGAAGGGGTGCCCGCCACGGGCGCGGAGACCGGTTCCCGCCGCGATCGGCGGGGGCCAAGGGCAGTTGCGGGGAGAGCATGGACGAGGGCAAGCCCGCCGGACCACGGGCGAAGTGGTGGAGCCGCCCCGCACAGGGGAGGCCCGCCCCGGGCGGGGACACGGCTCCGCCGGTGCCGGAGCAGGTTCCTGACGTACGGCCGGACGCGACGCCCGCTGCGTCGGGGCAGGCCCCCGAGGCACGGCCGGACGCGCCCCCGTCGCCGGTGGACGAGACCTCTCCGCCGCCGGACGCGGTGCCGCCTGCGTTGAGTGGAACTCCACCGGTGCCGGGCGCGGTGCCGCCTGTGCTGGACGGGGCTCCGTCCGTGCCGGATGCGTCCCCGCCGGTGCCGAAGCAGGCTCCTCCTGGGATGGACGCGACCTCGTCGCCGCCGGACGCGAACCGGCCGGTGCCGGGTGCGGTGCCGCCGGTGCTGGATGGGGCTCCGTCTGTGCCGGACGCGTCCTCGCCCGTACTGGAGCAGGCTCCTCCCGGAACCGACGCGACCCCGTCGCCGATGGACGCGACTCGGCCGGTGCCGGGTGCGGTGCCGCCCGTGCCGGATGGGACCCCGCCGGTGCCGGGTGCGGTGCCGCCCGTGCCGGACGCGACCCCGCTCGTACCGGAGCACGCTCCTCCCGGACCGGGCGCGGCCGCGCGCCCGGAGGCGGAGCACGCCGCCGTGCCCCGGGAGCCCGCGACCCCGGCCGACGAGCCGCAGGACGCGATACCGCCGCAGCGCGACCCCGACCCGTCGCCGCCCACCGGGCAGGTCCCGGCGGGCGAGGCCGCCGGGAGTGCTCCGGCCGGTGGTTTCGGCAGCGGCCGGGCCACGCCCCTGCACGATCCCGACCCGTACGGCACGCCGCCCTACGGCGAGCCCGGCCCCTGGGCGCCCGCGCCCCCGGTGCAGCGGCCGGCCCCGGCCGAGGGCGCCCTCGTACCGCCGCACTTCGACGGCGGCCCGGGACCGGCCCACCCGCAGACCCCACCCGCGCCTGGCGCGCACGCGCCGACCCCGCACCCGCAGGCCGCGCAGACCCCGCCCGTGCCGGGCCCGCACACGCAGGCCCCGCACCCGCAACCCGCGCAGACCCCGCCCGTGCCGGGCCCGCACGCGCAGCCTGCGTCGGGCTCGCACGCGCCGACCTCGCACCCGCAGACCCCGCAGACCCCCCACCCCGCCCCGCCGCCCGGGCCGCCGCAGTCCGAGTACGCGCAGGGCTCCGCGCAGGCGTACCCCCAGGCGGGCCCCGAGCCCCAGGGGGCCGCCGTGCACCAGCAGGCACCGCAGCCTCCGCAGCCCCAGGGCCCCCCGTCGCCCGAGCACCCCCACGGTGCGCCCGGCGCCCCGCAGGCGTACCCGGCGTCGCAGTGGCTCCAGTACGACCCGTGGAGTGCGAGCGCGGCGCCCCCGCAGGCGCTGACGTACGCCGGGGAGCCGCCCCGGAAGCGGCGGCGCGGCGGACTGTTCGTCGGGGCCCTGGTGATCGCGCTGGTCGCGGGCGGTGTCGGCGGGGGAATAGGGGCGTACGTCGAACGCAACGACGGCTTCGGCGGCAGCTCCGTACGCCTGCCGCAGACCGGGAAGGCGCCCACCGACCGCGCCCCCGACACCGTCGCGGGCATCGCCGCCAGTGCCCTGCCGAGCGTGGTCACCTTCCACGTCAGCGGCAGCAGCGGCAAGGGCACCGGCACCGGCTTCGTCCTCGACAACAAGGGCCACATCCTCACCAACAACCACGTGGTGGAACCGGCGGGCAAGACCGGCGTCATCTCCCTCACCTTCAGCAGCGGCGAGACCGCCCGTGCCAAGCTGGTCGGCAAGGACAGCGGCTACGACCTCGCCGTCGTGAAGGTCACCGGCGTCTCGGGGATGAAGCCGCTGCCGCTCGGGAACTCCGACAACGTCCGCGTCGGCGACCCCGTGGTCGCCATCGGCGCACCCTTCGACCTCCAGAACACCGTCACCGCCGGCATCATCAGCGCCAAGCAGCGCCCGATCACGGCGGGCGGCGAGAAGGGCGACGGCAGCGACGTCAGTTACGTCGACGCCCTCCAGACCGACGCACCCATCAACCCCGGCAACTCCGGCGGACCGCTCGTTGACTCCCAGGCCCGCGTGATCGGCGTCAACAGCGCCATCCGGGGCCCCGACAACGGCGGCCTCGACAGCGGCCAGGCGGGCAGCATCGGCCTCGGCTTCGCGATCCCGATCAACCAGGCCAAGCGGGTCGCCGAGGAGCTGATCAGCACCGGCAAGGCCACCCATCCGGTGATCGGCGTCTCCCTCGACATGAAGTTCACCGGCGACGGCGCGAAGGTCGGCGCGAAGGGCGCCGACGACTCTCCGGCGGTCACCCCGGGCGGCCCCGGCGCCAAGGCGGGCATCAAGTCCGGCGACGTCATCACCAAGATCGACGGGCAGCGGGTGCACAGCGGCGAGGAGCTGATCGTCAAAATCCGGTCAAGGCGTCCGGGGGAGCGGATGGGCCTGACGCTGGAGCGCGACGGCAGGGCGCAGGACGTCACCCTGGTGCTCGGATCGGCGGGCGACTCCTGAGGGTTGCCGCACCCGGGGCATTCCGCCGTGCCGGGTGCCCGGCGACGCCGAACGGCCCTGTGGGCGGCAGATGGGTGTCACCTGAAGGTACCGTCCGGACAGCTGGGGCGGGTACCGTGGAACGAGCCCGGAGAATCCAAGGAGCTGCAAGGTGTTCAGTGACATAGGCGGACTGGAGCTGTTGACGCTCGCGGTCCTCGCCGTGCTCATCTTCGGCCCGGACAAGCTGCCGAAGCTGATCCAGGACGTCACGCGGACCATCCGCAAGATCCGGGAGTTCTCGGACAGCGCGAAGCAGGACATCCGCAGCGAGCTGGGGCCGGAGTTCAAGGACTTCGAGTTCGAGGACCTCAACCCCAAGAACTTCGTGCGCAAGCAGCTCGCCGAGCACGGCGGGGACGACCTCGGGCTCAAGGAGATCCGCGAGAGCTTCGACCTGCGCGAGGAGCTCCAGGAGGTCACGGACGTGGTGAACGGCAAGGCACGCCCTGCCGTACGGACGCCCACCGACGAACCCGGGGCCGAGGCGCCCAAGGCGGACCTGACGAAGAAGCCGGAGACGGCTCGGGCCACGGCCCCGGCGAATCTCCGCAAGGAGGAACGCCCGGTGTTCGACCCCGACACGACCTGAGGGGTACGGGGCTCCAGGGGCCGGCGCCACTGCGCCCGGCCCCTTTCTGCTGGCCGGGGCACGCCTGGAGGGGCGGGGAGACCCGTGCGCCCGGCCACGACGACCCGCATGTGCGACCGGCCGCCCACGACGCACCCGCACGGATCTTCACCAACGCATCCGCAGGGGTTGGCTATTCTCCATCTGGTCCGGTAGCAGGACGCCCGAGGGGGGCGGGCCGCACCGGAGCGGAGACACGAGGAGGCGGCCGGGCAGATGGAGACGACGAGTCGGGCAGGGGCGCAGGAGGATTCCGGTGCGCCCGGTGGTTCCACCACGGAAGGGGTTCCGGCAGCCCGGCGTACGGTCGACGGCTATCTGCGCGCCCCCTTCCCCTGGTACGGGCTGGACGAGGCCTTCACCGGACCCCGCTGGCTGATGCAGGTCGGCACCGCGGCCGACGGCACCGTCCAGCACGGGGCGATGGGCCACGGCGACGAGCCGACGATAAAGACCTCCGGCGAGGAGGGCCCCGACAAGGAGCGCTTCGCGGTCGTGGTGACCGTCGCCGCCTCCCCGGTGCGCCGCAGCGGCGACGGCACGGGCACGCTGGAGGCCACCTCGGTGTCCTCCGCCGCCTGGCTGGCCGGGTCCGGGCTGCTTTCGCAGACCTGGCCCGCGCAGCTCGACCACTCGATGCGGGACAACTGGCTGGACCAGCAGACCGAGGTCTCCTTCGAGCTGGCCGACGACCTGGAGGGCCCCGACTGGTCGGCGCTCTCGCTGCCGGTCGACGGGGTGCCGACGCCCTTCCACTACCGCGAGTCCGAGTACGGCTGGGTGCTCGCCGGGTCCACGCAGTCCGGCGTCCACATCGGGGCGTACGGACGTGGCATGAGCGCGTACGGGCTGGGCTTCTCGGTGGTGAAGGACGTCACGACGTACGACGGCTGAGGACAGAGAGGTAAGGGGCTGCGTCCCGGACGCAGCCCCTTACTCCTGCACCGCAGGTACTACTGACACACGGCGTCCTTCGGCCACGCCGCGCAGATGCCCCGCTTCAGGTCGGGGCTGCGCATGGTCTCCGCCTGGGTGGTGCCGCCCCGGTGGTTGTCGAGGTTCATCAGCATCGCGCCCTGGCTCATGCCGGACAGCTTGCGGGAGTACCAGGGCAGACCCGGGTGGGCGCCCGCGTTCTTCCGCTCGAAGGCGATCTCCTTGGCCAGCTTCTCGTCGCTCGTGCCGGGCGCGCGGTTGGCTCGCGCGGCCTGCTCCAGCTCGTCCGCCGACAGCTGCTTGGTCGTGTAGGAGTAGGTGAAGCCGAGGCGGTGGTTCCAGACGCCGGGCACGGTCATGAAGTGCCGCAGCGCCCGCAACGACTCCTTCGGGTAGTACGGGACGACCGACGCCGCCGCGTGCGGCTGGAGCGTGTTGTCGCTGTGCACGTGGCCGCCGCGCATCGGCGGGGAGCCGTACACCCGGTACTCGCGGCCGTTCGGCGGGCCGTCCGCGTCACTGCGGCCCCAGGCGTCCGGACCGTACTCCGTCATGATCTTCGGCAGCTTGGTGTGCTGGTCGGTCGCGAATTGGCGTGCCGCC
Organism: Streptomyces sp. NPDC087440; assembly: GCF_044744005.1. NCBI lineage: Bacteria > Bacillati > Actinomycetota > Actinomycetes > Kitasatosporales > Streptomycetaceae > Streptomyces > Streptomyces sp. NPDC087440. The sequence goes on along the minus strand of NZ_JBIUXN010000004.1, from coordinate 305,090 downwards.
CTCGCCGCGAGCCCGGTGTTCTCCGCCCAGTTCACGGCCTGCGTCTGCTTGCCGCCGGGCAGGGTCTCCTTGCCCAGGCGGGCGAAGTCGATCCAGCCGTGCGTGAACATGTACGCGAACATCGAGCCCTCGTAGGTGGGCACGAGGGAGATGTCGCCGTACGAGCGGCGCTCGCGCGGCCAGGCGAACCAGGCGTCCGTCGGGGCGGGGTGCTTTGTGGAGCCCGCCGCCTGGAGCTGGACGACGAAGCCCTCGTCGGTGGGCCGGTCCCAGTGCTCGTCCAGGTGACAGCCCTGGCCGCCGACGGCCTTGAACTGGTCGTCCGCGTCGTCCTTGCCCTCTTCGATCCGCTCCTTGCAGACCGAGTCCGGGTACCAGCTGAAGAGCTGGTACGGGACCTTGCCCCGGCGCTTGTCGGTCATCCAGTCCCAGTCGGCCCGCTCGATGATCTTCGTGGCGAGGTCGACCACCTCGGGCACGTCGCGGTAGTGCTCGCGGACGTGCTGCACGCCCATGAGGAGGAAGCCGGAGTCGACGGTGGACAGTTCGCCGAAGGCGCGCTTGCCCTTGCTGTTGGTCCAGTGCCAGTACAGGCCGCGGTAGCCGTTCTGGTCGACCGAGTCCTCGGCGTCCGCGTCGGCCTTCTGGCCGTCGTACAGCTTCCGCAGGGTGTTGGTGACGCGGCCGAGCGCCTCCTCGCGGCTGATCCAGCCGCGCTTCTCGCCGATCGCCATCGCGGACAGGCCGTAGCCGGTCGCCGAGATGTTGATCTGCCACAGCTTCGTCGTCTCGGACTGCCACAGGCCGCTGGGGCGGTGGTAGTAGTCCACGAAGTACTGGAAGGCGCGCTTCGAGGCGAGTTCGGCGATGCGGTCGTCGCTCGCCTTCGTCAGGTCCTCGGGCTTCGCGTCGCTGTCGACGAACTCCACGTCGTCGACCAGGACCGAGCCCTCGACCGGGCCGCCCGGGTCGCCGTTGATCATGAACTCTTCGAGCTGGTGCGGGTCGACGTCCCCCGGCTGCCCGTCGTTCCAGGTCTTCTTGTCGGTGAAGTCGAGGGGGAGGTCGACGTCCTGCCACTGCCCGTTGTCGACATACTCCGCGACGTGCCAGGCCTTCTTCCCCTTCTTGTCGCGCAGACCGATGAACAGCTCGACCTTCTTGCCGGGGTGCCCGGTCGGCTTCAGCTTCAGCCGCAGCGCGTCCAGCTTCACCTTCTCGCCCGCCACACCGCGGAAGAAGTCGTCGCGGTCCAGGTAGACGTTGTCGCCGTCACCGCCCCACAGGCTCTCGACCGCGTACCAACTGCCCTTCTTGGCGAAGTCGTAGTCGAGCCGCAGGACGCCGGGCCGCCCGTCGGGGCCCTTCGCCGCGTCCCAACGGCGCGTCAGGACATCGCCGTTGATGATCGAGTGGTCGCCGAGCATGTCGTTGAAGCCGGTCTCGGGGTCGTTGGTGAGGAGGGGGTACGTCACCTCCTGCGCGGCCCGCGGACTGTCGGGGACGGCCGTCGCGGCGCCCGCCGCGCCGGTGCACAGCAGCGCCGCGGTGGCGGTGGCTGCCAGGGTCCTTCGCACGTCGTCAGTTCTCCCTCATGCATGCGTCACCCGGCGCGGAGAGGCCGGGGGGATCGGCTGCACCGTACGGACAGAAGAGGGACAAGAGGTGTGAAAGGGCTGAAGGTGGGCACGTCGGGCGGATCGTCGGACGGACGGAATCGTCACACGGGCGCACTCGTCACACGGACGCACTCGTCGGACTCGCCGGAAGGGCAGCAAAGAACCCCGCCGGTCGTACGGAATGCGTACGTCCGACGGGGTCCCTTCCAGCGCGTACTAGAACTTGTTGCGCGGCGTGATCCCCAGCGACATCCCGGAGAGCCCGCGCGCCCGGCCGCCCAGCTTCCCGGCGATGGCCCGCAGCGCGGAACCGGCGGGGGACTCGGGGTCGCTCAGCACGACGGGACGGCCGTCGTCGCCGCCCTCCCGCAGCCGTACGTCGATCGGGATGGAGCCCAGCACGGGCACGTTGGCACCGGTGGTCTTGGTGAGGCCCTCGGCGACCCTCTGGCCGCCGCCCGTGCCGAAGACGTCCACGATCTCGTCGCAGTGCGGGCAGGGCATGCCCGACATGTTCTCCACCACGCCGACGATCTTCTGGTGCGTCTGCACGGCGATCGACCCGGCCCGCTCGGCGACCTCGGCGGCGGCCTGCTGCGGGGTGGTGACGACGAGGATCTCGGCGTTCGGCACGAGCTGCGCGACGGAGATCGCGATGTCTCCGGTGCCCGGCGGCAGGTCCAGCAGCAGGACGTCCAGGTCGCCCCAGTACACGTCCGCCAGGAACTGCTGGAGCGCGCGGTGCAGCATCGGGCCGCGCCACACGACCGGGGCGTTGCCCGGGGTGAACATGCCGATGGAGATGACCTTCACGCCGTTCGCCGACGGCGGCATGATCATGTTCTCGACCTGGGTGGGACGGCCGTCCACGCCCAGCATGCGGGGCACGCTGTGCCCGTAGATGTCCGCGTCGACGACGCCGACCTTGAGCCCGTCGGCGGCCATCGCGGCGGCCAGGTTGACCGTCACCGAGGACTTGCCGACGCCGCCCTTGCCGGAGGCCACCGCGTACACCCGGGTCAGCGAGCCGGGCTGGGCGAAGGGGACCTCGCGCTCGGCGGTGCCGCCGCGCAGCGCGCCCGCCAGCTCCTTGCGCTGCTCGTCGCTCATCACGTCGAGCTCGACGGTGACGGCGGTGACGCCCTCGACCCGCTCGACGGCCTCGCGGACGTTGGTGGTGATGGTCTCGCGCATCGGGCAGCCGGAGACGGTCAGATAGACCGCGACGGCGACCGTCCCGTCCGCCCCGATCTCGACCGATTTGACCATGCCGAGTTCAGTGATGGGCCGGTGGATCTCGGGGTCGTTCACCGTCGCCAGTGCTTCGCGCACCGCGTCTTCCGTAACCATGACTCGATACTACGGCGGTACGCCGGGAGGCCGGGAAGCCCGGTCAACGGTCGCCTTCGTCACTCCGGTTCGTCGGCTCCGGCGGGAATACGGTCCGCCGCTCCTCCAACTCCTTGACCAGGTCCTGGAGTTCGGAGCGAATCCAGTCACGGGTCGCGACCTCGCCGAGGCCCATCCGCAGCGCGGCGATCTCCCGTGTGAGGTATTCGGTGTCGGCGATGGAACGCTCGTTCTGCTTGCGGTCCTGCTCGTGCGTGACCCGGTCCCGGTCGTCCTGCCGGTTCTGCGCGAGGAGGATCAGCGGGGCCGCGTACGACGCCTGGAGGGAGAGCGCCAGCGTCAGGAAGATGAAGGGGAACTCGTCGAAGCGCAGCTCCTTGGGCGCGAAGACGTTCCACAGCACCCAGACGATGATCACCGCGGTCATCCAGACGATGAACCGCCCCGTCCCGAGGAACCGGGCGATTCTCTCCGAAAACCGACCGAAGGCCTCCGGATCCCACTCGGGCAGCAGACGGGTACGCGGCGCTTTCGGCTGATCCAGACGCACACGGGAGGCGCGCGTCACCGCGCTCGCGCCGGTCTGGGACCGCGCGCGCTCCTTGCCCTCACCACCCCGGGACTCACCCCCCGGCCTGTTCGGCTTAGTGGCCACCGACGACACCCCCCGGGTTGAACTCGGTCTCCCGCCAGTCCTCCGGCAGCAGGTGGTCCAGTACGTCATCGACGGTCACCGCGCCCAGCAGCGACCCGCCCTCGTCGACGACGGGCGCCGCGACCATGTTGTACGCGGCGAGATAGCTGGTCACGGCGGGCAGCGGGGTGTCCGGCGAGAGCGGCGGAAGGTCGGACTCCACCACCGAGGACACCAGCGTCCCGGGCGGCTCCCGCAGCAGCCGCTGGAAGTGCACCGTGCCCAGGTACTTGCCGGTCGGCGTCTCGTCCGGCGGGCGGCACACGTAGACCTGCGCCGCCAGCGCGGGGGAGAGGTCCTGCTGCCGTACGCGGGCCAGCGCGTCGGCCACCGTCGCGTCGGGCCGCAGCACGATCGGCTCGGTCGTCATCAGACCACCGGCCGTCCGCTCCTCGTACGACAACAGCCGCCGTACATCGGCCGCGTCGTCCGGCTGCATCAGCGTCAGCAGCCGCTCCTTGTCCTCCTCGGGCAGCTCGGAGAGCAGGTCGGCGGCGTCGTCCGGGTCCATCGCCTCCAGGACGTCGGCGGCCCGCTCCTCCTTCAGCTTGCCGAGGATCTCGATCGAGTCGTCCTCCGGCAGCTCTTCCAGTACGTCGGCCAGCCGGTCGTCGTCGAGCGCGGAGGCCACCTCGGCGCGGCGCTTGGGGGTGAGGTGGTGCAGGGCGTTGGCGAGGTCGGTGGGCCGCAGCTGCTCGTACGCGGCGATGAGGCTCTCCGCGCCCTGCCCGTGCTCCTCCAGCGAGAACCCGGTGACGGCCGACCACTCCACCGTCAGCGTCTCGCCCTTCCTCCGCAGCGCCCCGATCTTCCCCTTGCGTACGAAGACCTTGTCGATCTCCCAGTCACGGCGGGCCGGAAGCTGCGCGATCGCCACGTCGAGGACGGTGACCTCCTCGTCGCCCTCCACCAGCCGCACCCGGCGGTCGAGGAGCTCGCCCAGCACCAGGCGCTCGGTGGGCCGCTGCTCGAAGCGCCGCATGTTGACGACACCCGTGGTGATGACCTGGCCCGACTCCACGCCGGTCACCCGGGTCATCGGCAGGAAGATGCGGCGGCGGCTCACCACCTCCACCACCAGCCCCAGCAGCCGCGGGGGCCTGCGCCCCACCCGCAGCATGGCCACCAGGTCGCGCACGCGCCCCACCTGGTCGCCGTTGGGGTCGAAGACCGGCACTCCGGCCAGGTGCGAGACGAAGACGCGGGGCGCCCCTGCTGCCATCCCGACCGCCTCCTCGTCTCTTCCTTCACGCACGCGCGTATTTGTCTGCAAATACGCCGGACACCGGCTTCAGGCTAGCCCGTGACGATCATCGACGCTCCGCCGGGCGGCCGTACGGCTCCCTGCCTCCCGGCCGGGTGTGCCCGGGTACGCTGCCCTCTGCCGAACCGGACCACCGGACCCCTTCGACGAGAGGCAGTGCCGACCGTGACCGCATTCCCCCCGGCAGCCCGCGCACGCAGGGCCGTACTCGCCGGTGCGGTGTGCGCCGGTCTCGTGGCGGGGCTCGCGGGGTGCGGCGAGGACCCCGACGAGGGGACGAACGGGGTCGGCAAGCTGAGCGCCGCCGAGATCGAGGGCAAGGCCCGCGCGACCGCGAAGGCGGCCACCTCGGTACGGCTCACCGGCACCTTCGTCAGCCGTGGTGGCACGTACAAACTCGCCATGCGCCTGAAGAACACGGGCGGCTCGGGCTCGGTCACCACCAAGGACTCCACCTTCGAGCTCCTGCGCGTCGAGGACGAGCTCTTCATGAAGGCGGGCGCCGACTTCTGGCGGCACGACGCCACCAAGCCGGGCGCGGAGTTCAAGAAGGAGGACGAGGAGGCGGCGGACAAGCTGGAGGACAAGTACGTCAAGGTCCCCAAGGGCGACCCGGCGTACGACCAGTTCCGCGGCTTCACCGACAAGTCGGTCCTCCTCGACGGCCTCCTCGGCCTGAACGGCACCCTCAACAAGGGCGACCGCGAGACGATCGGCGGCCTGCGCACCATCAAGGTCGTCGGCGGTGAGGACGGCCAGGGCGGTGCCCTCGACGTCTCCCTGGAGAAGAAGCCCTACCCCCTGCGCCTCGCCCGCGCGGGCGGCGCGGGCGTGGTCCAGCTCGCCGACTGGGACAAGGACTTCCCCCTGACCCCGCCCCCGAAGGACCTGACGGTCGACTACGGCCGCCAGCTCCCGAAGGCGGGCGACTAGCGCTTCCGCCGCTTCAGCAGCAGCTTCGGCAGGCCCGCCGGAATGGGATGTCGGGTCGTCGCGGCGGACGGCAGTGGTGCGGCGGCCAGGTCGCCGGCCGGCAGGGGGTCGGTGCCGCCCTGCGGGGTGAGCCGCAGGACCCGGCACTCGCGTGCCCAGCGGTCCGTCATGTGCTCGGCGTCGGGGGCGTTCAGCCGCTTGCCCTTCAGCTCCGCGACGGCGGCGTCCCACTCCTCCGTGCCCGCGGTCAGCTCCTTGACGACGGCGGTCCAGGCGACGAGGCGGCCGCCCTTGTCCTTGCTGCGTACGGTCACGTGGGCGACGGAGCCGTCGTCCAGGCCGGGGAAGGGCTGCTCGCCGGGGCCGTCGCCGACGAGGTGCAGGGCCCCGTCGAGCCAGACGTGCCACAGGGCGCGGGCGGGCCCGGTTCCCCGGACCCAGACGAGCCCGGACTTCTTGGTGGCCTCCTCGACGAGGGCCTGGTCGAGGAGGTGCTGGCCGGGGGCCGGGGGCTGCGACATGGGGGCAGCTTAATTGCCGCGCAGCCCGGTGTTCCTACAGCCAGCCGTTCCGCTTCAGCGCCCGGTGGATGCCCAGGCACACCGCCGCGATGCCGCCCAGGACCATCGCGTACCCGTACTTCCAGTGCAGCTCCGGCATGTGGTCGAAGTTCATGCCGTAGACGCCGCAGATCATCGTGGGGACGGCGACGATCGCCGCCCAGGAGGTGATCTTGCGCATGTCCTCGTTCTGGGCGACCGTCGCCTGCGCGAGGTTGGCCTGGAGGATGGAGTTGAGGAGTTCGTCGAAGCCGACGACCTGCTCGTGGACGCGTGCCAGGTGGTCCGCCACGTCCCGGAAGTACTTCTGGATGTCCGGGTCGACCAGCCGCATCGGCCGCTCGCTGAGCTGCTGCATCGGACGCAGGAGCGGGGCGACCGCCCGCTTGAACTCCAGCACCTCGCGCTTCAGCTGGTAGATCCGGCCCGCGTCCGCACCCCGCGAACTGCCCTTCGCCGGGGCGGAGAACACGTCGATCTCCACCTCGTCGATGTCGTCCTGGACGGCGGAGGCGACCGCGATGTACCCGTCGACGACGTGGTCCGCGATCGAGTGGAGCACCGCGGAGGGGCCCTTGGAGAGCAGCTCCGGGTCGTCCTGGAGGCGGTGGCGCAGCGCCCGCAGGGAGCCCTTGCCGCCGTGCCGGACGGTGATCACGAAGTCCCGGCCGGTGAAGCACATCACCTCGCCGGTCTCCACGACCTGGCTGGTCGCGGTCAGCTCGGTGTGCTCCACGTAGTGGATGGTCTTGAAGACGGTGAAGAGGGTGTCGTCGTACCGCTCCAGCTTCGGCCGCTGGTGCGCGTGCACCGCGTCCTCGACGGCCAGCGGGTGCAGCCCGAACTCGGCCGCGATGCCCGCGAACTCCGCCTCGGTCGGCTCGTGCAGGCCGATCCACGCGAAGCCCTCGCCGGACTCCCGGACGCGGATCATCGCCTCGTGCGGGGTGGCGCACTCCTTCAGGCGGCGGCCGTCGCGGTAGACGGCGCAGTCGACGACGGCACTGCTCGCGGAGTGGTCGCGGGTGGCGTCGTAGTTGGTGTAGACGGTGGGGCTCTTGCGCAGGGACGGGCGTACCACTGCGCGCAGGTCACGGATCATCGACATGGCGGGCTCCTTCACGGAGAAGCCGTCGGCGGGTGCGTGGCACTGCCCGGAATGGAGACGTGCGGCGCCACGGCGCTGTGGCGGTCGCGTGCACGTCGGCAAAGCGGGCGGCACCGCGAGGTCGCGGTGACGGCGTTCGCTCAGACACGGATCAGGCAAATCAGGTGAGGGTGACGTGCTCTTCCGTCGTGCCCGTCGGGCGCGGGGCCCTGCGTGAATTCCCGTGGGAGCACCGATGTTTCCGTGCTCGAAGGGCCGGGTACGAAGCCTCGGACCGCGTGCGTCAGACGTGTGTCAGAGGAGGTACGGAAGAGCGGTTGGTACTACCGGGTCGACTTCGGTCCACCGCAGTCCCACCTCCTCCGGCCGGTCCCCCGTGAGGGACGACTGTCTCCTCGGGGCTGGAAAGCAACGCTTCTGCGAGCTGCCCCGATTCAGCGGCCCAGGTTACCAGCCGTCCCCGGTGTCAAGCCCCGCCACGGTCGGCCTTTGCCCGTTCCATACGCGGCCTATGCTCGCGGACCATGGGAGATGTTCTTGCGCTGGTAGAAGCCCGACTGCGGACGACCTTGGGCGAACCGGACGCGCGCGCGGCCGTCACGTTCCTCGGCACGGACCGGATCGAGGTGCTGCGCTTCCCGGACGGCGACCTCGTCCGCTACGCCACCCTCGGCATGTCCGCGGCCCCGATGACCGACCCGACCGCCGCCCTCGCCGACCCCGTCAAGGGCCCGCGCGCGGAGCTGGTCCTCTCAGTACGGGCCGGGCTCGCCGACACCGACAAGGTGCTCCGCCCGCTCGCGGTACTGGCCGCGTCCCCGCAGGTGGAGGGCCTGATCGTGGCGCCGGGCGCGTCCCTGGACGTGGGCGGGCCGCTGTGGCCCGGGGCGCCCTTCCACTCCGTACTCGTGGCGGAGGGCGGCGGCCTGGTGGAGGACCTGGAGCTGGACGACCCGATGGACCCGGTCCGCTTCCTGCCGCTGCTGCCGATGACGCCGAACGAGGCGGCCTGGAAGCGCGTGAAGGGGGCGCAGGAGCTCCAGGAGCGCTGGCTCGCGCAGGGTACGGACCTCCGCGACCCGCTGCGCGCGGGCGTCCCGCTGGACTGATCACCGGCCCTCGCAGAAGGGCCTGAATTCGCTGTTGGGTTCGACTCCGGTACGGGGCGGGGCGCACCGCACGCGCGAAGGCCCGGCCGGTGGTCCTCCCGGCCGGGCCCGTCCGCGTATCGGTGTTCCTGACTGTTCCTAACTGCGCAGCGCCGCCCAGGTGTTGGCGCCCACCTTGCCGTCGACGGCGAGGCCGCCGTACCAGTGCTGGAACTGGCGCACCGCGCCCTCGGTGTTCGCCCCGAAGACGCCGTCCACGCCCTGCGGGCCGACCTCGAAGCCCCAGGAGCGCAGCAGGCACTGGACCTCGCGGACCCGGTCGCCGGTGTGGCCGCGGACGGTGAGTGCGGTGCCGTAGTACCAGCCGCAGTCGCGGGCGACGGCCTGCGCGGGTGCGGCCGGTGCGACGGCCTCGGCGGTGGAGACCCCGAGTCCGAGTACCAGGACGGTCGCGGCCAGGGCGGTGAACAGCTTCTTCATGCGCTTCCCCTTCGTACGAGTGGTGCGTTACGACGGTGGGGCGCGCCCGGTGCCCCCGGCCAGACCCCCGCTGTCGCCTCCCGGAACGGGAAACGGGCAACGCCGCGGGGAAACGCCGGGCGGCCCGGCCCCGTACCGCCGCAAACGCAACGGGAAGCCCCGCCGCACGGCTGGGGGCGGCCGTGCGACGGGGCGGTTCGGGGGGAGGGGGCTCAGTTGGCGAAGACGGTGACGCTGTCCTCGGTGGCGTGCACCGGCTGGAGTTCCTCGGCCTCGTGGGTGAGGGCCTTGCGGCGGACCAGGACGACCACCGCGCCGAGCACCGCCGTGATCGCGGCGACGACGAACGGGATGTGGATGTTGCTCCACTCCTCGATCTTCGGGGCGAGGAAGGGGGCAGCGGCGGCGGCGAACCAGCGGACGAAGTTGTAGCCCGCGCTGGCCACCGGCCGGGGGGCGTCCGAGACGCCGAGCGCCAGCTCCGTGTAGACGGTGTTGTTCACGCCGATGAAGGCGCCGGAGACGATCGTGCCGACGATGGCGGTGGTGTGGTTGCCGAAGCCCAGCACCAGCAGGTCGACGGCGAGCAGGACCAGGGATGCGCCCAGCACCTTCAGCGAGCCGAACCGCTTCTGCATGCGCGGGGCGACCAGCACCGAGAAGACCGCGAGCAGCAGGCCCCAGGCGAAGAAGACCGCGCCCGACTTGTACGGCGTCATGTTCAGGACGAACGGGGTGAAGGCCAGGATGGTGAAGAACGCGTAGTTGTAGAAGAACGCGGAGGCGGCGACGGAGGCCAGGCCGCCGTGGCCGAGTGCCTTGATCGGGTCGAGCAGCGACGTCTTCTTCGCGGGCTTCGGCTGTTCCTTCAGGAACGCGATGATGCACAGGAAGCCGATGGCCATCAGGGCGGCGGTGCCGAAGAACGGGTAGCGCCAGCTGGCGTTGCCGAGCGCCGCGCCGAGCAGCGGGCCGCAGGCCATGCCCAGGCCCAGTGCCGATTCGTACAGCAGGATCGCGGCGGCGCTGCCACCGGCCGCGGCGCCCACGATCACGGCGAGCGACGTCGAGACGAAGAGCGCGTTGCCCAGACCCCAGCCCGCCCGGAAGCCGACCAGTTCGCCGACCGAGGAGGACGTGCCGGACAGCGCGGCGAAGACGATGACCAGCGCGAGTCCGGCGAGCAGGGTCTTGCGGCCGCCGATCCGGCTGGAGACGAAGCCGGTGACCAGCATCGCGACGGCCGTGATCAGGAAGTACGAGGTGAAGAGCAGCGACACCTGGCTCGGGGTGGCGCTCAGCCCCTTGGCTATCGAGGGCAGGATCGGGTCGACCAGGCCGATGCCCATGAAGGCGACGACGGACGCTCCGGCCGTCGCCCAGACCGCCTTCGGCTGGCGCAGGATGCTGCCCGCGCCCTTGTCGAAGGGATCCTCTCCCTTGCCCTCACCGTGCTGCATGACGTCTCTCGCTCTCCACTAGATCGTTGCGATATACAAACAATAAGTTAGAGCGGCTAATGAATGCAAGTTACATCTAGTTTTGGCTGGTGAGGGGCGGGGGAGAGTTCGGGAAGCGTCGGAAACAACGCGCGCCGGACGGGTGATCGTCCTTGACGCGGCGTCGAGCGGGGAGGACTGTTGGGCGCTATGAGGGGCGAACCCAGTTGCCCGAAGTGCGGAGGCCGGGTCAGGACGCCCGGTCTCTTCGCCGACACCTGGCAGTGCGGCGACCATGGGGCGGTGCATCCGCTCCAGCCGGTGCTGCCGCCCAGCGTCGAAGCGCTCTCGGTCGCGGTGAACCGTGCGGAAGTGCCCGTGTGGATGCCGTGGCCGCTGCCGGTCGGCTGGCTGTACAGCGGCATCGCGTACGCGGGCGACGACCGCAGCGGCGGACGTGCCACGGCGGTGGCCTGCTCGGGGCCGGGACCGCTCGGCGGATTCGGTGAACTCCTTCTGGTGGCCGAGGAGTTGGGGGTCGGGCTCGGCGCGAGATACGCGGGCATCGACGGCCCCGACCCCGGGGCGCACATCTCCATGGAGAAGCCCCCGCAGACCAAACTCCTCGCGGCCGGCCGCCCCACCCCGCTCTGGCACGTCTCCGGCACGCCCACCGACCGCGCGGTGTTCGCGGGGGAGGCGCGGGGGCTGTGGCTGTGGGCGATCGTCTGGCCGGAGCAGTCGGGGCTGCTGATGTACGACGAGCTGGTGCTGACCGATCTGCGGGACGCGGGCGCAGAGGTGGAGCTGCTGCCGTGCGGGGCGTTGTCGCCGAGGTTCCTGTAGCGGGGGCTGCGGCGGGGGCGGTGTTCTGCGGGCGGGGTGCGTGACCTGGTGCCTGGGAGTGCTTTGGGGGCGTCTTGGGGGTGCCCGGGGGTGTTCGAATCCCAGTTACCCTTGAACGTCCCCTCTGTCCGTCCTGCCCCCTTGGAGCCCCGCGCGTGCGTATCGACCTGCACACCCACTCCACGGCATCCGACGGCACGGACACCCCCGCCGAACTGGTCCGCAACGCGGCCGCCGCAGGGCTCGACGTCGTCGCCCTCACCGACCACGACTCGGTACGCGGCCACGCCGAGGCGATCGCGCACCTCCCCGAGGGCCTCACCCTCGTCACCGGCGCCGAACTCTCCTGCCGCCTCGACGACACCGGCATGCACATGCTGGCCTACCTCTTCGACCCCGAGGAGCCCGAGTTCGCCCGCGAGCGCGAGCTGGTCCGGGACGACCGGGTGCCGCGCGCGCAGGGCATGGTCGCCAAGCTCCAGGACCTCGGCGTGCCGATCACCTGGGAGCAGGTGGCCCGCATCGCCGGTGACGCCTCCCTGGGCCGCCCGCACATCGCGGAGGCCCTCGTCGAGCTGGGCGTGGTCGAGGACGTCTCCGCCGCCTTCACCTCCGAGTGGCTGGCCAACGACGGCCGCGCGTACGTCGACAAGCACGAGCTGGACCCCTTCACCGCCATCCGCCTGGTCAAGGCCGCCGGTGGCGTCACCGTCTTCGCGCACCCCGGCGCCGCCAAGCGCGGCGACACGGTGCCGCTGACCTCGATCGCCGAACTGGCCGCCGCCGGTCTCGACGGCATCGAGGTCGACCACATGGACCACGACGCGTCCGACCGAGCCCGCCTGCGTGCGTTCGCCGCCGAGCACGACCTCCTGGTCACCGGCTCCAGCGACTACCACGGCTCCCGCAAGACCGTCCGGCTCGGGGACTACACCACCCACCCCGACGTCTACGGCGAGATCACCCGCCGCGCGACCGGCGCCTTCCCGGTGCCCGGTGCGGGCGGACGCCCGCGCGCGTAAGGCGCGTCGCGCGCAGCTGAATCCGGGGCACCCGTTCGCCCCGGGCGCGCCTGCCGACGCCGGGCTCCCCGGTGTCGTACGACAAACACCTCACCCCCCTCATGTTCCGTACGGAGCTGTGCCCGCGTGCGCCCGCACCCGCTCGGCACGGCCCTGACCCGCAAGGCTCTCCTGTGCTCGACTTCGCCGTCTTCGGCTCCCTGTTCCTCACCCTTTTCGTGATCATGGACCCCCCGGGGATCACCCCGATCTTCCTCGGACTGACCTCCGGCCGCCCCGCCAAGGTGCAGCGCCGCATGGCCTGGCAGGCCGTGGCCGTCGCCTTCGGCGTGATCACCGTCTTCGGGATCATCGGCCAGCAGATCCTGGACTACCTGCACATCTCGATTCCGGCGCTGATGATCGCCGGTGGTCTGCTCCTGCTGCTGATCGCGCTGGACCTGCTCACCGGCAAGAACGAGGAGCCCACGCAGACCAAGGACGTCAACATCGCCCTCGTACCGCTGGGCATGCCGCTGCTCGCCGGGCCCGGCGCGATCGTCTCGGTGATCCTCGCGGTGCAGCGCAACGACAGCCTCACCGGTCAGATCTCGGTGTGGGCGGCGATCGTCGCCATGCACCTGGTGCTGTGGCTGGCGATGCGGTTCTCGCTGGTGATCATCCGGGTGATCAAGGAGGGCGGTGTGGTGCTGGTGACGCGGCTCGCGGGCATGATGCTCTCCGCGCTGGCCGTGCAGCAGATCATCAACGGGGTCACGCAGGTGATTCAGGGCAGCTGAGGCGCGTACGCCCGACTGCCGTGTGCAGCCGTCTCCGTCTACGGAAAACGCCCCCGTGCAGTTCCTGCACGGGGGCGTTTTCTCGCATCAACTCATCACGTCGTCTTGCGTCGTCTTACGTGTTACGAGGCCGTGGTGTCGGCCGGGCGGATGTAGATGCGCTGGCCGATTGCGGCGGCCTGCTGCACGATCCGGTTGACGGAGGCGGCGTCCACGACGGTGCTGTCGACGGCGGTGCCGTCCACATCGTCCAGGCGCATGATTTCGAAGCGCATGCGCTTCTCCCTTCGTCTGATCCTCCTGCTGGAGAACTGGGGTGAATGTAAGGGGCACGCGTGGGCAGGGTTGCCGTTGCGTTCCAAGGGGTACAACGAGCCTCCCCCCAGAAAGATTCCCTACACTAAAGAAAATTTTCGTGAGGCTAACTACCCATGGGGAAGAGGCCCCGGGGACACCGGTTGTGCGGGGGTCTCCAGGGCCCGGAGAATGGGACCCGTATGGACGACGCACAGCCTTCGGGCCCCTCAGACCCCACCGATCCCGCTGACCTCGCCAGGATCTCCGCCCGCCTGGACCGCACCAACGAGCTCCTCACCCGGGTGCTCGCCGAGGTCTCCAAGACGCCCTCCACCCACGCGATCTTCGTGGACGCCGGTTACGTCTACGCGGCGGCGGGCCTGCTGGTCACCGGCACCGAGGACCGGCGCTCCTTCGACCTGGACGCCGAGGGCCTGATCGAGGCCTTCATCGACAAGGCGCGCACGATCTTCGCCGACAGCCGACTGCTCCGCGTGTACTGGTACGACGGTGCCAGGCGCCGCATCCACACCACCGAGCAGCAGTCCATCGCCGAGCTCCCCGACGTCAAGGTCCGCCTCGGCAACCTCAACGCCAACAACCAGCAGAAGGGTGTCGACTCCCTGATCCGTACGGACCTGGAGTCCCTCGCCCGGCACCGCGCGATCAGCGACGCGGCCCTGGTCGGCGGCGACGAGGACCTCGTCTCGGCGGTCGAGGCGGCGCAGGGGTACGGGGCGCGCGTCCACCTCTGGGGCATCGAGGCCGGTGACGGCCGCAACCAGGCCGAACCGCTGCTCTGGGAGGTCGACAGCCAGCGCACCTTCGACCTCGACTTCTGCAAGCCGTACGTCACGCGCCGCCCGGTGACGACGTACGAGCAGGAGAACGGGCCGACGCCCAAGCGGGAGGAGGTCCGCTTCCTGGGTGCGCAGATCGCCGCGAAGTGGCTGGCCGAGCGGGGGCGGCAGGAGCTGGGGGAGCTGCTGCCGGGGCGGCCGTACCTGCCGGGGCCGGTGGACCAGGAGCTGCTGGTGGAGGCGGAGCGGATGCTCCAGCGGTCGCTGCGGGGGCACTCGGACCTGCGGAGGTCGCTGCGGGACGGGTTCTGGCAGCACTTGCAGGCGCAGTACTGAGCGCGCCGTGGGGGCGTACTGAGCGCGACGTGGGGCCGCCGCCCCGGGCGAACCCACCGGTAACCTCGACCGCATGAGCAGGCCGCCCACCTTCACCCCGCCCGCCGGCGTCCGCGCCGTCCCCCTCCGCACGGGTCGCGGCACCTTCGCCGCGCTCGAAGCGGGGCCGGTCGCAGCGCCGCGCGGCACCGCCCTCCTCCTCCCCGGGTTCACCGGAAGCAAGGAGGACTTCATCGCCAACCTCCGCCCGCTCGCGGACGCCGGGTACCGGGTCGTCGCCGTGGACGGGCGGGGGCAGTACGAGTCCCAGGGGCCGAGGGATGATCAATCCCCCTACGCGCAAGGGGAGTTGGCGCTCGACGTCCTCGCGCAGGCGGAGGTGCTGAGCGGCGGCGGGGGGCCGCTGCACCTCCTCGGGCACTCGCTCGGCGGGCAGATCGCCCGCGCCGCCGCGATCCTCGACCCGGCGCCCTTCCGCACCCTCACCCTCATGTCGTCCGGTCCCGCCGAGATCGATCCGGTTCAGCAGGAGAAGGCCGCGCTGCTCACCCAGGCCCTCGGGTTCATGACCATGAGCGAGGTCTGGGACGCGATGCAGGCCATGGAGACGCCCGCACCGGAGGAGACCAAGGAGGCGGCGCGGGAGGCGCAGGACCCGGCCCTGGAGGCCGCCCTGCGGCACCGCTGGCTGCTGCACAGTCCCGCCCAGCTGATCGCGACGGGCCGCGCTCTCACGGTGGAACCGGACCGGGTCGCGGAGGTGCGGGGCACGGGGCTGCCGCTGCACGTGGTCTCGGGGACGGTGGACGACACGTGGCCGGTGGCGCTGCTGGACGAGATGGCGGTCCGGCTGGGGGCGTGGCGGACGGTCGTCGCGGGGGCGGGGCACTCGCCCAACACGGATCGGCCCGAGGAGACGGCGGAGGCGGTCGCGGCGTTCTGGTCCCGGCACGGGTGAGGGGCTGGGGGTGGGGGGCGGTCCGTGCGGGGCGGTGGGGGTCTCGGTTCCGTGCGGGTGCGTCGTGGCTGGTCGCGCAGTTCCCCGCGCCCCTGGATGGATGCCCTCCGGGCACCATCCCCCCGCCGGGCGGCGAAGCCGCCCCCACCCTTCCCCCAGCCCCCTTGGGCGGCGGGGCCGCCCTCCCCCTTTCCCCGTAGCCGCCTTGGGCGGCGGGGCCGCCTCACCTCCTCTCCCTAGCCGCCTTGGGCGGCGGGGCCGCCCCCCGGGGGCGGGACGGGCGGGCAAGGGGGCGGCCCCTCCCGCTCCCGGCCCAGCCCGGTGCCGCCCCTGGCCCCGCACCTGCGCCGGGCGCACGTCCCAAGGGGCCCCGGCCCACCCCCGTACCCGTACACATGACGATGGCCCCGCCCCCTGCGTAAGAGGGGGCGGGGCCATCACCGGCACAGACGAGCGCGCGCGTCAGCTCTCCTGCTGCGCCGCTGGCTTCCGCGTCGCGCGGCGGCGACGCGGCTTCGCCTCGCCCTCCGCAGCCGACTCGGTCGCCTTCGGCTTCTCCGTCTTCGGCTTCGTGGAGGACGCACGCGTCGACGTACGACGACGGGGCTGCGTCGGCTCCGGCTCCGGCATCGGGGCCATCTGGAAGTCGACCTCCGGCTCCGCCGAGACCCGCGCCCGCACCGGGCGCTTCAGCCGCGGACGTACCGGAGCCTCGACCACCTGGGTCGCCTCGACGACCGGCGCCGCCTTGGCCCGGGGGGCCCGCGCACGGGTGGGACGCTTCGCCGGGACCTCGTCGGCCTCCGGCGCCGGGGCGGTGACCTTCACGGTCCGCTTCCGGGTGGTCTTCTTGGCCGGAGCGGCCTCCTCGGCCACCGGGGCCTCGGCCACCGGCGCGGCAGCGACAGCGGCCTCGACCGGCTCGGCGGTCTTCCGGGCACGCGTACGGGTACGCGGCGCCTTCGGGGCGGCCTCCTCGGCCACCGGAGCCTCAGCGACCGGAGCCTCGGCCACCACGGCCTCGGCGACGACCGGAGCCACCGCGGTCGCCCGCGTCCTGCGACGGCGGCGCGGCGTGCGCGGCTCCGACGCGTCCGGGGCCTCGGCGGTCTCGGTGGCGGCAGGGGTCTCGGGGGTCACGGCCGCGGGAGCGGCAGCATCCAGGTCCGAGCCGCCGCGGGTGCGGCGGCGCTGGCGCGGCGTGCGGGTGCGCGCCGGGCGCTCCTCGACGACCGTGGCAGCGGCTGCGGGAGCCGACTTGCGGCCGCGGCCGCCCGTCTCGCCCAGGTCCTCCAGCTCCTCCGCGCGCAGACCGGCGCGGGTACGGTCGGCCCGGGGCAGTATGCCCTTGGTGCCCGCGGGGATGGAGAGGATCTCGTACAGGTGGGGGGACGTGGAGTACGTCTCCTCCGGCTCGTCGAAGGGGAGGTCCAGCGCCTTGTTGATGAGCTTCCAGCGCGGGATGTCGTCCCAGTCGACCAGGGTGACGGCGATGCCCTTGGCGCCCGCGCGGCCGGTGCGGCCGACGCGGTGCAGGTAGGTCTTCTCGTCCTCGGGCGTCTGGTAGTTGATGACGTGCGTGACGCCCTCGACGTCGATGCCGCGGGCGGCGACGTCGGTGCAGACCAGCACGTCGACCTTGCCGTTGCGGAAGGCGCGCAGCGCCTGCTCGCGGGCGCCCTGGCCGAGGTCGCCGTGCACGGCGCCGGACGCGAAGCCGCGCTTCTCCAGCTGCTCGGCGATGTCGGCGGCGGTCCGCTTGGTACGGCAGAAGATCATCGCGAGGCCGCGGCCGTCGGCCTGGAGGATGCGGGAGACCAGCTCCGGCTTGTCCATGTTGTGGGCACGGAAGACGTGCTGCGCGATGTTCGCGACGGTCGCGCCCGTGTCGTCCGGCGCGGTGGCGCGGATGTGCGTGGGCTGCGACATGTAACGACGGGCCAGGCCGATGACGGCGCCGGGCATGGTCGCGGAGAAGAGCATGGTCTGCCGCTTGGGCGGCAGCATGTTCATGATGCGCTCGACGTCCGGGAGGAAGCCGAGGTCCAGCATCTCGTCGGCCTCGTCGAGGACGAGGGCGCGGATGTGGGACAGGTCCAGCTTGCGCTGGCCGGCCAGGTCGAGCAGGCGGCCCGGGGTGCCGACGATGATGTCGACGCCCTTCTTGAGCGCCTCGACCTGCGGCTCGTACGCGCGGCCGCCGTAGATGGCCAGGACACGCACGTTGCGCGCCTTGCCGGCGGTCAGCAGGTCGTTGGTGACCTGCTGGCACAGCTCGCGGGTCGGTACGACGACGAGGGCCTGCGGGGCGTCGGTGAGCTGCTCGGGCTTGGCCCGGCCCGCCTCGACGTCCGCGGGAACGGTGACGCGCTCAAGGAGCGGCAGACCGAAACCGAGGGTCTTGCCCGTACCGGTCTTGGCCTGGCCGATGACGTCGCTGCCCGAAAGCGCGACGGGGAGCGTCATCTCCTGGATGGGGAAGGGGGACGTGATGCCGACTGCCTCAAGGGCTTCGGCCGTCTCGGAGAGAATGCCGAGGTCACGGAACGTAGTCAGGGTGCTGCCTCTTCTGTGAGACGCGACTCAAGGCGAACAACGGGGGTCGTACCGTGCCTGGGTCTCATCCGGCCTTGGGAGGACCGGGTGGCGCGGGACCACTGCCATTGCTCTAGCGCTCGTGTCGCTGAGGGTTCCCTCGTCTGCGGAAGTGCTTGTGCACCGCGCGCACGGAGGGCTGTCGGGTCGGAGCCGATCGGGCCACCGACCGGGCATCCTCATTCGGATGGCCTGCACAGAGCGCGCGCACCAGGGTGCGTACGCGGGGAATGCTCAGCAGGCGCATTACCACTGTACCCCGGATTCGCGCATGTGTGTTGGGTGAATTCGTAGGAATGGTGGGACGGCGGTGTACGCCTGCTCGTCTGACCAGGCCCTTACGCCCCCCTGCGCGCGGGCTATTGTGCGGTTTATGGAGACGCCTGACACCCCCGCCGAACCCGCCGCGACCGAAGCCCCCGCACCCACCGGAATTGCCGCCCAGGACTGGGCCACGGCCTCCGTGGAGCCGACCTACCGCGACGCGGTGATCGACCTCCTCGGCGCCCTCGCGTACGGCGAGCTGGCGGCCTTCGAGCGGCTCGCCGAGGACGCGAAGCTGGCGCCGACGCTGGGCGACAAGGCGGAACTGGCGAAGATGGCCTCCGCCGAGTTCCACCACTTCGAGCGCCTGCGCGACCGCCTCTCGGCCATCGACTCCGAGCCGACCGCCGCCATGGAGCCCTTCGCCAAGCCCCTCGACGACTTCCACCGCCTGACCGCCCCGTCCGACTGGCTGGAGGGCCTGGTCAAGGCGTACGTCGGCGACTCGATCGCCAGTGACTTCTACCGCGAGGTCGCCGCCCGCCTGGACACCGACACCCGCTCCCTCGTGCTCGCCGTCCTCGACGACACCGGGCACGGCAACTTCGCCGTCGAGAAGGTGCGTGCCGCCATCGAGGCCGACCCGCGGGTCGGCGGGCGGCTCGCGCTGTGGGCGCGGCGGCTGATGGGCGAGGCGCTGTCGCAGGCGCAGCGCGTGGTGGCCGAGCGCGACTCGCTGTCGACCATGCTGGTGGGCGGCGTGGCGGACGGCTTCGACCTCGCGGAGGTCGGCCGGATGTTCTCCCGCATCACCGAGGCGCACACCAAGCGGATGGCGGCGCTGGGACTGGCGGCCTGAACCGCGCGGCTGGCTGCGCTGGGTGACCCGGACGGCTGGCGGCGCTGGGACGGGCCGCCTGACCTGCGGATTTCTTGATACGTAGTGCCCTGCGCCGACGGCGCAGCAGAGCGGGGCCCGTCCACCGGACGGGCCCCGTCGCTACGCCGCGGCCGATCGGCGGCGGATGCGTCCGGTGGGGCGCAGCAGCAGCGAGAGCGACACCGCTCCCACCGCGGCCGCCCCGACGAGGGTCGCGAAGGGGTGTCCGGGGCCGACGGCCGCATGCGTCAGCCAGGCGCCGAACAGGGCGCCGAAGAGGCCCGCGGTGAGCACCAGCGGGCGGGACGGCAGGCGTTCGGGCAGCCGGGAGACGGCCGCCCACGCGAGGGCGAGGCCAAGGATGACGGAGCCGAGAGCTTCCAAGATCAACGCGGTTCCCTCCTGTGCACTGCAACGTGGGCAAATGGGTCGTAGCCCGTCTTACCCGGAGGGTGCGGAATGCAACCCTCCCCAACGGCCCGGGACCACGAACGGCCCTTCGGCGAGGGAGCCTTCGGGGCCGCTCCCGGCTGCTTCGGGGGCCGCTTCGGGGGTTCCGGGGCCGTCAGGAGGGCAGACGTGCGCAGGGCCCGGCGGGTTGATCCCGCCGGGCCCTGCGCACGTACCTGTGTGACGCGTACTAGAGGGCGCCGAAGCCCACTCGACGCTGCGCCTGCTCGCCGATCTCCACGTAGGCGATGCGGTCCGCCGGCACCAGGACCCTGCGGCCCTTTTCGTCGTTCAGGCTGAGCAGCTGTGCCTTGCCGGCCAGCGCGTCGGCCACGGCGCGCTCGACCTCCTCGGCAGACTGCCCGCTCTCCAGAACGATCTCCCGGGGTGCGTGCTGCACGCCGATCTTGACCTCCACGGCTATGTCCCTCCGACGATCTGGGTCGGCGCGGTCCACCGCGCCGTACGTTCAGACACATTAGCCCGGAGAGAGCACGTCATTCGCTTTCCGGGCAACGCCGGGAGCGAACACGCCCCGGCGTCGGCGCATCGGCGTCAGTGCTGCTCGGAGCCGTGCAGCGGGAAGCCCGCGATGCCCCGCCAGGCCAGCGAGGTGAGGAGCTGGACCGCCTGGTCGCGCGGGATGGTGCTGCCGCTGGACAGCCAGTAGCGGGCCACCACCTGCGAGACCCCGCCCAGGCCCACGGCCAGCAGCATCGACTCGTCCTTGGACAGGCCGGTGTCCTCGGCGATGACCTCGCTGATGGCCTCCGCGCACTGGAGCGAGACCCGGTCCACGCGCTCGCGCACGGCGGGCTCGTTCGTCAGGTCGGACTCGAAGACCAGGCGGAAGGCGCCGCCCTCGTCCTGGACGTACGCGAAGTAGGCGTCCATGGTCGCGGCGACGCGCAGCTTGTTGTCGGTGGTCGAGGCGAGTGCCGTGCGGACCGCCTGGAGCAGCGACTCGCAGTGCTGGTCCAGCAGCGCCAGGTACAGGTCCAGCTTGCCGGGGAAGTGCTGGTAGAGCACCGGCTTGCTGACTCCGGCGCGCTCGGCGATGTCGTCCATCGCGGCCGCGTGGTAGCCCTGCGCCACGAACACTTCCTGGGCCGCGCCCAGGAGCTGGTTGCGTCGGGCTCGGCGTGGCAGGCGGGTGCCCCGCGGACGTGCCGCCTCTGTCTGCTCGGTGGCTGTCACGCCGCCTCCCATGTCTTTCAAGTTCACGGACCTCTCACCGCACGGCTGTTCCGTGTGATGTGCGCCGCGCCGCCATCGTACTTTTCGGTAACCCCCCTGTGCGCGGTGCGGACGGAGAATTTCACGGAGCGGACACCGAGTGAAGGGTGATCAGTGGGCCGAAATGCGGAGAAGTGGGCCCGCTCAGCGGTGGCCCCGGCCTCGGTCCCGCACGGTCTCGGTCCCGCACGGTCTCGCGGTGGCCGCCGGGTCGGTCCGGCGGTGGGCCCTGCCCCGTCTCAGCGGTAGTCGTCCTCGTCGAGGGCCACCACGCGCGCCTGTTCCGCGACGTCCGCCGGGTTCGCGGAGCCCGGGTCGAGTGGCGGAAGGGGGTCGTCCGTCTCCTGTCGTACGTCGGTGTGCTGCTCGGCGGCGTCCGCCTCGGGCGTCTCGGGGGCGAGGGCCGCCGACTCGGCGGGGTCCGCGCGGAAGTCGTCCGGTTCGGTGGGGTCCACAGTCATGGTGTTCCGCCTTTCCGGCGCGCGGCCCGTCATGTGCGGGCGCACGTCCTCTTTCGAGCGTAGGAGCGCGCGGGGGCGCGCGCCATGCGGTCGGGGGGCGCACGAGGGGGAGTCTGTGACCGCGAACACACGAGCCCCTGCGTGATCGTCTCGTAACATTGGCGCCATGTCTTCGACCGATCTGCCGGAATCCAGCACCGCGGCCGCCCCGTTGCCGATGGTCAGTGCCGTCAGGGTCGCCGAGGGGGAGGAACTGAGGACCGTCTCCCTGCCCGGTCTGACGCTGAACGTGCGCTCCCGGCCTCCGGCGCAGCAGGGCCTGCCGCCCGCGCTGTACGTCCACGGGCTCGGCGGCTCCTCGCAGAACTGGTCGGCGCTGATGCCGCTGCTCGACGGCGTGGTCGACGGCGAGGCCCTCGACCTGCCGGGGTTCGGCGACTCCCCGCCGCCCGACGACGGCAACTACTCGGTCACCGGGCACGCGCGCGCCGTCATCCGCTTCCTCGACGCCCGTGGCCGCGGCCCCGTCCACCTCTTCGGCAACTCCCTCGGCGGCTCGGTCTCCACCCGTGTCGCCGCCGTCCGCCCCGACCTGGTGCGCACGCTCACCCTGGTGTCGCCCGCCCTGCCGGAGCTGCGGGTGCAGAAGACCGCCGTCCCCACCGGGCTGCTCGCGATCCCGGGCGTCGCCGGGCTCTTCGCCAGGCTCAGCCGCGACTGGACGGCCGAACAGCGCACGCGCGGCGTGACGGGCCTGTGTTACGGCGATCCCTCCCGGGTCTCCGAGGAGGGCTTCCGGGCCGCCGTCGAGGAGATGGAACGGCGGCTCCAGCTGCCGTACTTCTGGGACGCGATGACCCGTTCCGCGCGGGGCATCGTGGACGCGTACACCCTCGGTGGCCAGCACGGACTGTGGAAGCAGGCGGAGCGGGTGCTCGCGCCCACCCTGCTGGTGTACGGCGGGCGCGACCAGCTGGTGTCCTTCCGCATGGCGCGCAAGGCCTCGGCGGCTTTCCGCGATTCCCGGCTCCTGGCCCTTCCGGACGCGGGACATGTGGCGATGATGGAGTACCCCGAGGAGGTCGCCGAGGCGTTCCTGGGACTGCTGCAGACGCATGCCCCCGTTGCCCCCGCCGCCCCCGTGGGGTCGTCGGCGCAGGCGGACCCGCACAACGCAGAGCACACGGAAACAAGGAGCTGATCCGCCGCGTGGGACGTCACAGCCGCCGAGGCGCCGCACCGAAGGGTGCCGACGAGACGCCTGGCATACCCGGCGGCGCCGCCGCCACCCGAGGTGTCGCAGGTGCGCCCGCCGCACCCGGCACCGGGCGACGCCGCCGCGGTGACACAGGGGCGATACCGCGCGTCGACACAGGGGCGATACCGCGAGTCCAGGACACCGGCGCGACAGCGCGTTACCAGGACACCGGCCCGGTGCCCCGTTTTCAGCCGCGCCACCTCGCGGGGGGACCGCAGGCACCGGTGCGCGGCGGACACCCCGAGCAGCGCGAACCGGGCGGGGGCTGGGGGGATACCGGCGGCGGACGTCATGGAATCACCGGTGCTGGTGCTGGTGCTGGTGCTGGTGCTGGTGCCGGTGCCGGTGCCGGTGCTCGTGCTGGTTCGGGCTTGGGCGCCGGCTCGGGTGCCGTCACCGACACCGGCAGCGGGCGCTACGGCGACTGGGTCGGGGCGCCGCAGACACAGCCGCAGACACGTCCGCAGCCGCAGCCGCAGCCGCCCGCCGGGATCGGTGTCGGTGCGCGCATTCCCGCGCAGCGGCGTCCGGGGCAGCGCGCTCCCGGGCCGCGCCGCGACTTCGTCGAGGCCTTCGAGGAACCGCAGCCGCAGCCCCGTACGGCAGGTCCCCGTGACCCGTACGACGCCGTCACCGACTGGGGCGACGCAGAGGCCCTGCACGCGGGTGCCGACGACTCCGACGGCACGGCCCCCCGCTCCGGGCGCTGGCTGGCCCGTACCGTCATCGGCGTCTCCGCCGCGGCGGTGACAGCGGCGCTCGCGGTCATGGTGACGGGCCCGGGATCGTCGTCGGGACCGAAGGACAAGGCCGCCGGTGCCGGTGTCGTCGACCGTGACGGCGCCGACGACCCCTCGCGCGACAAGGACCGCACCGCTCCGCAGGGCAACGAGCTGAAGAAGGCTCCGGCCACCGGACTGTCGTACGAGCAGCGCATGGCGCAGAAGCTGCCGATGGCCGCCGACCAGCGTGGGCCGAACGCCTTCGACACCGTGCCCGGGGAGGCCGCCGCGCCGCGCAAGGGGGCCAAGCACTTCCGCTACCGCGTGGACGTGGAGAAGGACCTCGGGCTCGACGGGAAGTTCTTCGCCGACGCCGTGCAGCGGACGCTGAACGACAAGCGCAGCTGGGCCGGGGACGGCCGGATGTCGTTCGAGCGGGTGTCCACGGAGAAGGCCGACTTCGTGGTGACGCTCGCGTCCCCGGTCACCACCGACATCTGGTGCGAGAAGTCGGGCCTGGAGACGCTCTCGCGCAACGTCTCCTGCGACTCCGCCCGCACCGAGCGCGTCATGATCAACGCCTTCCGCTGGGCCGGGGGTTCGGAGACCTTCGGCGACGCGCTGCTCTTCCCGTACCGGCAGATGCTCATCAACCACGAGGTCGGTCACCGGCTCGGGCACAACCACGAGATCTGCTCCCAGGACGGCGCACTCGCACCGGTGATGATGCAGCAGACGAAGACGCTGGAGACCGGCGACAAGAAGTGCCGCCCCAACGCATGGGTGCACCCGGAGAGTTGACGCGCGGGCCCGCGGGCTCCTGCGCGCGACCGCAGGGGCTCGCGCGCGTGCACACACCTCTCTAGCGCGACCAAACGCGACCCGCGCAGGAAAGTTACGACTCTTCACCCCTTCCGGTGGTGCGATGGACAACCGTCCGTCGCAGCACCGGCATGTCCGCATACGGTCGGTCCCGCTGCGAGTCGCCGGATCAACGGCGGCTGCCCACAAGGGAGATCGGGGGTGTACACGTGCGGATCGGACTGCTTACGGAGGGTGGTTACCCGTATGCGACCGGTGAATCCAGGTTCTGGTGCGACCGGCTTGTGCGCGGGCTCGCGCGGCATGCGTTCGACCTCTACGCCCTGAGCCGCAGCGCGGACCAGGAGGAGCAGGGGTGGCTGGAACTGCCGCCGCAGGTGCAGCGGGTGCGCACCGCCCCGCTGTGGGTCTCCGAGGCCGACTTCAGGACCTCGTACGGACGCCTCGGCGCCCGCACCCACGGGCGGCGCGAACGGCGCCGCTTCGACGAGCACTTCGGGGAACTGGTCTCGGCGGTCTGCGCGGGGGAGACGGCGGGGGACGGCCCGACGGTGGCGGAGCGTTTCTCCGCCGGGCTGTACGGGCTGGCCGAACTCGCCCGTGAGAAGGGCGGGTTGCACACCGCGCTGCGCTCCGAACGCGCCGTGCGTGCGCTGGAGCGCGCCTGTCGCGCGCCGGGCGCACCCCGGGTCGTACAGATCGCGAAAGTGCCCGACTACCTGGCCTTCGCCGACTTCCTGGAGCGCACCCTGCGCCCCCTCTCGCTCGACTGGTACGACGCCGGGGAGGGTGGCCTGGGAGCCGTCGACCTGTGCCACGCGGCCTCGGGCGGCACGGCGGCGCTGCCGGGGCTGCTGGCCAAGCGCTTCTTCGGGGTGCCGCTGCTGGTGACCGAGTACGGGGTGCAGCTGCGGGCGCACTACCTGGCCGCGCAGGAGGCCGAGTCGAGCGCTTCCGTACGGACGCTGCTCGCCTCCTTCCAGGGGCTGCTGGCCGCCGAGGTGTACGCCCAGGCCGCCGTCATCACCCCGGGCAACGCGCACGCCCGGCGCTGGCAGGAGCGCTGCGGCGCCGACCGCGCCAAGCTGCGCACGGTGTACCCGGGGATGGATTCCGAACGGTTCGCGACCGTCGGGGAGGCCACGGGGGAGGCCATGGGGGAGGCGGCCACTCCCGGCGGGCCCGGGGCGGGCCCGGACGGCACGCTGGTGTGGGTGGGCCGGGTGGACCCCACCAAGGACCTGGTGGCGCTGCTGCACGCCTTCGCGGCGGTGCGCAGGGCCGAGCCGGACGTGCGGCTGCGGATCATCGCCGCGCCGATCGCCGAGCCCGACCGCACCGCGCGCGGATACCTGGCGCACTGCCGGGCGCTGGCCGCCCAGCTCTTCCCCGACGAGGCCGCCGACGCGTACGCCGAGGGCGAGAGCCCGGTCTCCTTCGAGGAGATCGGCGGGCCGGGGGCCCCGGAGCTGGCGGACGCGTACGCGGCGGGCTCCGTGGTCGTGCTCTCCAGCGTGGTGGAAGGCTTCCCCATCGGCCTCGTCGAGGCGATGTTCTGCGGACGGGCCACCGTCTCCACGGACGTCGGCGCGGTGGTCGAAGTCATCGGCGGTACGGGCCTGGTGGTGCCGCCGCGCAACCCCCGCGCCCTCGCGGACGCCTGCCTCGCGCTGTTGCGGGACCCGGAGCGCAGGGCGCGCCTGGGGGCGGCGGGGCGCGCAAGGGCGCTCGAACTGTTCACCGTCGAGCAGAACCTCGCGGCATTTCGCGGCATTTACCTGGAGCTGGTTTCGCACTGCCCGGTGCGCAGGGAGACACGGGACGCCGATCCCCTGCCGTTCGAGTTCCCGGCGGAGGCGTATGTGCCGGGCACCTGGACGGGCGGTGCGCCGCTCGACTTCGGGCGCACGCCGAGCTGGGCGGCGTACGAGACGCCCGAGGAGACCGGGACCCCGCCCGGGACCCCGCCCGGGACCCCGCCCGGGGCCCTGCCCGGGGCCTTGTCCGGGGAGCCGCTCGCCGCGGTGGCCGTCCTGGCCGAACCCGATCCGCCGCACGCGGAGTACTTGTCCGACACCACCGACCCCGTACGGGAGGCACGCACATGACCACGCAGACGGCAGACGCGACGGGCATGGCGGAGACCCCTGCCCAGGGCACCGACGTGTCCGCGATGCGGTCCACGACGGCTTCGGTCCCGGTGCAGCCGGTGCCTCTCGACGCCGGTGCCGGTGCTCGTTCGGGCACCGGCACGGATGCTCGCGCCGGCACCGGTGCCGGCGCTCGGAAGGACGCCGGCACCGGTGTGCGGGTGAGCGCGTCGCGCAGTGGGCCCGCCGACCCGGTCAAGGTGCTCATGCACCGCCACCGCGAACTGTGCGAACGGGCCGTCGACCCCCTGGAGATCGCCGCGGGCCTCGAAGCGCACGGCGTCACCGACCGCACCGCCGCCCGCTTCCGGCACCGGGACGTCTTCTCCCTCGCCGAGGAGCTCTACGCCCGCGTGCCGCGTGCCGACGAGGAGGACACCTCGGCCCGGCACGCCCCGCAGCCCCCGGCGCCCGGCGACGCGCTCCCGGCCGCCTGGGCGGCGTCCGCACTGCTGCCCGGTGTCCTGTGCGCCCTCACCCTGCTCGGCGCGGACCGGCTGACCGGCGGCGCCAGGATCGCGGTCGCCGCCGCCGGGGCGCCGGCCACGCTCGCCGCCGTCGCCCTGTGCCTGCGGCGCGGACCGCTGCGGGCCGACGGCTACGCGCCGTGGACACGCTCCTGCTGGCTGCTGCTGTACGCGGTCCTGGGCGACGGCGTACTGAACCGGCTGCTCGGCGACGGCCCCCTCTGGGCACCGGAACCGGCCACCCTCCTCGGGCTCACCGCCGCCCTGGCACCCGCCGCCTGGTGCGCCCGGCTGCTGTCCGTGCAGGCCCGCCGCAGGCTCAGCGTGAGCCGGGGCACCGAGGACTTCGGGGCGGCGGTGCGGCCGCTGCTGTTCGGGGTGTTCGGCCTGTACGCCGTGACGCTGACGATGCTGCTGTACGCGGCTGCCGGGCTCGGCTTCGGCGGTGCCTTCGCGGTGTCCTCGCTGGCCGTCGGGTCCCTGCTGTTCCTGGCCCGACTGCTCGCCGTGCACGGGATGCCCGGGGCGGGCGCGGCCGGACTCACCGCCGCCTGCACCGTCGAAGTCCTCGCCCTCGCCGCCCTGTCGGCGTCCCGGCTGCCCGGCTGTGCGGCCCTGGCGGAGCCGGTGCGGGCCGTCGTGCGGGAGTGGGGCACGGGAGCCGTCCCGGCCGCCGCCTGCGGCGCCGCGGCCCTCGGCCTCCTCGCCCATGCCGCCGTCGCACTGTCTCGGGCCTCCGCACACGCGGGGCGGCGCGACTGACCACGCGGCGCGACAGCGCGCGGGCCCACCCGCCCCCGGTGTGTCCCGCGCGCACAGCGGCACCGCGATCGCCCTGCCGCCCGCCCCCTCCGTCGTACGACCCCTACGTCCGTACGACCCGACCGAGCCACCCCCCTGGCAGCCCCGGAGCCGACGCCGAGGCAGCCGCAGCACCACCCCGTCACACCCGCAGCACCCGTACAAACACCCTCAAGGAGAACGTCACATGACCCCCCCACCCCCTGTGTCCGTGCAGTCCGTGCGCGCCCGTCGGCACCGAGGGGAGGAGGCACGATGAGGGTCCTCCTGCTCGGCGCCAACGGATACCTCGGCCGCTTCGTCGCGGACCGGCTCCTCGCCGACCCCGCCGTCCAACTCACCGCCCTCGGGCGGGGCGACGACGCCGACGTGCGGTTCGACCTCGCCACCGGCAGCCCCGGCGCCCTGACCCGGTTCCTGGACGCCGTGCATCCCGGCGTCGTCGTCAACTGCGCCGGTGCCACCCGGGGCGGCGCCCGCGACCTCACCCGGCACAACACCGTCGCCGTCGCCACCGTCTGCGAGGCCCTCCGCCGCAGCGGCTGCGGGGCGCGCCTGGTCCAGCTCGGCTGTGCCGCCGAGTACGGGCCCTCCCAGCCCGGCTCCTCCACCGCCGAGGACGCCGTGCCGCGCCCCGGCGGACCGTACGGCGTCAGCAAGCTGGCCGCCACCGAGCTGGTCCTCGGCTCGGGCCTGGACGCCGTCGTGCTGCGCGTGTTCTCGCCGGTCGGGCCCGGCACGCCCGCCGGATCGCCACTCGGCCGCCTCGCCGAGGCGATGCGCCGGGCCATGCAGTCCGGCGACGGCGAACTCAAGCTCTCCGGGCTCGGCGTGCAGCGCGACTTCGTCGACGTACGGGACGTGGCGCGCGCCGTGCACGCCGCCTCCCTGTCCGCCGCACAGGGCGTCGTGAACATCGGCACCGGACGCGCGGTACGACTGCGCGACGCCGCCGCCGTCCTCGCCCGGGTCGCCGGATACGGCGGCGCCCTGCACGAACTGGACGCCCCCAGCGGGTACTCCAGCTCCGCGGCCGCCAGCGCCGCCGTCCGCAACGGCGGTGTGCCCACCATCGGCGCCCCCCGCTCCGGAGACGCCCTCACCGAACACCTCGGGGCGGCCCCGTACCCGTACCCCGACGGCTGCGGAAGCTGGCAGCAGGCCGACGTGCGCACCGCCCGCGACCGGCTCGGCTGGCGGCCCCGGATCAACCTGGAGGAGTCGCTCGCGGACATCTGGATGGAGGCGGCGTGCCGCATCTGAGCACCTCCGGCGCCGTCCGCCCCGCCATAGGGGCGGACCGGCTCGGGATCGGTGTCCCGGGCTACGCGCACCCGCTGCTCGCACCGGTCGAGTGGGCCGAACTGCTGCGCTTCTCGCGGCTGCACTCCGGCCCCGGAAGCACGGCGCCCCTGCACTGGACGGTGCTCAACGTCGCCGACGGGCCCGGCGCGCGCCCCGACCCGCACTGCCTCGACGCCTCCGGGCGACTGCGCAACGCGGGCCTGCGGGTGCTCGGACACCTGGACATGACGTACGGGGCACGGGCGTTCGGCGAGCTGGTGGCCGACGCCCAGCGTTTCCTGGACTGGTACCGGGTCGACGGCTTCTATCTCGACCGCTGTCCCACAGAGCGGGACGAACTGTCCGAAACCCGGCGGCTGACCGCCACCCTGCGGTCGATGCTGGAGGGGACGAACGCCCTCGACGGCGGCCGTCTCGTCCTCGGCCACGGCACCCATCCGTACGCCGGATACGCCGAGACCGCCGACCAGTTGGTGACCTTCTCCGGGCCGTGGACGGACTACCGCTGGTCCCAGGCGGCTCAGTGGACGGCCGCCTACCCGGCCTCCCGCTTCTGCCACCTGGTGCACGGGGTGCCGCGCACACATCTGGAGGAGGCGCTGCGGATCGCCCGCTGGCAGGGGGCGGGCACCATCTGGTTCACCGACCGGACCGAGCGGGCGGGCACCGACGACCCGGTCGGCAGCCCCTGGGAGGCCCTGCCCGGGTACTGGGACGAAATCGTCTCGCGCATCGGACCGGGTGTCTCGGAATGAGAAGGGGCGTGGCAGTGTTACACGACGAACAACCGTATTGATTGACCGACCACCGGAGTTCCCGTGTCGCTGCCACCCCTGGTCGAGCCCGCTGCCGAGCTCACCGTCGACGAGGTCCGTCGGTACTCCCGCCACCTGATCATCCCGGACGTCGGGATGGACGGGCAGAAGCGCCTGAAGAACGCCAAGGTGCTCGCTGTGGGCGCCGGCGGCCTCGGGTCCCCTGCCCTGATGTACCTGGCCGCCGCAGGCGTCGGCACGCTCGGCATCGTCGAGTTCGACGAGGTCGACGAATCGAATCTGCAGCGCCAGATCATCCACAGCCAGGCCGACATCGGCCGCTCGAAGGCGGAGTCCGCCAAGGACTCGGTCCTCGGCATCAACCCGTACGTGAACGTCGTCCTGCACGAAGAGCGGCTCGAAGCCGAGAACGTGATGGAGATCTTCTCCCAGTACGACCTGATCGTCGACGGCACGGACAACTTCGCGACGCGCTACCTGGTCAACGACGCGTGCGTGCTGCTGAACAAGCCGTACGTATGGGGCTCGATCTACCGCTTCGACGGCCAGGCCTCGGTCTTCTGGTCCGAGCACGGTCCCTGCTACCGCTGCCTGTACCCGGAGCCCCCGCCGCCGGGCATGGTCCCCAGCTGCGCCGAGGGCGGCGTGCTCGGTGTGCTGTGCGCGTCGATCGGCTCCATCCAGGTCACCGAGGCCATCAAGGTCCTGACCGGCGTGGGCGACCCGCTGGTCGGTCGCCTGATGATCTACGACGCCCTGGAGATGCAGTACCGCCAGGTCAAGGTCCGCAAGGACCCCGACTGCGCGGTCTGCGGCCCGAACGCGACCGTCACCGAGCTCATCGACTACGAGGCCTTCTGCGGCGTCGTGTCCGAGGAGGCCCAGGAGGCCGCCGCCGGTTCGACGATCACTCCCAAGCAGCTCAAGGAGTGGATCGACGCCGACGAGAAGATCGAGATCATCGACGTCCGCGAGCCGAACGAGTACGAGATCGTCTCGATCCCCGGCGCCAAACTGATCCCCAAGGGCGAGTTCCTGATGGGCACCGCCCTGGAGAGCCTGCCGCAGGACAAGAAGATCGTCCTGCACTGCAAGACGGGTGTCCGCAGTGCGGAAGTCCTCGCCGTGCTGAAGTCGGCGGGCTTCGCCGACGCCGTGCACGTCGGCGGCGGCGTGATCGGCTGGGTCCACCAGATCGAGCCGGAGAAGCCGGTCTACTAGACCTGTCGTGTGTACGGAGGGGCCGGGCGGCCGTGGGCTGCCCGGCCCCTCCGGCATGACCCGAACGAGTGAGCGGGCGGAGCGGCGGTCGGGCGTCGCGGCAGGTGGCGGCGATAAGTAGGGCTGTCCGCTCATGTCCTTCGCGCCCCGAGAGGTCCCGCCTTCATGACTCACGTTTCCGGGAGGCGGCGGCAGGCGCTGTTGCTGTCCTCGATGCTCGTCGCCACCCCGCTGCTGTCCCTGTCGTACGCCCCGGCCGTCGGCGCGCACGCCCGCGCGGCCGTCGACTGCACGCCCTCCGCCGGTTTCACGAACTGTGTGCGCTTCGAGCACACGGGCGCCGACCAGACCTTCACCGTCCCGACGGGCGTCTCCAGCCTCGACGTACGGATGTGGGGTGCGGGTGGCGGCGGGGCGGACCCGGCCTACTACGCGGGCAGTCTCGCGGGTGCGGGCGGCGGCTTCACCCGGGGTACCCTCGCCGTGTCGACCGGTGCGGTGCTCACCGTGACCGCGGGCGGCGGCGGCGAGGTCAGTTCCACGATCGCCCCCTACGGAGGCGGCGGCGAGGGCGGCAGCACCGCCACCGACAAGGCCATGGGCGGTGCGGGCGGCGGCATGAGCGCCCTGTGGACCGGAAGCTACGGCGGTACGCCGCTCATGATCGCCGGTGGTGGCGGCGGCGCCTCCCCGGGCTCGGACCCCGCCCCGTACGCCGGCGCCGGCGGCGGGGCGACCGGTGGCCAGGACGGCGACGCCACCAAGTCCGGCCGGGGCGGCACCCAGTCGGCGGGCGGCGCGGCAGCGGCCGGCGGCAGCGGCACCCCCTGCACTGTGCCGGCTGCCGCGGGGAGCCGGTTCAAGGGCGGCAACGGAGCCGACGTCGCGGGTGACGGCGAAGGCGGCGGCGGTGGTGGCGGCGGCTACTTCGGCGGCGGTGGCGGTGCCTGCCAGATGAACGGCGGCGGCACCCCCAACGGCGGCGGCGGCGGAGGCTCCGGCTTCATCGGCGGTACCGGCGTCAGCGGCGCGGTCACCGAGGCGGGCACCCCGAGCACCGCGCAGGGGACGGGCGGCACCGCCGCCCGCAGCGGCGACGACCAGTACGTCGCGGGCAAGGGCAGCGGCGGCGGGGCGGGCAACGGCGGCGACGGCATGGTCGTCCTCCAGTGGGCGGCAGCGGCCCCCACCTCCGCGCTCGCCATCACCAAGAGCGTGGCCCCCGCCCCGTACCTGCCGGGCAAGCCGCTGACGTACACGGTGAAGGTCACCAACTCCGGACCCGGAGCCGCGAACGGCGCCCGGGTGAAGGACGAACTGCCCACCGCGCTCAAGGACTTCACCTGGACCTGCGCCCCCACCGGCGGCGGCGTCTGCACCACACCCGCCGGCACCGGGAACATCGACGCGGCCGTCGACCTGCCCCCGGGTGCGGAGGCCGCCTTCACCGTCACCGGCACCGTCCCGCCCGGCACGACGGGCACCCTCGACAACACGGCCTCCGTCACCGCCGGGGGCCGGGACGCCAACTGCGCGCCGACCTGCACCAGCTCCACGAAGGCCGACCCGGAGCTGCGGGCCGACCTCGTGATCCGCAAGGAGACCGTGACGCCGGGCGGCAAGGCGGTCAAGCCGGGCCAGACCTTCGGCTACCGGATCACCGTCGACAACCGCGGTCCCGCCGCCGCCCCGGACGTCAAGGTGACCGACGCGCTGCCCGCCGCCCTCGCCTTCGCCTCCTCGGCGGACGGCTGCACGGCCGCCGGACAGGACGTCACCTGCGGCCCCAAGGGCCCCCTGGCCGACGGGAGTTCGCTCACCTGGACCTTCCAGGTGAAGCTGGCCGCCGGATACCGGGGCACCGGCGCCGACATCGACAACCGGGCCACCGTCACCTCGGCCGCCCCCGACCCGGACCCGGCCAACAACACCAGCGCTTCGGGGGCCGCACCCGTCACGGTCGTCCACCCGCCCAAGCCCCCGGTAAAGCCCACCAAGCCGACGAAGCCCACCGGCCACGGCCACAAGCCCGGCCACGGCAAGCCCCGCAACCAGCCCGTGCCCCAACTCGCCACCACCGGCGCCGAGTCCGGCCACCTGTGGGTCGCGGGCGGCTTCGGCCTGGTCTTCCTCGGCGGCCTGACCATGTTCGCCGCACGGCAGATCCCCCGGGACTGACGTCCTCCCCAGGCGGCCCGCACGGGCCGCCCGGCAGCACCCGCGGCGGGCACTACGAGCAGACGGTGCCCGCCGCCGGTATTTTCCCGTCCAGCAGATACGCGTTGACCGTCCGCACCACGCAGGCGTTGCCCGTCGGGTACGCCCCGTGGCCCTCGCCCTGGAACGTGACGTGCACGCCGACGCCCTTGCCCAGTTCCTCCGCCATCCGCTGCGACCCCTCGAACGGCGTCGCCGGGTCCCCGGTGCCGCCGACGACCAGGACCGGGGCCGCGCCGGGGGCCGAGACGTCCGTGTCGGTGTGCGCGCCCTTCACCGGCCAGGACGCGCACCAGCCCGCCAGGTCCCAGGCCAGGAACGGGCCGAAGACGGGGGAGACCTTCCGGAAGTCCGCGAGGTGCGTGGCGCGGACCTGCTCGGCCGTCGGCCGGGCCGCGGTGTCGGCGCAGGAGACGGCGCGCTGCGAGTGGTGCGCCGTGCTGTAGTGCCCCTGCGAGTCACGGTCGTTGTAGGAGTCGGCGAGCAGGAGCAGCAGGGTGCCGTCGCCGTTCTCCGCGGCCTTCAGCGCGCGGGTGAGAGTGGGCCAGCTGTCCTTGCTGTAGAGCGGGGCGATGATGCCGGTCAGGGCGAGGCTCTGGGTGAGCCTGCGCCCGCCGGACGCCGGGAGCGGTTCCCGGTCCAGGCGCTCCAGCAGCCGCACCACCCGCTCGGTGCCCGCCTTCGCGCTCGTACCGCCGCTCCGGGAGTAGTTGTCCAGGGCCCGCTGGAAGCCGAGGGCCTGGTTGCGGGCGCCGGCCACGCCGTCGGCGGTCGGGTCGACGACCGCGTCCATCACCAGCCGCCCCACCTTCTTCGGGAACAGGTGGGCGTACACACCGCCCAGTTCGGTGCCGTAGGAGAAGCCGAAGTAGTGCAGCTTGCGGTCGCCCAGCACCTGGCGCAGGACGTCCATGTCACGGGCGGCGTCGTCCGTACCGACGTGCGGGAGGATCTTCCCGGAGCGCCGGGCGCAGCCTTCGCCGAACGCCTTGGCGTCCGCGAAGTACGCCTTCTCCTCGGCGGGGGTGTCCGGCGTGGAGTCCAGGGCCAGCGAGACGTCGGTCTGCTTGTCGTCCCGGCACACCACCTCCGCGCTCTCCGCCACGCCCCGGGGGTCAAAGCCCACCAGGTCGTACCGCTCGCGCAGGTACCCGAACATGTCGCCCATCAGCGGCAGGGACGCCACCCCCGACCCGCCGGGCCCGCCGAAGTTGAACAGGAGCGAGCCGACCCGCTTGCCGTCGCCGCCCGTCGCGCGCGCCCGGATCAGTGCGATGCCGAGGGTCTCGCCCTTCGGGGCGGCGTAGTCCAGCGGGACCCTGGCGGTGGCGCACTGCCACTCCTGGCCGGGGCGCTGCGCCTCGTTGCCCTGCGCCTTCGTCGGCGCGGCGCACTCCTTCCAGGCCAGCTTCTGCCCGGTCAGAGCCGCCGGGAGCGCCGACGTCGGGTCCGGGGCGGGCGGCTGCGCGGTGCCCGGCGGCGGGGCGGCCGTGCCCGTGCCGCCCGTCTCCGGCCGGGACGGCTTCGTACTCGTACCGCATCCACCGACGGCGACGGTTAGCAGAACCGCCGTCACCGCCAGGGCACTTGCCCTGCTGCGTCCCGCTCCCCGTCGTGCCATGACCGATCCCCCCGCCGTGCGTCGTGACGCACACGTTCCGACACCTGCCCCGCCATCGAAAGCAAGTGCCAACATCCTAGGGTCGACCACTGACAGTCACGGAAATCCCTTGCGGTGACTGGGCGTTACCGGTCCGGCCCGCCCTGCGCGCGGTCCCGGCCGCCCCTGCGGGCGGTCCTACTCGCAGACCTTCCCCGCCGCCGGAACCTTCCCCTCCAGCAGGTAGTCGTCCACGGTCGACTTCACGCAGGTGCTGCCGCTGTTGTACGCGCCGTGGCCCTCGCCCTTGTACGTCAACTCGACGCCGACGTCCTTGCCCAACTGCTCGGCCATCTTCCGCGCGCCCTCGTAGGGCGTCGCCGGGTCACCGGTGTTGCCGACCACGACGATGGGAGCCGCGCCCGGAGCGCTCACGTCGGGGGTCTCCCACTGGCCGGGCACCGGCCACGACGAGCAGCCGGAGAGGCCCCAGGCGAGGAAGTCGCCGAAGACGGGGGAGGCGGCCTTGAACTCGGCGACCTTCGACTTGGCGTAAGCCAGGTCGTAACGCTCCTTGGAGTCCACGCAGTTGATCGCGGCGTTGGCGGCCCCGATGTTGCTGTAGGTGCCGTCCTGGTTGCGGCCGTTCATGGCGTCGGCGAGGACCAGCAGCAGCGCGCCGTTGCCGCCGTCCGCCTCGTCGAGGCCCTGCTCCAGGTAGGGCCAGAACTCCTTCGAGTACAGCGTCTGGACGATGCCGTTGGTGGCCTGGCTCTGCGTCAGCTCCCGTCCGCCCGCGCCCGGGATCGGCTTCTTGTCGAGGCGCTGCAGCAGGGCGACGATGTTGTCCTCGATCTCCTTCGGCGTGCTGCCCTGGAGCTTGCAGTCGTCGCCGCGCGCCACACAGTCCTTGGCGAAGTTGTTCAGCGCGAGCTGGAAGCCCTTGGCCTGGCCCAGGGAGCTCTGCTCGGTCTTCTGGGTGGGGTCCACCACCGCGTCGAACACGGCCCGGCCGACCCGCTTCGGGTACAGGTGCGCGTACACGCCGCCCAGCTCGGTGCCGTACGAGATGCCGAAGTAGTGCAGCTTCTCGTCGCCCAGCACCTGGCGCATCAGGTCGAGGTCCTTGGCCGCGTTGGTGGTGCCCACGTACGGCAGTTCCTTGCCGGAGTTCTTCTGGCAGGCCTCCGCGTACGCCTTGACGCCGTCGGCGTACGCCTTCTCCTCGGCGGCGTCGTCGGGGGTGGCGTCCTCGGCGTAGTACGCGTCGAGCGCCTTGTCGTCCTGGCACTTCACAGGAGCGCTGCGGCCCACCCCCCGGGGGTCAAAGCTCACCAGGTCGTACCGGGTGCGCAGCTTCTCGTAGTCCTTGGCGGCGCTCGGCAGGGTGGTCACGCCGGAGCCGCCGGGGCCGCCGAAGTTGAAGATCAGCGAGCCGATGCGCTTGTCCTTGTCGGCCGCCTCCGCCCGGATCAGGGCCAGTTCGATGCGCTCGCCGTCGGGCTTGGCGTAGTCGCGCGGCGCCTCCATGGTGGCGCACTTCCACGCGGTGCCGCCCGGCAGCGGCGACGGCTTCGTGCCCTCGCCCTGGGCTGCGGTGGGGGCCGGGCACTCCTCCCACGTGAGTTTCTGCGTGGTGAGGTCCTGCTTCTCGCCGTCCTTCTTCCCGCCTCCGTCGGAGCAACCCGCGAGGGACAGCAGCACGACGACGGAGGCGGCGAGGGCGGGAGCGCGCAGAGCGGAAGGGGTAGCCATGCCCTCCATCGTGCGCCGTGGGGTGCCGGATCGCG
The DNA here is from genome assembly GCF_044744005.1 of Streptomyces sp. NPDC087440. Classification (NCBI taxonomy): domain Bacteria; kingdom Bacillati; phylum Actinomycetota; class Actinomycetes; order Kitasatosporales; family Streptomycetaceae; genus Streptomyces; species Streptomyces sp. NPDC087440. The sequence goes on along the minus strand of NZ_JBIUXN010000004.1, from coordinate 268,481 downwards.
CGCGCCGGGGTCCAAGCGGGTGCCCCTGTCACCGTCTTTGAGGTGACAGGGGGCGGGGTGCGCACGGTGGTTACAGGGCGCCCTTGCGGGTCAGCGAGTTGAAGCACAGCCAGCCCGGCAGCACGGGCAGATAGAACGTCAGCAGCCGGTACAGCAGCACCGCAGGCGCCGCGATGGACGTCGGCAGTCCCGCGATGCCGAGCGCGGTGATCAGCGCGGTCTCGACCGCTCCGACGCCGCCCGGGGTCGGTACCGCCGAACCCACCGCGTTGGCAGTCAGGAACACCACCGCGACGGTGGCGTAACTGAGGTGGTCGGCGTCTCCGTCGCCGAAGGCACGGATCGAGGCGTCGAGACACATGACGAACACCACGGTCAGCAACACCATGCCGCCGATGCCGGTGGCGAGCTTCTTCGGCCGCTGGAGCACATCCAGCATGCGCGGCACCACACCGGCGAACAGCGATCGCACCCGGGTGACGACGAACTTCCGCAGGAACGGCACCGCCGTCACGATCATCGCCAGCACCGCCGCCGTCAGCAGGCCCGCGATCACCGTCCGGGACGGGTTCTCCCAGGAGGTCTGCTGGGTGCCCGTCACATAGCCGAAGATCATCAGCAGTCCGATGTGGCTGGCCAGGCCGAACAACTGGGACGCACCCACGCTGGCGACCGCGAGCCCGGGGCGGACCCCAGCGCGCTGTAGGAAGCGGGTGTTGAGCGCCACACCACCGATCGCTGCCGGGGCCACCAGCTTCACGAACGAACCCGCCACCTGCGCCTTGACGGTCTGCCAGAACGACACCTTCTCCGGGACGAAGCCCAGCAGACTCATCGCGGCCGCCACATAGCTGAGTGCGGAGAACAGCACCGCCACCGCCACCCAGCCCCACTTCATCGAGACGAACGCGTCGGTGACGGGGTTGTTCAGGAGGAACGAGGTCAGGATGTACGCGGCGAAGACGCCTGCCAGCAGACTGATCAGAGTGCGCGGCTTGATGCGCTCCAGGCGGACCGCCTCCACCGGAGCCTGAGGGCGGATCAGCAGCACCTGGTGGCGGATCTGAGCGAGCAGGTCCTCCTCCCTGGCGTCCTCCAGCGCCTCGTCGATGGCCTCCTTCTCGGCCTTCTTCTCCGCGCGAACGGCCTTGCGTCCCGGCGCGTCCTCCGCCTCCTCGCCCTTCTCCCGCTTCTCCCGCGCCCTGGCCTCCTTGGCCGCCGCCGACGCCGCCAGCACCGCCTCGCGCTGCCGTTGTGCGCGATCGCGGCCCAGCTTGCGCAGCGTCGCGCGGGTGGAGCGGCTCAGGGCGATCGGCTGGAGCAGGGGAAGGCTGTCGGCCACCGTGTCGGGGCCCAGCACCTCCAGTGCGGTCGCCACGGCCCGCTCGGCGCCCGCGCGCAGCCCCAGGGTCGTCAGGAGCTGTGCCACGTCCATCCGCAGCACGACGTCGCCCGCGGCGATCTCGCCGCCCCGCAGGTCCGTCAGTATCACCGTGCCGGAACGATCCACCAGGATGGCGTCACCGGTCAGCCTGCGGTGCGCGATGCGCCGCGACTGGAGGGCCTCCACCTGGCGCCACGCGTCGCGCAGCAACGCGTCGGTGATCTCCTCGTCGGGCAGCGAGTCCAGGGTCCGGCCGCCCAGGTGCTCGTACACGAGCATCACGGCGTCCGGGCCGAGCTCGGAGGTGGCGATCAGCTTCGGGGCGTTCGCACCGGCGGCGATGGCCGCGTACGCCAGGAGCGCCTCTTGCTCCAGCGCCTGTCGCAGGGACTGGATCGACCGGCGCTGGGTGATGCCGCGCAGGGTGACCCGCCGCCACACCCGGTAGAAGAACCCGTGCGCCTGCTGCTCGCGGTCGACGACGGTGATGTCCAGCGGCGGACCGTCCTCCAGGGTGACGATGTAGCGCCGTCCCCGGTCGCCCTTGTCGCCCACGTCCGGGTCGTCCTCGGCGCGCATCGCCGACACCGGGCGGAAGCCCACGTGCCGCAGCCCGGCGAGGAGGGTCTGCCCGGTCGGGCGCACGTTGGGGGAGCCCACCGCGTAGAGGGTCGCGTACGCCACCGTCCAGCCGATGAGCACCGTGACGATGATCGACAGGGGTGTCGTCTGGCCGCCCACCAGCACGGCGAAGGCGTTGAGCAGCAGCACCGCCCACAGCGCCACCCGCCAGCGCGGCCTGCGCGCCATCCCGACGGCCGTCATGTACGCGATCACCGGCGCGAGGTAGCCGTGCACCGGGTCGGTGAGACCCGTGCCGTCGCTGGCGAGCCGGGTGAGGGCCTCCCGGATGGGCTTCGGGGCGGAGCCGGAGACCCACAGGTCGGTGGCGAGGGCGACCCCGTGCGCGAGCACGGCCGCCAGCACGCCGTCGGCGATGCGCAGCCCGTCGCGTTTGATGAGCCGCTCGATCGCGAATCCCACCGGGAGGATCAGCACGGCGATGCTGGAGATCAGACCCGCCAGCCGCACGAAGACCACCGGGGTCTGCGCCGTGCCGTCGATGATGTCCTGCTCCAGGCCGGACGCGGTGCCGTGCGCGAACGCCGCCAGCGCGATCACACAGACGATGCCGAACAGGCCCGACAGCAGCCGCACCAGGTCGGCGGGCCGGTGCACCCGCGCGGCGAGCAGCGGCTCGTCGCCGGACACCCGTTCCGAATGGCTCGTGTCCGTCCGTACGAGAGTCGCCCCTCCGGAAGACCGCTGTGCGGCCTCCTGCGGCCGTGGCGGGCCGTCGTCGCTCTGCTCGCCGCCGCCGTGCGGGGCGTCCGTCTCAGGGCGCGGGACGGCATCAGGAGCGCCCGCCGCCGGTCGAGGCTGCACGTCCTGCTCCTTCATCGTCGTCTCTTCTTGCTCTCGTCTCACCGGTCACCGTCCGGATGATGGTGGCATGACCGGATGATGACAGGGGGCGTCAGGGTGCCGGGCCCCCGTTCGTCTCGTGCACGGTACGCGCGCGCGTGGGCGCAGGCCCACTGTGTTTGGCTCCCGGGGCGCGGGGCGGCCCGTTGTCGGTGGTGTGGTGCAGGATGGGCCGGATGAGCGACGAGCTGCCCCCCGGCGACGCACTGCCCTCCGGTGAGGAACCGCCCCCGGGCGACGCACTGCCCGAGTACGCGGAACGGGTCCTGGCGGTCGCCGAGGAGGTCCCGCCCGGCCGGGTCATGACGTACGGCGACGTGGCCGAGTGGCTGGGCGAGGGCGGCCCGCGCCAGGTCGGCCGGGTGATGGCCCTGTACGGCGGCGCGGTGCCCTGGTGGCGCGTGGTCCGCTCCGACGGCCGCCTGCTCCCCGGACACGAACTGCGCGCCCTGGACCACTACCGGGCCGAGGGCACCCCGCTGCGCACCGCCCCGCGCAGCGCCGAGGGCCACCTGCCGCGCCTCGACATGAGGCGGGCCCGGTGGGACGGCGGGTCGGGCACCGGGGCGGGTCCCGGGAGCGACGGCTCCTGAGACCGGGCCCGGTGCGCGGCGGATCGCGGGGCTCACACCGCCCAGCTTCCGCCATCGGCCACCGTCACGGGCAGTCCGAAGACCGTACGGAGTACGCCGCCGCGCACCCCGGTGCGCTCCCGCGGAGCCCGGAGGCGCTGCGTCAGGTGTGTTCACTGGCGTAGCGTCGACAGCACCCGGTACGTCGGACGCGCACGGCACACCGGCCCCGTACGGCACAGTCACCCCCTACGGCCGCGAGACGGCCGGCACACCACCCACCAGGACCGGCGATCCACGTGAGCACCTCCACTTCCTCGGGCCACCCGGGGACCTCCCGGAACCAGCCGTACCGGCACTACCCACGGTCGCGGCAGCGGACCCCGGGTGCCTACCGTCTGATCCGGACGGCACCGGGCCGCGTGGACCCTCCTCTGCTGGACGCACAGCAGCGCGCGGTGGTTGACCACGCCGAGGGCCCCCTGCTCGTCCTGGCGGGCCCCGGCACCGGCAAGACGACCACCCTCGTCGAGGCGGTCGCCGCCCGGATCGCCGACGGAGTGCGCCCCGAAAGGGTGCTGGTCCTGACCTTCAGCCGCAAGGCGGCCGTCGAACTGCGCGACCGGATGGCACTGCGCCTGGGCTCCCGGCAGGCGCCGCAGGCCACCACCTTCCACTCGTTCTGCTACGCCCTGGTCCGCGCGCACCAGGACAGCGACCTGTTCAGCGAACCGCTGCGGCTGCTCTCGGGCCCCGAGCAGGACGTGGCGGTGCGCGAGCTGCTCGCCGGGGAGATCGACCTGGAGAGGACCGGCCTGGCGCACGTGCGCTGGCCCGACGAGCTGCGCGCCTGCCTCACCACCCGCGGCTTCGCCGACGAGGTCCGCGCCGTCATCGCCCGCAGCCGCGAACTGGGACTCGGGCCCGGGGCGCTGCGCGACTTCGCGGTCACCATCGGCCGCCCCGACTGGAAGGCCGCCGCCACCTTCCTCGCTGAGTACCTCGACGTCCTCGACATGCAGGGCGTCCTGGACTACGCCGAACTGGTGCACCGCGCGGTGCTCCTCGCCGAACGCGAGGCGACGACCGGACGCCTGGCCTCCGCGTACGACGCCGTGTTCGTCGACGAGTACCAGGACACCGACCCCGCCCAGGTCCGGCTGCTGCACGCGCTCGCCGGACAGGGGCGCACCCTGGTGGCCCTCGGCGACCCCGACCAGTCGATCTACGCCTTCCGCGGTGCCGACGTCGGCGGCATCCTCGACTTCCCGCACACCTTCCGCCGTACGGACGGCCACCCGGCCCGCGTGGAGGTCCTCACCACCTCCCGCCGCTCGGGGGCCGACCTGCTGGCCGCCACCCGGCTGCTGACCCGCAGGATGCCGCTGAACCGGCTCCCGGCGGCCGCCGTGCAGGCGCACCGGGACCTCGCCCCCGTGCGCGAGGGCGGCAGGGTCGAGGTCAACACGTACCCGACGGCGGGCGCCGAACTGGACAACGTCGCGGACATCCTGCGCCGGGCGCACCTGGAGGAGGGTGTGCCGTGGAGCGAGATGGCGGTGCTGGTGCGCGCGGGCGGGCGGACCATACCGTCGGTGCGGCGGGCGCTGACCTCGGCGGGGGTGCCGCTGGAGATCGACGGCGACGACCTGCCGCTGCGGCACGAGCCCGCGGTGACACCCCTGCTGACGGCACTGCGGGCGGTGGCGCGGGCGGCGCTGGCGCACGGGCCACGGACGCCGTTCACGGAGGACGAGGAGGGCGGGGACGCGGCCACCGGTGCGCAGGATGCGCCCGGCGCCGGTGTGCAGGACGTGTCCGGCGTCGGTGATGCGGATGCTTCCGGCACTGGTGGTGAGGGTGCGCCCGGCACCGGTGAGGAGGATGCGTCCGGCACTGGTGGTGAGAGTGCGCCCGGCACCGGTGGTGAGGGGGTGCCCAGCACCGGTGTGCAGGATGCGTCCGGCACTGGTGGTGAGGATGCGTCCGGCACTGGCGTCGAGGATGCGCCCGGCACCGGTGGCGGGGACGCGCCCGGCACCCGTGGCGGGGACGCGCCCCCCGCCGCCTCCTGGCTCGACGCCGAGACCGCCGCCGAACTCCTCGCCTCCCCCCTGGCGGGCATGGACGCCGCCGACCTGCGCCGCCTCGGGCGCGCCCTGCGCGACGAGGAGCGGGAAGCGGGCAACAAGGTGCCGCCGCCCTCCGACGTCCTCCTGGCCCGAGCCCTCGCCGAACCCGAACGCCTCGTCGCCCACGACCCCGCCTACGCGCGCGGCGCCCAGCACCTGGGCGCACTGCTGCGCAAGGCCCGGGAGCGCCTCGCGGGCGGCGGCACCGCCGAGGAGGCCCTGTGGGAGCTGTGGAGCGGCACCGGCTGGCCCGGCCGCCTGGAGCGGGCCGCCCTGCGCGGCGGCGCGGCGGGCCGCAACGCCGACCGCGACCTGGACGCCGTGTGCGCCCTCTTCGACACCGCCGCCCGCGCGGAGGAGCGTTCCGGCGGCCGGGGCGCGCTGAACTTCCTGGAGGAGCTGGACGCCCAGGACATCGCCGCCGACACCCTCAGCAAACGCACCGTACGGCCCGAAGCCGTGCGCCTGATGACCGCGCACCGCTCCAAGGGCCTGGAGTGGCGGCTCGTCGTCGTCACCGGTGTGCAGGAGGGGCTCTGGCCCGACCTGCGCCGCCGGGGCTCCCTCCTGGAGGCCGACCGCATCGGCCGCGACGGCCTCGCCGAACCCCTCACCCCCGGCGCCCTGCTCGCCGAGGAGCGCAGGCTCTTCTACGTCGCCGCCACGCGCGCGCGAGAGCGCCTGGTGGTCACCGCCGTGAAGACGCCCGCCGACGACGGCGACCAGCCCTCCCGCTTCCTCACCGAACTCGGCGTCGAACCCAAGGACGTCACCGGCCGCCCCCGCCGCCCCCTCGCCGTCTCCGCACTGGTGGCGGAACTGCGCGCCACCACCGTCGACCCGGACGCCTCCGACACCTTGCGCGACGCCGCCGCCCGCCGCCTGGCCCGCCTCGCCGCGCTCGCCGACGACGACGGGGTGGCCATGGTGCCCGCCGCCCACCCCGACACCTGGTGGGGCCTGCGCGCGCCGACGCACAGCGCCGTACCGCTGCGCGACCGCGACCAGCCGGTCGCCCTGTCCGGCAGCGCCCTGGACCAGCTCGCCAACACCTGCTCCCTCCAGTGGTTCCTGGGCCGCGAGGTCAAGGCCGACGCCCCCGCGACCGCCGCCCAGGGCTTCGGCAACGTGGTGCACGTCCTCGCCGACGAGGTCGCCTCCGGGCGCACCCCCGCCGACCTGGACGTCCTCATGGAGCGCCTGGACTCGGTGTGGGACGGGCTCGCCTTCGACGCGCCCTGGAAGTCCCGGCAGGAGAAGGAGAACGCGCGCGCCGCCCTGGAACGCTTCCTGAAGTGGCACGTCACCGACCGGGGCGGGCGCACCGCCGTGGTCACCGAGCACGACTTCGACGTGACGCTGGAGGCGGGCGACGCGTACCGGGTGCGCATCCGGGGCTCCATGGACCGCGTCGAGACCGACGGACAGGGCCGGGCGTACGTCGTCGACTTCAAGACCGGCAAGTCCGCGCCCACCCGCGACGAGGTCGCCCACCACCCGCAGCTCGCCGTCTACCAGCTCGCCGTCCGCGAGGGCGCCGTCGACGACGTCTTCGACGGCCGACGCCCCGAGGCGGGCGGCGCGGAACTCGTCCAGCTGCGGCAGGCCGCCGCGAAGAAGGACGGCGGCGAGACCCTGCCCAAGATCCAGGCACAGGCGCCCCTGGAGGGGGAGTGGGTCGGCGACCTGCTGGCCACGGCGGCCGGACGGGTCCTGGACGAACGTTTCGCCCCGAAAACGGGCAGCCAGTGCGCCCACTGCGCCTTCCGCGCCTCGTGCAGCGCCCAGCCGGAGGGCAAGCACGTGGTCGATTAGTCGAATGGGCGGGGTCGATTAGCCGATTGCGCAGGTCATAGCCCCTGTGAAGCCCGTTGTCAGTGGTGCCGGATAGCCTTTTCGAGGTGACCACCACAATCACCGACCCCGAGCAGCTCAAGCGGCTCCTCGGCATCCCGTTCACCCCGGAGCAGCTGGCGTGCATCACGGCACCCACCGCCCCGCAGGTCATCGTGGCCGGGGCCGGATCGGGCAAGACGACGGTGATGGCCGCCCGCGTGGTCTGGCTGGTGGGCACCGGACAGGTCGCCCCCGAGCAGGTCCTCGGCCTGACCTTCACCAACAAGGCGGCCGCCGAGCTCGCCGAGCGCGTCCGCAAGGCCCTGGTCGCCGCCGGGATCACCGACCCGGACGTCATCGACCCCGACAATCCGCCCGGCGAACCCCGCATCTCCACCTACCACGCCTTCGCCGGGCAGCTCCTCACCGACCACGGCCTGCGCATCGGCCTGGAGCCCTCCGCCCGCCTCCTCGCCGACGCCACCCGCTACCAGCTCGCCGCCCGCGTGCTGCGCGAGGCCCCCGGCCCCTATCCCGCCCTCACCCGCTCCTTCGCCACCCTGGTCAGCGACCTCCTGGCGCTGGACGCGGAGCTCGCCGAGCACCTCGTACGACCGTCGGCCCTGCGCTCGTACGACACGGAACTCCTGCACACCCTCGCGGGCGTCAAGCTCTCCAACGCCGACCTGCGCAAGGTCCCCGAAGCCGCCGAGGCCCGCCGGGAACTCCTGGAGCTGACCGTCCGCTACCAGGACCAGAAGCGCAGCCGGGACCTCCTGGACTTCGGCGACCAGATCGCACTCTCCGCACGGCTCGCCGCCCTGCCCGAGGTGAGCGAGATCCTGCGCGGCGAGTTCCGCGTCGTCCTCCTCGACGAGTACCAGGACACCTCCGTCGCCCAACGGCTGCTCCTGTCGGGCCTGTTCGGCGGCGGCACCGGGCACCCCGTCACCGCCGTCGGCGACCCCTGCCAGGCGATCTACGGCTGGCGCGGCGCGTCCGTGGCCAACCTCGACGACTTCCCCGAGCACTTCCCGTACGCGGACGGCCGCCCCGCCGACCGGTACGCGCTCAGCGAGAACCGCCGCAGCGGCGGCCGCCTCCTGGACCTCGCCAACGGCCTCGCCGCCCCCCTGCGCGCCATGCACCGGGGCGTCGAGGCCCTGCGCGCGGCACCGGGCGAGGAGCAGTCCGGCACGGTGCGCTGCGCCCTGCTGCGCACCCACGAGGAGGAGATCGCCTGGATCGCCGACTCCCTCGCCCACCAGGTGCACACCGGCACCGCCCCCAGGGACATCGCCGTCCTGTGCCGCACCGCAGGGGACTTCCCCGAGATCCAGGCGGCCCTGGTCGCCCGGGACGTCCCCGTCGAGGTGGTCGGCCTGTCCGGGCTGCTGCACCTGCCCGAGGTCGCCGACCTGGTCGCCGTCTGCGAGGTCCTCCAGGACCCGGGCGCCAACGCCTCTCTCGTACGGCTCCTGACCGGCCCGCGCTGGCGCATCGGCCCCCGCGACCTGGCCCTCCTCGGCCGCCGCGCCCGCCTCCTCGTGCACCGGGGCGGCGCCGACGACGACCCCGACCGCAGGCTCGCGGAGGCCGTCGAGGGGGTCGACCCGTCCGAGGTGATATCGCTCGCGGACGCCCTCGACACCTTCCTGGAGTCGCCCGACAAGGGGGACGATGGGCAGCCGTTCTCGGGCGAGGCCCGGGTGCGGTTCGCCCACCTCGCCCGCGAACTGCGCGACCTGCGCCGCTCGCTCGCCGACCCGCTGATGGACGTCCTGCACCGCGTCCTGCACACCACGGGCCTGGAGGTCGAACTCTCCGCGTCCCCGCACGCGCTGGCAGCCCGCCGCCGCGAGACCCTCAACAACTTCCTCGACATCGCGGCCGGTTTCGCGTCCCTCGACGGGGAGGCCACCCTGCTCGCCTTCCTCGGCTTCCTGCGCACGGCCGCCCAGTACGAGAAGGGCCTCGACAACGCGCTGCCGGGCGGCGAGGACACCGTGAAGGTGCTCACCGCACACAAGTCCAAGGGGCTGGAGTGGCAGGTCGTCGCCGCCCCCGGCCTGGTCAGGGGCGCCTTCCCGAGCGACCGCGGCCGCGAGTCCTGGACCGCCCAGCCGCAGGTCCTCCCGCACGCCCTGCGCGGCGACGCGCAGACACTGCCCGACGTGACGGAGTGGGACAGCAAGGGGATCAAGCTGTTCAAGGACGCGATGAAGGAGCACCAGCACATCGAGGAACTGCGCCTCGGCTACGTCACCTTCACCCGCCCCAAGCAACTGCTGCTCGGCTCCGGACACTGGTGGGGTCCCAACCAGAAGAAGACCCGCGGCCCCTCCGACTTCCTCGACGCGCTGTACGAGCACTGCGCGGCCGGTTTCGGCGAGATCGAGGCCTGGGCGGACGCACCGGAGGAGGGCGAGGAGAACCCCGCCCTCCAGGAGTCCGCCGTGGACCGCGCCTGGCCGCTGCCGCTGGACGACGACGCCCTGGTCCGCCGCCGCAGGGCCCGCGCCACCGTCCTGGCCCACCTGGACGCCCTGCGCGACGCACCCGAGGCCCCGCCCGTACCGGAGCCGGCGGCGTGGGACGACTGGATTCCGGAGGAGGCCCCGGAGGACCCCGAGGCCTGGCCCGTACCGGACGAAGAGCCGGAGCCCGCCGACTGGGACGCCCTCTCCACCCACCGCCCGGGGCCCGCGACCGCCCACCACCCGGACCCCGAGGCCACCCAGCACGAGACACCCGGCCCGTCGGCGGAGCACGGGGCGCGCCCCCACCCGGAGGAGGGAGCCCCCGAACCGGAAGCGCGAACCCCTGCCTCCGGGGAGGCGATCCCTGTCTCCGGGGATGCCGGGGATGCCGGGGACACCCGCCCCCCGCAGCCCCCCGAGGACGCCCCCACCGCGCTCACCGCGGAGGAAGCCCGCACCGTCGACTCCTGGGACCGCGACCTCGACGCCCTCGCCGACGAGCTGCGCCGCGCCCGCGCCACCACCCGCGACGTCCCCGTGCCGCCCTCCCTGTCCGCCACCCAGCTCATGCGCCTGGCCGCCGACCCCGACGGCTTCGCCCAGGAGCTGGCCCGCCCCATGCCCAAGCCGCCGCAGCCCGCCGCCCGGCGCGGCACCCGCTTCCACGCCTGGGTGGAGTCCCGCTTCGAGGAGCTGCCGCTGCCGATGCTCGGCCCCGAGGACCTCCCCGGCGGCGACGAGGACGACACCGAGATCGCCGACGAACGCGACCTGGCCGCGCTCAAGGAGGCCTTCGAGCGCACCGCGTACGCCCGCCGCACCCCGTACCGCACGGAAACCCCCTTCCACCTCACCCTGGCGGGCCGGGTCATCCGGGGACGTATCGACGCCGTCTACTACGACGCGGCGTCGGGGACGTACGAGATCGTCGACTGGAAGACCAGCCGCCACCGCGCCGCCGACCCCCTCCAGCTCGCCATCTACCGGCTGGCCTGGGCCGAGCTGCACGGGCTTGAGCCGGAAGAGGTCCTCGCCACATTCCTGTACGTCCGCAGCGGCGAGAGCGTGCGCCCCCGCAGCCTCCCCGGCCGCCGTGAGCTGGAGCGCATCCTCTCCGGCGACAGAGCGGCCGAGGAGTCCGTGACCTGGGCACCGGACGCCGCACCTCCCCCGGAGAGTTAGGCTCAAGGTCATGAGCGACACCCCGGACAGCGCCGTCCGTACGTACATAGAAGAGCACCGCGACGCCTTCCTGGCCGACCTGGCCGAGTGGCTGCGCATCCCCTCCGTCTCGGCCCAGCCCGAGCACGCCGGGGACGTACGGCGCAGTGCCGAGTGGCTGGCCGCCAAGCTCAAGGAGACCGGCTTCCCGGTCACCGAGATCTGGCCCACCGACGGCGCCCCTGCGGTCTTCGCCGAGTGGCCCTCCGGCGATCAGGACGCCCCCACGGTCCTGGTCTACGGACACCACGACGTGCAGCCCGCCGCCCGCGAGGACGGCTGGCACACGGAGCCCTTCGAGCCGACGACGATCGACGGCCGGATGTACGCGCGCGGTGCCGCCGACGACAAGGGCCAGGTGTTCTTCCACACCCTCGGCGTCCGCGCGCACCTCGCCGCGACCGGCCGCACCGCCCCCGCCGTGAACCTCAAGCTCCTCGTCGAGGGCGAGGAGGAGTCCGGCTCCCCGCACTTCCGCGCGCTCGTCGAGGCCCGCCGCGACCGCCTCGCCGCCGACGCCGTGATCGTCTCCGACACCGGCATGTGGTCCGAGGACACCCCGACCGTGTGCACGGGCATGCGCGGCGTCGCCGACTGCGAGATCACCTTCCGCGGCCCCGACCAGGACATCCACTCCGGCTCCTTCGGCGGTGCGGTGCCCAACCCCGCCACCGTCGTCGCCCGCGTGGTCGCCGCCCTGCACGACGAGGACGGCCACATCACCGTCCCCGGCTTCTACGACGGCATCGTCCCGCTCACCGAGCAGGAGCGCGCGCTCTTCGCCGAGCTGCCCTTCGACGAGGCGCAGTGGCTGCGTACGGCCAAGTCCCACGCCACCCACGGCGAGGCCGGGTACTCCACGCTGGAGCGCATCTGGGCCCGCCCGACCGCCGAGGTCAACGGCATCGGCGGCGGCTACCAGGGCCCCGGCGGCAAGACCATCGTCCCGGCGTCCGCCGAGCTGAAGCTGTCGTTCCGCCTCGTCGCGGGCCAGGACCCCGACACGATCGAGCAGGCCGTACGGGACTGGATCGCGGCCCGCGTACCGGCCGGCATCCGCCACGAGATCACCTTCGGCGCCGCGACGCGCCCCTGCCTGACCCCGCTCGACCACCCCGCCCTGCAGTCCGTCGTACGGGCCATGGGCCGGGCCTTCGAGCAGCCGATCCGCTTCACCCGCGAAGGAGGCTCCGGCCCTGCCGCCGACCTCCAGGACGTCCTCGACGCCCCCGTGCTCTTCCTGGGCATCTCCGTGCCGTCCGACGGCTGGCACGCGCCCAACGAGAAGGTCGAACTGGACCTGCTGCTCAAGGGCGTCGAGACCACCGCGTACCTGTGGGGCGACCTCGCCGCGCAGCCCCTTCGCTGACCGAACCGCTGAGCAGAACAGAATCCCGATCCACCCGGGGGAGTTGGAAGCACCTGTGAGCACCAGCACCGACAACGGCGTCACCGGCACCGGAAACGGCGTCACCACGAGCACCGGCAGCACGAGTACCACCGGCGGCACGAACACCACCGGCGTCACCGCCGCCGCCTTCGACCGGCCGATCGCCCTCGCCGCCTCCAGCGGCATCGACCGCGCCGCGCACCACCGCATGGACGAGGCCTGGCTGGCCGCCGCCTGGAGCCACCCCTCGACCCGCGTCTTCGTCGTCTCCGGCGGCCAGGCGCTGATCGACGACACCCCCGACGGCCGCACCGAACTGGTGATGACCCCGGCGTTCGAGGCCCCGCTCACCGAGACCCACCGCTACTTCCTGGGCACCGACGACGAGGGCGTCAGTTACTTCGCCCTCCAGAAGGACAGCCTCCCCGGCCGCATGGACCAGTCCGCGCGCCCCGCCGGGCTGCGCGAGGCGGGCCTGCTGCTGTCGCCCCGCGACGCGGGCCTGCTGGTGCACGCGGTGGCCCTGGAGAACTGGCAGCGGCTGCATCGTTTCTGCTCCCGCTGCGGCGAGCGCACCGTGATCGCCGCCGCCGGGCACATCCGCCGCTGCCAGGCCTGCGGCGCCGAGCACTACCCGCGCACCGACCCCGCCGTGATCATGCTGGTCACCGACGACCAGGACCGGGCCCTCCTCGGCCGCCAGGTGCACTGGCCCGAGGGCCGCTTCTCCACCCTCGCGGGCTTCGTCGAGCCCGGCGAGTCCATCGAGCAGTCGGTGGCCCGCGAGGTCTTCGAGGAGGCGGGCGTCGTCGTCGGCGAGGTCGAGTACCTGGCCAGCCAGCCGTGGCCGTTCCCGTCCAGCCTGATGCTGGGCTTCACGGCCCGCGCCACCAGTTCCGAGATCAACGTGGACGGCGAGGAGATCGAGGAAGCCCGCTGGTTCTCCCGCGCGGACCTGGCCGCCGCCTTCGCGTCCGGCGAGGTGCTGCCGCCGTTCGGCATCTCCATCGCGGCCCGCCTGATCGAGCGCTGGTACGGCGAGCCGCTGCCGAAGCCGGGCCGCGCGGCCTGAGCCGCCCCGTACGCCTGAGCCGCCGCGTACGCCGTACGCCCGAGCCGCCCCGTACGTACGACAACGGCCGCCCCGCGACATGCGGGGCGGCCGTTGTCCTCGGCGCGAATCCGGGTCAGGCGGCGGCCAGCGCCTGCTTGACCTGCGCCAGCGACGGGTTCGTCATGACCGACTCGGTGCCCGCCTCGGACACCACGAGCAGGGTCGGCACCGTCTGATTTCCACCGTTGGCCTTCTCCACGAACGCGGCCGAGTCGGCGTCGTGCTCGATGTTGACCTCGTTGTAGGCGATGCCTTCGCGGTCCATCTGGCTCTTCAGCCGGCGGCAGTAGCCGCACCACGTGGTGCTGTACATCGTGACGGTGCCCGACATGTCCCTCTTGCTCCTCTGCTTGGCTGGGGCTCGGCTGAGCTGAACCCTTCAGCGATCCGTACTCCCAGTGACTCGAACGTACGGGACCCACCGACCATTCCCACCACCCCTCCCGCATTCGTACGACCGGACCCCACCCCCTGTGGACAACCACCGCAGCAGTCCCGGGAGACCTGGCAGCATGGCAGGGTGACAGCAGCAACGCACTCCTCCCTTTTCCCGCAGGTCCCGGAGACGGCCGACGCGGTGCTCGACGGGCTCGACCCCGAGCAGCGCCAGGTCGCGACCGCCCTGCACGGCCCGGTGTGCGTCCTCGCCGGAGCCGGTACGGGAAAGACCCGCGCGATCACCCACCGGATCGCGTACGGGGTGCGCCTGGGCACCTTCGAGCAGAACAGCCTGCTGGCCGTGACCTTCACCACCCGCGCCGCCGGCGAGATGCGCGGACGGCTGCGCCAGCTCGGTGCGGGCGGCGTCCAGGTCCGCACCTTCCACGCCGCCGCCCTGCGCCAGCTCCGCTACTTCTGGCCCAAGGTCGTCGGCGGCGACCTGCCCCGGCTGATCGAACGCAAGGTGCAACTGGTCGCGGAGGCCGCCGGGCGCCTCGGCATCCGCCTCGACCGGGGCGAGCTGCGCGACGTCACCAGCGAGATCGAATGGGCCAAGGTCACCCAGACCGTCCCCGACGACTACCCCGCCGCCATCGCCAAGGCCCACCGCACGGCCCCGCGCGGCGAGGCGGAAATCAGCCAGATCTACACCGCGTACGAGCAGCTCAAGCGGGAGCGCGGGCTGATCGACTTCGAGGACGTGCTGCTGCTCACCGTCGGCATCCTCCAGGACCAGCACCTGATCGCCGACGAGTTCCGCCGCCAGTACCAGCACTTCGTCGTCGACGAGTACCAGGACGTCAGCCCCCTCCAGCAGCGCCTGCTCGAACTGTGGCTCGGCGAGCGCGACAGCCTGTGCGTCGTCGGCGACGCCAACCAGACGATCTACTCCTTCACCGGCGCCACCCCCGACCACCTGCTGAACTTCCGCACCCGCCATCCCGGGGCGACCGTCGTCAAGCTGGTCCGCGACTACCGCTCCACCCCCCAGGTCGTGCACCTGGCCAACGGCGTCCTCGCCCCGGCCACCGGCCGCGCCGCCGAGAACCGCCTCGAACTCATCTCCCAGCGCGAGCAGGGCCCCGCCCCCGTCTTCCGCGAGTACGGCGACGAGCCCGCCGAGGCCGAGGGCACCGCCCGGCGCATCCGCGACCTGATCGCCGCGGGCGTCCCGGCCGGTGAGATCGCCGTGCTCTACCGCATCAACGCCCAGTCCGAGGTGTACGAGCAGGCGCTCGCCGACGCCGGGGTGCCCTACCAGCTGCGCGGCGCCGAGCGCTTCTTCGAGCGGCCCGAGGTGAACGAGGCGATCCACGCCCTGCGCAGCGCCGCCCGCTTCGGCGGCAACGACCACCTCCTCGACGGCGTCGAGGGCCTGCCCTCACAGGTCCGCGCCATCCTCAGCGGCAACGGCTGGAAACCGACCCCACCGGCCGGCTCCGGAGTGGTCCGCGACCGGTGGGAGTCCCTCGCCGCCCTGGTCCGCCTCGCCGAGGACTTCTCCCGGGCCGCACCGCAGGCCACCCTCACCGCCCTCGTCGCCGAACTGGAGGAGCGCAAGGCCGCCCAGCACGCGCCCACCGTCCAGGGCGTCACCCTCGCCTCCCTGCACGCGGCCAAGGGCCTGGAGTGGGACGCCGTGTTCCTGGTCGGCCTCACCGAGGGCATGATGCCGATCACGTACGCCAAGACCGACGAGCAGATCGAGGAGGAGCGCCGCCTGCTGTACGTCGGCGTCACCCGGGCCCGCGTGCACCTCAGCCTGTCCTGGGCGCTGGCCCGCTCGCCCGGCGGACGCGCCTCCCGGATCGCCAGCCGCTTCCTCAAGGGCCTGCGCCCCGGCTCCGGCACCCAGGTGTCCCGGGCCGCCGCGGGAGGCTCACCGGCGGCCACGGGCGCCGCTCCCGGCACCACGGTGCGGACCTTCCGGGGGCCGGTCCGCTGCCGGGTGTGCGGCAAGACACTCATCGACGGCGGCGAGATGAAGCTGATGCGCTGCGAGGGCTGCCCCTCCGACATGGACGAGGGCCTGTACGAGCGACTGCACGGCTGGCGCGGGCGGCAGGCGAAGAAGGTGGGGCTGCCGGGGTACTGCGTCTTCACCGACAAGACCCTCATGGCGATCGCCGAGGCCCGCCCCGAGGACGCGGGTGATCTCACCCGGATCGCCGGGGTCGGACACCGCAAGACGAAGCTGTACGGAACGGCTGTTCTCGCCCTCTGCGCAGGTCAGGAGCTTGACGAGGAGGGGCAGGAGGACTGAGGGGGGAGCGGCGGGGGTGTGAGAAAAACTCGTCGAAAAAATAGTTTGCGCTTCCTGTGGGGAGCCCCATAGGTTCTTAACCACGGGAACAGCGGCTCTTCTCTGAAGCCCTGTCTCTGTGCTGTACTTATCCGAATACGTGTGTGTCGGCTTCGGCCGGGACCCCTAGACGCCGAGAGGAGGCGATTCCAGTGACCAGCTTCATTACCTTCACCAAAATGACCGATCGCTCCGTCGTCTCCGCCTGCACCCTCGGCTCTTCCCTGCTCGTTGCTTCCTCCGCCGCTTCGCTGCGCGGCACCGGTCTGTCTGGCGCCTCCGCCCTCAGCCCGGCCCCGCTGGCGAGCCTCCCCGTCCGGGGAACCGTCGAGGGCGGCAATGAGCGACCGACCAAGGCACCGGAGGCAGCAGTAGCGAAGGCACAGGCGCAGGCCTATGCGTTCGCGGCGACCGGTGCCGGATTTACCACGCAGACGACGACGCAGCACCAGCACAAGATGTGGGCCTTCCGTGGGCTCGAACCCTGGAGTGATCCAGCCTGACGACGATCAGGCCGGCGCCTTCAGGGCCGCGGAACCCCACCCGGGTTTCGCGGCCCTTCTGTTTTCCCCGAACGGGGCGAACGGACTGAAGGAGCCTCGGGACCAAGCAACACCGGTACCAGCCACCACCCGGCCAACAGGCCGGAACGAACAGACGAGGAATCCACCACCGTGCAGACCGACACGCACGCCCCGTCCGTACCGACTTCCCACCCGATCCCGCCGCCCGGCTCCACGGAGGACCCGACCTTGACCCCCCTCACCGCGCTCACCGCGCTCGACGACGCCATCGAGAACCTCGGCGTGCCCGTCCCCTGCCGTTCGTACGACCCGGAGGTCTTCTTCGCCGAGACCCCGGCCGACGTCGAGTACGCCAAGTCGCTCTGCCGCACCTGCCCGCTGGTCGAGGCCTGCCTCGCCGGTGCCAAGGAGCGCCGCGAGCCCTGGGGTGTCTGGGGTGGCGAGCTGTTCGTCCAGGGCGTTGTCGTCGCCCGGAAGCGTCCGCGTGGCCGTCCGCGCAAGAACCCGGTCGCAGCATGAACATCACCGGCACAGGACCCATTGACCGCCCCCACACGCACGATCCCCAGAAGCAGGACCCGATGACCCCCACGACCTACGAGCCGTCCGGCTCCGCGACTTCCACCGCAAGCACCATCGGCGCGAACGCCTCGCGTCAGAACAGGACCCGCGAGATGCAACTCATTCCAGAAGCCCTGGCTCGTGCCCATATGCAAGAGCGTCGGCGGGAAGCCGACGCCGAGCGCCAGGCCGTGCGCCTGGTCGCCGCCCGGCGCATGCAGCGTCGCGCGGAGCGCGTGTCGCTCCGTGCCCGCCGCGCGCTGGCCATGGCGGTCATGCAGTAGCAGACCGCCGCAGGGCACGCAGTACCCGAGCAACGCCACAGATGTCCGTGGGGCCGGTCCGCAAGGGCCGGCCCCACGGGCGTGTACGGGGGAGACTCCGCCCGCCGGCGGGGTTATCGTCGCGAGGTGGACCCGCAGCAGCCAGGCCCCGCGCAGCCCGCGCCCGACGACGGCGACGCGGGCGTCGTGTGCGCGCAGTGCGGCACGCGCGCCCAGGGACCCCCGCCGACCTGGACCCTCTCCGTCGAGGGCGGCAGCAGACGCCACTTCTGCGTCGACTGCGCCCGCACCCACCTCCGCGCCATCGAGGGCCGACTCGACTCGTCCTGGTGGTGACCCGGACGCCCGGTGGTGCCCCGGCCGGGCTCCGGCCCCGCTACTCGGCCCGGGACCGCTCCACCGGCTGCTCCTCCTCCGGTACGAACCCCGGCAGCCAGGCCTCCAGCTCCTCCCGCAGCCGCACCGTCGCCCCCAGCTGACAGAGCACCCCGATGGTGCTCAGCGTGACCCGGTGGATCAGCAGGTACGCGGGCGGCAGGTTGAGCTGCTTGCCCAACTGGTGGGCGGGGGAGCGGACATCGGCGATCCGGCCCGCCTGCTGCCGCAGCCAGCCCCGGCTGAACGCGAACTCCTCGACCTGGACCGGCTCGATGATCGGCAGCAGGTAGTCCAGCACCGCACCGGGGTCCAGCTCGATGTCCTCCTTGACGAACCCGTCGCGGCGCAGCATGTCGTACACCCCGTCCGCGTCGCCCTCCAAGGTCATCCGCAGGGCCTCCCCGATGGCCTCCGGCAGGCCTCCCGGCAGCCGGTCGACGGTCCCGAAGTCCAGCACCCCCAGCCGCCACGGCCCCTCGTCACCCGCTCCGTCCGAACCCGCGGGCAGCAGCCGGAAGTTCCCCGGATGCGGGTCCGCGTGCAGCAGGCCCGTGCGCGCCGGACCCGAGAAGAGGAACCGGGCCAGCAACTGCCCCGCCCGGTCACGCTGTTCCGGCGTCCCGTCCGCGATCACGTCGGCGAGCGGCACACCGTCCATCCACTCCGTGACCAGCACCTGGTCGCACTGGTGCACCACGTCCGGCACCACCACGTCGGGGTCGGCGGCGAACTCCGCCGCGTGCTCGCGCTGGGCCCGCGCCTCCAGCTCGTAGTCCAGCTCCTCCGTCACCCGGTCCCGCAGCTCCGAGATCAACGGCTTGATGTCCATGCCGGGGATCAGCGGACCCAACAGCCGGGCGAACCTGCCCAGTTGGTTGAGGTCCGACAGCAGTGCCTCACCGGCGCCCGGGTACTGCACCTTGACGGCCACCGCCCGCCCGTCGTGCCACACCGCCCGGTGCACCTGCCCTATCGAGGCGGCAGCCGACGGCTTGTCCTCGAACTCCCGGAACAGCTCCCGCCAGTCCTCGCCCAGCCGCTCGTCGAGCACCTTGTGCACCGTGCTCGTCGGCATCGGAGGCGCCGCCTCCTGAAGTTTCGTCAGGGCCGCCCGGTACGGTCCGGCGATCTCCTCCGGCAGCGCGGACTCGAAGACGGACAGTGCCTGCCCGAACTTCATCGCCCCGCCCTTCAGCTCGCCCAGGACCTTGAAGAGCTGTTCCGCCGTGCGCTGTTGCAGCTCCCGCCCGACGATCTCCGCCGACTTCCCGCCGATCCGTTTGCCCAGACCCCAGGCGGTCCGGCCGGCGAAGCCCAGTGGCAACGCGGCCAGTTTGGCGGTACGGGTGACCGCCTTCCGGGGAAGATCAGACATGAGCCCCTCCAAATCCCAGACAGCCGCACCGCACCTGCCCCGGAGCCCCCGCTTCCGCGGTCGTCTCCCCGGCACTTTCGACGGCGCCTACCGTGCCATTGTGTCGTGCGGCCTCAAGCCTTCCTCGGCGGCGTCCCCCTCCCTCTCCCGACCTGCGCCGCAGGAGCAGTCCCGGTGCGCGGTGAGCTCCTCGCACCGCCAGTCCAACAGCGGCAGGGCCGCCTCCCACCGCGCCCCGGCGCTCGACGGCAACTCCCCGTCCAGGAAGGCCAGCGCATGGGCGGCCGCCAACCCCGCCACGGCGGTGGCCAACGCGACGTCGCACCCCGGCACCCCGTCCCGCCGCCCCGAACGCCACTGCGCCCGCATCCTCGCCCACCCCGGATCACGCTCCTCCCGCGTCCGCGCCAGACACCCGGCGCACG
Source organism: Streptomyces sp. NPDC087440 (assembly GCF_044744005.1). NCBI lineage: Bacteria > Bacillati > Actinomycetota > Actinomycetes > Kitasatosporales > Streptomycetaceae > Streptomyces > Streptomyces sp. NPDC087440. The sequence goes on along the minus strand of NZ_JBIUXN010000004.1, from coordinate 248,577 downwards.
CCGTCCCGCCCGGCAGCACCAGGGGCCCCACCACCCCCGTCGCCTCCACCACGCCCGCGTACAGGTGCGGAACCCCGGCCGTCACCCAGGGCTCGGCCGCGGCGGGGTCCGGCACATAGGCGTCCAGCCCGTCCCGGGGCGCCACCACGACCAGCGACAGCGCGGGCTCGGCGTCCGCGGCCGGGCCCGGCCGGTGCCGGGGAGCACGCCCGGGGGCACAGTCCCGTACGACACGACGGGCGGCGGTGTCGCGACGTGTGCCCACCGCGTCCGACCCCGCCCCGCCCGGTGCCACGTCCCACGGCTCCACGCACCCGCCGTCCAGCACGTCGACCCGCCCCACGCCCGCCGCCGACAGCACCCCGGCGAGCGCCGTGCCGACCCGCCCCGCACCCCGCACCTGCACCCGGGCCGCCCGGCGCGCCGCCAGCCGCCGGGCCCCGCCGCCCGGCTCCGGATGCACCACGCTCAGCGAGGCCAGGTCGGGCCGCAGCCGGTCGGCCTCCCCGGACCGCGCCAGCAGGGCCACCGCCCCCGGCCCGCCCGCGCCCACGTCGTCGATCAGCCCCGCCGCCGCGAGCCGCGCCACCAGCCGGTCCGCCTGCTCCTCCGGCAGCCCCCGCGCCCGCGCCTCCTGCCGCAGCAGCGGCATGCCCCGCGTCCCGTCCAGCAGCCCGAGCAGCGTGCCGGTCGCCGTGTCCACCGGGCCGACCAGCACCGCGTGCGCGGACGTCACCCCGAACTGCACGCTCTGCCGGTCCCGCCAGGCCCGCCGCAGTGCGGGCTTCACCCTCGGATGCATCGGTCCCACCCCCGTCTCCCCGTCGTCGCCGCTCCCGCGGCCGGTCCGCGAGATCGCCTGGGACCAGAATGCGCCGCCGCGGAAATCCGTGCCGAAAGTTGTCCACAGGGCCGGGTGTTAGTCGTACGAACTCCTGCGAGCGGTCCCGGGGGAGGGGCCGGGGGCAGGGTTCGGGAAGGCGTCGGGAAGGCGTCGGGGCGCGGCTTCCGGCCGTAACCCCGCCAAGGCAGGACTTCCGCCGGGCACAGCGGGTAACGTCGTGGCGTGTCCGTCGACCCGTCCCCCCGCTTCGCCGTCGAGGTCCGCAGAAGTGCCCGGCGCAGCCGCACCGTTTCCGCGTACCGCGAGGGCGACCGCACCATCGTGCTCATTCCGGCCCGGATGTCCGAGGCCGAGGAGCAGCGCTGGGTCGGCGTGATGCTCGACAAGCTGGCCGCCCAGGAGAGCAAGCGGGCCCTCGGCGACGACGACCTCACCGACCGCGCCGCCCACCTCTCCGACCAGTACTTCGACGGCCGTGCCAAGCCCGCTTCGGTGCGCTGGGTGACCAACCAGAACACCCGCTGGGGCTCCTGCACCCCCTCCGAGGGCAGCATCCGGCTCTCCCACCGGCTCCAGGGAATGCCGGAGTACGTCATCGACTACGTGCTCCTGCACGAGCTGGCGCACCTCCTGGTCCCCGGCCACGGCGCCCGCTTCTGGCAGCTCCTGGAGGCCTACCCCCGTACCGAGCGGGCCCGCGGCTACCTCGAAGGGGTGGTCGCCGCCGACCGCCTGCCCCACCTGCCCAAAGCGCGCGAGCAGTAGCACCCGCCCCGCGTCCACCGCCGGAGCGGGACACCGCCCCGCGGTGCTCTGTACCGACTGTGTACCGGCCTGCCGCACTGTCGGAGATAGCGGATAGCCTGCTTCGCGACGCATCCACATCCGGGACGGGGGACGGTCGTTACGTATGGCCAGGGAATTCCAGCGCGGCCACAAGGCCAAGATCAGTGACCTCACAGCGGGGACGGACCTGTACGTAGGCGTGCAGATCGGCGCTCCCGGGCTGACCTTCGACATCAGCTGCTTCGGCCTCGACGCGGGCGAGCAGCTCAGCGACGACCGGTACTTCATCTTCTTCAACCAGCCCAAGTCGCCCGAGGAGTCCATCCAGCTCCTGGGCGCGCAGGCCGGTGACACGGAGTCGTTCCGCGTCACCCTCGACCGCATCCCGGCGCACATCCACAAGCTGTCCTTCACCGCGACCATCGACGGCGCCGGACAGATGTCGCAGGTGTCCCCCGGCTACATCCGGGTCGTGGCGGGCGGCGAGGAAGTCGCCCGGTACTCCTTCAACGGCTCCGAGTTCAGCACCGAGCGCGCCGTCATGCTCGGCGACTTCTACCTCAAGGACGTGTGGCGCTTCGCCGCCGTCGGCCAGGGCTTCGACGGAGGCCTGGAGGCGCTGCTGAAGAACTTCGGCGGCGAGGTCGAGGAGGAGCAGCAGCAACAGCCCCCGGCCCCGGCACCGCAGCAGGGCGCGGCGCCCGGATTCGCCCCGCCCGCCCAGTCCGGCCCGCCCCAGCCCGTACCGCAGCAGCCGGCCCCGTCCTTCGGCGCACCAGCACCAGCACCAGCACCAGCACCGGCGCCCGCGCCCCAGGCACCAGCCCCGGCGCCCGCCCCGCAGTACACCCCGCCGCCCCAGGGCAGCACACCGCCCCCGGCGCCCGCGCCCGCCGTCCCGCCGGTGCACGCCGCGCAGACTATCGCCGCACCGCTGCACACGCAGCAGCCGTACGGCCAGCCGCCGCACGCCCCGCAGGCGCCCCAGCCGCCCCAGGGGTACGGCCAGCAGGTCCCGGGCCAGAGCCAGGGCGGCCAGTACGGCTACCCGCAGGGCGCACCGGCCGCCCCCGGACCGTACGGACAGCAGCCGGGCCAGCCGTATCCGCCCCAGCAGCACCACCAGCCGTACGGCCAGCAGGGCATGCCGCCGCAGGGCATCCCCCAGGGCATCCCGCCGCAGGGCGCCCCGCAGGCCCCCGGCCTCCAGGCCGCCCTGCAGAAGTTCCGCGAGACGCCCACCGGCCAGCGCTGGACCCCGCAGAACGAGCAACTGATGCGGGTCGACCTCGGCAACAACGGCACCGCCGTACTCGCCCGCCAGGGCAGCATGGTGATGTACCAGGGCAAGGTCGAATTCAGCTACAAGGGCGCCGGTTTCCGGGGCCGCATCGTCGGCAACGCCACCGGCCAGGAAATGCAGCTGATGCGCTGTACCGGCGCCGGCCAGGTCTTCTTCGCGGAGAACGCTGCCCACCTGCATCCCATCGAACTCCAGGGCGACGGCATCTGCGTCTCCGCCGAGAACGTCCTCGCCTTCGACGAGACCCTCCAGCACGAGGTCCGCCGCATCGAGGGCCACGGCATCCCCGGCGGCGCGCTGTTCACGATGATGTTCCACGGCACCGGCACCGTCGTGGTGAAGACCCAGGGCATCCCGGTCGTCCTCCCGGTCACCCCCACCACCTTCGCCGACAGCAACGCCATCGTCGCCTGGTCGGCCGCCTCCCAGGTGATCCTCTCCAGCCAGGTCCGGCTGCGCCGCCAGGCGTTCCCCGGCCACAGCGGAGAGACCGTGAACCTCCAGTTCCGGGGAGCCCCCGGGAACTTCATCGTCGTCCAGCCGTACGAGGTCTGAGGGAGCCCGAAGAAATGAACCAGCAACTCGCGGGCTTCGCCCCGACCCCTGTCTCCGCCCGCATGGAGAACCACGGCCGCTCCATGGTCAAGATCGCCATGGCGAGCGGGCAGGACCTGTTCGCGCGCACCGGCTCGATGGTCGCCTACGAGGGCTTCGTCCAGTACGAACCCAACCCCCCGGCGGTGCGCCAGATCGCCTCGCAGTGGATCACCGGCGAGGGCGCGCCCCTCATGAAGTGCTCCGGCGACGGCCTGCTCTACCTCGCCGACTACGGCGCGGACGTCGTCGTCATCAACCTCAACAACGACGCCCTCTCCGTCAACGGCACCAACCTGCTCGCCTTCGACGCGACCCTCCAGTGGGGCGTCGAGCGGGTCAAGGGCCTCGCCAAGTTCGCCGGACAGGGCCTGTGGAACGTCAAGGTCACCGGCACCGGCTGGGTCGCCCTCACCTCGCGCGGCACGCCCATCGTCGTCGACTGCGGCCGCGGCGAGGACGAGACGTACGTCGACCCGGACGCCCTGGTCGCCTGGTCCCCGAACCTCAAGGTCAAGGGCAAGCGCAGTTTCAAGGCGTCCTCGCTGATCGGCCGCGGCAGCGGCGAGGCGTACCAGATGGCCTTCTCGGGCCAGGGCGTCGTCGTCGTACAGCCGAGCGAGGACAGCTCGGACCGCCTGCGGATCAGGCACTGAGGGGGATACGGAGATCATGCAGAGCCCGCTTTTCGGCCACACGGAAGTGCAGTCCACCGAGCGCTACACCGCGCAGAACGCACAGCTGCTGCGCGTCGCCCTGACCGGCCACGACGACGTCCTCGCCCGCAAGGGCAGCATGGTCGCCTACCAGGGGCTGATGGAGTTCGACGGCGAGTACGTCTCGCAGCAGCAACAGCGCGCCCGCGCCAACACCGGCGAGGGCCTGGACCTGATGCGCTGCTCCGGTCAGGGCACCGTCTTCCTGGCCAACCTCGCGCAGTACATCCACGTCGTGGACGTCGACCAGGACGGCCTCACCGTCGACAGCAGCTACGTCCTGGCCCTGGACTCGGCGCTGCACACCGAGGTCATCGCGGTGGACAGCCAGTACGGCATCTCCGGCTCCGGCAAGTACCAGCTGAACATCTCCGGCCGCGGCAAGGTCGCCCTGATGACCTCGGGGCAGCCCTTGATGATGCAGGTCACGCCCGACCGGTACATCAGCGCCGACGCGGACGCCGTGGTCGCCTGGTCGGCGTCGCTGCGGGTGCAGATGCAGGCGCAGACGCACTCCTCGGGGATACGGCGCAGGCGCGGCAACACGGGTGAGGGCTGGGAGCTCAGCTTCCTCGGCCAGGGCATCGTCCTGGTCCAGCCCAGCGAGGTCATGCCGCCGCAGAACGCGGTGATCGGCCAGGGCATGGCCGCCCAGTACGGCATGGGCCAGCACGGCGCGCACGGCCAGAACCAGGGCAACGCCTGGAACTAGCGACAGGGCAAGAAGTAAGGGGCGACCTCCAGGAGGTCGCCCCTTACTCATGTACGCCGAAGGCGCCGCCGGAACTACCGCGAAGCCAGCGCCGCCCGCGTCCGCTCCACCAGCCGGACGACCGACGCGTCGGCCACGTCCGCGACCTCGTCGTAGGTGAACCAGCGCAGGTCGTCCGACTCGTCGCTGATCGCCTCGACCGCGCCAGCCGGGGCGAGCGCCGCGTACTGCACGTCCAGATGCCAGTGGCACGGCGCCGGAATCGGGTGCCGGTCCAGGCGCACCGGGCCCACCGGAAGCAGCGTCAGGCCCGCGATGCCGGACTCCTCGGTGGCCTCGCGCAACGCCGCGTCCGCCACCGTGGCGTCACCGCTCTCGCAGTGCCCGCCCATCTGGAGCCACATCTTCAGCTTCTTGTGCAGCGTCAGCAGCACCCGCCCGCGCTCGGCGTCCACCACCAGCGCGCTGGCCGTGAGGTGACCGGCCGTGCAGGCCTTCCACATCCCGTCCGGGTGCGCGGAGAGGTGGTCCAGGTACTGCTGCCGCAGCTCGGCCTGGTCCTCGTACCCCTTGAGGACCAGGACCGCGTCGTCGTGCAGGGTCACTTGCCGCCCTCGTCGCCTTCGTCGTCCTTCGTCAGGTTCGGCTTCTCGTCCGCAGCGGGCTTCCCCTCCGAGGAGGCACCGCCGCTCGCGGCCTCGCCCAGCATCTTGTCGAGCTCGGAGAAGTCCATCTGCTCGCGGTGCACAAAGCCGTCCGGGTCGTCCAGGTCGGCCGCCGTCGGCAGCATGTCCGGGTGCTCCCACAGGCCGTCACGGCCCTCGTGGCCGCGCGCGTCCGTGAGCGAGGCCCACAGCCGGGCGGCGTCCCGCAGACGGCGCGGGCGCAGCTGCATGCCCACCAGCGTCGCGAAGGTCTGCTCGGCCGGACCACCGGTGGCGCGCCGCCTGCGCAGCGTCTCGCGCAGCGCGTCGGCGGACGTCAGACGGGGCTTCGCGGCCTCGTGCACGACGGCGTCGACCCAGCCCTCGACGAGTGCCAGCGCCGTCTCCAGACGGGCCAGGGCGGCCTTCTGCGCCGGGGTCTCCTCCGGCTGGAACATGCCCTGCTGGAGGGCCTCCTGAAGCTGCTCGGGGTTGGACGGGTCGAGACCGCCGACCGCCTCCTCCAGCTTCGAGGTGTCCACGGTGATCCCGCGGGCGTACCCCTCGACCGCGCCGAACAGGTGCGAGCGCAGCCACGGCACATGTGCGAAGAGCCGCTGGTGGGCGGCCTCGCGCAGCGCCAGGTACAGCCGCACCTCGTTCTCGTCGACGCTCAGGTCCTTGCCGAACGCCGCCACGTTCAGCGGGAGCAGCGCGGCCTTGCCGGCCGGGCCGAGCGGCAGACCGATGTCGGTCGACCCGGTCACCTCGCCCGCCAGCACACCGATGGCCTGCCCGATCTGCTGGCCGAACATGGCGCCGCCCATGGAGCGCATCATGCCGATCAGCGGGCCCGCCATGGCCTGCATCTCCTCCGGCAGCACATCGCCCATGGCCGCGCCGACGCGCTCCGCCACCGGGTCTACGAGCTGCTTCCACGCCGGGAGGGTCGCCTCGACCCACTCCGCACGGCTCCACGCCACCGCGGTGGTCGCACCGGAGGGCAGCGAGGTCACGCCGTCCAGCCAGTGGTCCGCCAGCCGCACGGCCTCCTCGACGGCCGAGCGCTCACCGGCGCTGACGCTGGCGTCCTTGGTGCCGTCGGAGGTGCCCTGCGCGACGGTCTGCCGGGCGATGTCCTTGGCCATGTCCCAGTTCACGGGGCCGCCCTCGTAGCTCAGCATCTGGCCGAGCTGCTGGAAGGCCGCACCCAGGTCGTTCGGGTTCATCGAACCGAACATCGCGGCGAACGGATTGTCACCGCCCATGCCGCCCATGCCGGGCAGCGAGCCGAACCCGAAGGGGTTCGACGGGTCACCGCCGGAACCCTGCCCACCACCGGCAGGGTCCTTCTTCTTGCCGTCGCCGTCCTCCGGCTCCTCCGGCGGAAGGCCGAATCCGAATGGGGTGTCACTCACGGGTTTCCTCGGCTCGTAGGGCCGCCGGAGTTGGCCGGCGGCGGCTGCCCGGCTTCTGCACCCAGCGTAGACACCCGAACAGGTTCCGGGCTCGGTGCTCCGCCGACTCAAGGCCTGCGGCAGGATGGACGCCACCTGGTCCGTACGCGCCAACTCGCGTACGTACTGAAGACAACCGCTGGAGACGCCCGGTGAGTTCCCCAGATCCGCAGGTTCGCGCAACAGATCCCAAGGTTCGCGCAGCGCGAAACCCGTCAACCCCCGCCAACCCGTCCCGCGGCTCCGTGCGCGGCCCGGTCGTCGCGGTCACCGGTGCCGCGTCCGGAGTCGGTGCCCACCTGACCCGGCGCCTGGCCGAGTCCGAGGAGATCAAGCAGGTCGTCGCCATCGACGAGCGGCGCGGCGACGTCTCCGAGGCGCAGTGGCACATCCTCGACGTCCGCGACCCCGCCATCGCCGAGAAGCTGCGCGGCGCGGACGTCGTCGTGCACCTGGCGCTCGACCTCGACCTGGAGACCGACCCGGCGGCCCGTACGGCGTACAACGTGCGCGGCACGCAGACGGTACTTACTGCCGCAGCCGCCGCAGGAGTGCACCGGGTCGTCCTGTGCACCAGCGCCATGGTCTACGGCGCCCTCCCCGACAACGACATCCCCCTCTCCGAGGACGCCGAGCTGCGCGCCACCGCCGAGGCCACCGGCGTCGGCGACCTCCTGGAGGTCGAGCGCCTGGGCCGCCGCGCCCCGCGCGCCCACCCCGGACTCAACGTCACCGTCGTGCGCCCCGCCGTCCTCGTCGGCGGCACGGACACGGCCCTGACCCGCTACTTCGAGTCGCCCCGCCTCCTGGTGGCCGCCGGATCGCGCCCCACCTGGCAGTTCTGCCACGTGGACGACCTGGTGAGCGCCCTGGAGTACGCCGTCCTGGAGAAGGTCGAGGGCGAGATCGCGGTGGGCTGCGACGGCTGGCTGGAGCAGGAGGAGGTCGAGGAGCTCAGCGGCATCCGCCGCATGGAACTGCCCTCGGCGGTCGCCCTGGGAGCCGCCGCGCGCCTGCACCGGATCGGCCTCACCCCGTCCCCGGCGGGCGACCTGGCGTACACCATGCACCCCTGGGTGGTCAGCGTCTCGCGGCTGCACGACGCGGGCTGGCGGCCGCAGTGGACCAACGAGGAGGTCCTCGCCGAACTCCTCAAGGAGGTGGAGGGACGGCACACCGTCGCCGGTCGCAGGCTCGGCCGCAAGGACGCCACCGCCGCCGGTGCCGCGGGCGCCACCGTCGCCCTGCTGGGTACGGCCGCACTGGTGCGCCGCGCCCGCAAGGCGCGCCGCCGCATCTGACCGCGACAGCGCACCCGGTGCCGTGCGCAACTGTAGGAGGCTCCAGAGGTCGCCCCCGTGTGCCGGGCGATAACGCAATTCCGCGTTGTCAGTGGCGTACGGCACGATGGGGGCATGGCAGGCACTCCCAGCACCATCACCACCCACCCGGGCGAACAGGCGGCGCAGGACCCGATCCGGCTGCTCGCCATCCGTGACACGGCGCTCTCCCTCGACGAGGTCTTCCGGGCCGTCGGGGAGGACGCGGCGGGCGGCACCGCCCTGTTCGTCGGCACCGTGCGCAACCACGACGGCGGCGCGGACGTCGACGCGCTGGGCTACTCCTGCCACCCCACCGCCGAGGCGGAAATGCGCCGGGTGGCCGAGCAGGTCGTCGCCAAGTACCCCGTGCGGGCGCTCGCGGCCGTCCACCGGGTGGGCGACCTCGCGGTGGGCGACCTCGCGGTCGTGGTGGCCGTCTCCTGCCCGCACCGGGCGGAGGCCTTCGAGGCCTGCCGCATGCTCATCGACGACCTGAAGCACGACGTGCCGATCTGGAAGCACCAGAAGTTCTCCGACGGCGCAGAGGAATGGGTCGGCGCGTAGCGCCGTCGTTGAGGGGCGGTGGCCGGGCGACGGGAGGGCGGGTCGGCGCCTGTTAGCCGCAAGTCGGCGCTCTAAACACGGATGCCGTCAACCGCACCGATTTGCGTAACCCGACCCCGGGGCCGAGCGTTGAAGCAGCGGATGGTTAATCTGCTGATCGGCTGGCTGCGATCGCTCGGATTGTTCAGCGGTCGCTCACTGGGTCGGGAGGTCGGAATGGCTGCACTTGCCTGGTTGCTGATTCCGCTTTTCGCAGCCGTAGGGGCTGCGATATGGGGAAGCTGGGCCGCCCGCAATCGCACGACCGGCGACGTCGCCGAGTTGGCGGGCTACGAGAAGTTCCGCGAAGCGATGGAGAAGTCCCACTCCGGTACCGAGGCCGCCTGACCCCGGCCACCGAGGCCGCCTGAGACCGAGGCCGCCCGCCGCCCCGACGCCCGCACCCGTCGTCCGTACGCGAGAGCCGCCGGAAACCCCGAGCGCCCCGTACGGACCGGCCCCAGCGGTGCACGTGCGGGCCCGTCCCGTACTGTCGTTCCATGCCACGCCGCACCGCGACGATGCTCGCTTCCACCCTCGTCCTCATCGCGCTGCTCTGTGCGGGTGTCCTCATCAAGGTTCCGTACGCGGAGATGTCCCCGGGACCCACGTACAACACCCTCGGCGAGGCCGGCGGCGAGCCGGTGCTCCAGATCTCCGGGCACAAGACGTACCCGACGACCGGGCACCTCAACATGACGACGGTCCGCGTCACGGGCGCCAACTACCGGATGAACCTCGTCGAGACGGTGGCGGGCTGGCTGGCCCACGACAGCGTCGTGGTGCCGCACGACACGCTCTACCCGGACGGCAAGACCGAGGAGCAGTCCACCCAGGAGAACGCCGAGGAGTTCAGCCAGTCGCAGGAGAGCGCCAAGGTGGCCGCCCTCCAGCAGCTGAAGCTGCCCGTCGCCACCCGGGTGGTCGTGGCCAGCGTCGTCAAGGACAGCCCCGCGGAGAACCAGCTGCACGCGGGCGACGTCATCCGCGAGGTCGACGGCACGAAGGTCAAGGAACCGGGCGACGTCTCCCGGCTGGTCACCCGGCACAAGCCCGGTGAGACCGTCGTCTTCACCATCGTGCCGGTCAAGGACGCCGAGGCCGCCGAGAAGGCGCACAAGGAGCCCACGGCCACCGAGAAGGTCAGCGTCACCACGAAGAAGGCCGACGACAACGGCCGGGCGATCGTCGGCATCCAGGCCGGTACCGACCACACCTTCCCGTTCACCATCGACATCAAGCTGGCCGACGTGGGCGGCCCCAGCGCCGGGCTGATGTTCTCCCTCGGCATCGTCGACAAGCTCACCGAGGGCGACCTGACCGGCGGAAAGTTCGTCGCCGGTACGGGCACCATCGACGAGAAGGGCAAGGTCGGCCCGATCGGCGGCATCCAGATGAAGACGGTCGCCGCCCGGGCCGCCGGCGCGGAGTACTTCCTGACGCCCAAGGACAACTGCGCAACCGCCTCCGCCGACGTCCCCGACGGGCTCACCCTGGTGAAGGTGGACACCCTCGACGACGCCGTGAAGGCGATGGACGGCATCCGCAAGGGCGACCGGGGCAGCCTGCCGAAGTGCACGACGGGCTGACCCGCATCCCTCACGCCACCTGAGTCACGACTCGAACGTCGCGGCCAGCGCCTCGGCCAGCCCCGGCACCAGGTCCGGACCCGTCAGCACCTCGTTCGGCGAGTCCTTCTCGCGCAGCCGGATCGCCGACTCGCGGGCCCCGCCGCGCAGCACCGCCACCGTCATCCGGACCTCCTGACGGTCCGGGTGCGCGGCCACCCACTTGGTGAGCTGCTTGCCCTTCATCCCCTCCGGCACCGACGCCTCCGCCGACGGCGGCAGCATCAGCCGCTCCACCGTGAGCGCGCAGCCCGCCACCTGGCCGGGCCAGGCGATCGTGCCGAGGAACTCGTCCAGCGCCTTGCCGCGCGGAATCTCCTCCTGCTCGATCGGCGTGTAGCCGGCGGCCTGTCCCGGCTCGATGCCGAGCTGCTTGGCGAGCCCCGGCTCCTGCTTGCGCAGCTTCGCCGTGTCCACCAGCGCGAACAGCCGCGCGGGCTTGTCCCAGCCGAGGCCGGAGGCGTACTCGTCGATCTCCAGGACCGCCCGGGTGAGCGGACTGGCGGCCATCGGAGTGCCCGGAGCGGGCATCGGAGGGGTGTGGTCTGAGGGGGAGGAGTTGGACATGGTGAATATCCTGCCTCCTTCGGCCCCCAAAGCGGGAACTGAGTAAAGCTTCAGTAAGTTGCATAGGTACGGGCTCTACGATCGCGCGGCCCGGCAATACCTGTTAGACCCGCTAGACACCGCAAACACCAGAGCTAGACACCGCAAACAACACAGCGAACTTCGAGGTGCGCACGTTGGCTTTCCAGATGCCGGACCGCGGCGGAGGCCCGACCGGGCCACGGATCAGAGTGGGCCGGCCCTCCCGGCGCGCCCGGACCCTGCTCATGACACTGGGGGTCCTGGCCGTCCTGGCCATGGCGTTCGTCATGTTCGCGGGGTTCTGGACGGACTGGCTCTGGTACCGGTCGGTCAAATTCTCCTCCGTCTTCACCACCACCCTGTGGACCAAGATCGGCCTGTTCGCCGTCTTCGGTCTCCTCATGGCCGCAGCCGTCGGCGTGAACGTCTGGCTGGCGCACCGCCTGCGGCCGCCGCTCAGCGCCATGTCGATGGAGCAGCAGAGCCTCGACCGCTACCGGATGGGCCTGGCCCCGTACAAGAAGTGGGTGCTGATCGCGATCACCGCCCTCGTCGGGCTGATCGCGGGCGCGTCCGCCGCCGGGCAGTGGCGCACCTGGCTCTTGTGGGTCAACGGCGAGCTGTTCGGGCAGAAGGACCCGCAGTTCGGGCTCGACGTGGCGTTCTACGCCTTCGACCTGCCCTGGTACCGCTTCCTGCTCGGCTTCGGGTTCGCCGCCGCGGTGATCTCGCTGGTCGCCGCCGCCCTGGTGCACTACCTGTACGGCGGACTGCGGCTCACCACGCCCGGTGCGCGCGCGAGCGCCGCCGCGACGGGGCACCTGTCGGTGCTGCTCGGCGTGTTCGTCGCGCTGAAGGCCGTCGCGTACTGGCTCGACCGGTACGGGCTGGCGGTGAAGTCCAGTGACTTCAAGGCCACCGGCAACTGGACGGGTCTGCGCTACGTCGACGCCAACGCCTACCTCCCGGCGAAGACGATCCTGTTCTGCATCGCCGTCATCTGCGCCGTGCTGTTCTTCGCGACGCTGTGGCGCCGCACCTGGCAGCTGCCGGTGATCGGCTTCGGTCTGATGGTGCTCTCCGCGATCCTGATCGGCGGGCTCTACCCGGCGATCGTGCAGAAGTTCCAGGTCCAGCCGAACGAGCAGGCCAAGGAAGCGGAGTACATCAAGAAGAACATCGATGCGACCCGCAAGGCGTACGACATCGACGGCGCCAAGGTCACCGACTACGCGGGCGCGGGCGACAGCGGCGACAGCGCGCAGCTGCGCAAGGACGCCGACACGGCGGCCAGCTACCGCCTGCTCGACCCGAACGTGGTCTCGCCCACCTTCCGCCAGCTCCAGCAGGAGCGGAAGTACTACCAGTTCCCGCAGACCCTCGACGTGGACCGCTACAACGGTCAGGACACCGTCATCGGCCTGCGCGAGCTGGACCTCAAGGGCATCCCGAAGCGGAACTGGATCAACGACCACTTCTACTACACCCACGGCTACGGCGCGGTCAGCGCCAAGGGCACGTCCGTGAACGCGGACAACGAGGGCGGCCCGGAGTTCACCGAGTCGGGTCTGCCGTCCAGCGGTGTGCTCAGCGAGAAGGCCAAGTACGAGCAGCGGATCTACTACGGCGAGAAGACCGAGCAGTACTCGATCGTCGGCGGCCCGCAGCAGGAGCTCGACTACGAGAAGAACGGCGAGCCCACCAAGACCACCAGCTACAAGGGCAACAGCGGCGTCAACCTCGCCAACCCGTTCAACCGTGCGGCCTACGCCGTCACGATGAGCGAGCCGCAGATCCTCTACTCCGGCGCCATCGGCGAGGGCTCGCGGATCCTGTACAACCGCACGCCCAAGGAGCGCGTCGAGGCCGTCGCCCCCTGGCTGACCATCGACGGCGACGCCTACCCGGCGATCATCGGCAACCGCATCCAGTGGATCGTCGACGCCTACACCACGACCAACGGCTACCCGTACGCGTCGCGCACCACGCTCGGCGACACCACGACCGACTCGCTGACCACCAACCAGCGCGCCGTCGTCGCCCAGCAGAACCAGGTCAACTACATCCGCAACTCGGTGAAGGCGACCGTCGACGCGTACGACGGCACGGTCAAGCTCTACGAGTGGGACGAGAAGGACCCGGTCCTCAAGACCTGGAAGAAGGCGTTCCCGGGCACGGTCGAGGACAAGGACAAGATCCCGGCGCAGCTCAAGGAACACCTGCGCTACCCGCAGGACATGTTCAAGGTCCAGCGCGAGCTGCTCACCCGCTACCACGTCACCGAGCCCAAGCAGTTCTACTCGGGCTCCGACGCCTGGCAGGTCCCGGACGACCCGACGACCGACGCCAAGGGCGCCGTGCCGCCGTACTACCTGAGCCTGAAGATGCCCGGCGACAAGGAGCAGAACTTCTCCCTGACGACGACCTTCACGCCCAACGGACGCCCCAACCTCGGGGGGTTCATGGCGGTCGACGCGGATGCGGCGAGTCCGAGCTACGGCACCATAAGGCTCCTGAGAGTCACCGGTGACGTCCTCGGTCCGCAGCAGGTGCAGAACCGGCTGAGCACCAACCCCGACGTCACGGAGTTCGTCCGCAACACCAAGGGCGCCAACTCGGACATCGAGTACGGCAACCTGCTGACGATCCCGCTCAACGACGGGTTCCTGTACGTCACCCCGGTGTACGCCCAGGGCAACAACGCCCAGTACCCGCTGCTGAAGAAGGTCGGCGTCTCCTACGGCAAGGAGACCGTCTTCAAGGACAGCCTCGCCGAGGCGCTGAACGCGGTCTTCGGCGAGAAGGGCGCGGAGACCCCGCCGGACAAGGGCGACGGCACCACCAAGCCGCCCGCGACCGGCTCCGCGGCGCTCCAGAAGGCCATCGCGGACGCCTCTGCCGCACTGGCCGACAGCGACAAGGCGCTCGCCAAGTCGCCGCAGGACTGGGTCGCGTACGGCAAGGCGCAGGACGCACTGCGCGACGCGCTCCAGCGGGCGGCCGACGCCCAGAAGAGCGCACCGCCCGCCGACAACAAGGGCGACAACAAGGGCGACGGCAAGACGCCGGACCCCGCGAAGTCGCCGGACGCGGGCACACCACCGAAGAACGACTGATCCCCCGGGGCCGGCCGCCGTGGAGAAAACGGCTGGTCGGCCCCACCCCGCAGCGTGGTACGGTTGCAGAACAACGACGCGGGGTGGAGCAGCTCGGTAGCTCGCTGGGCTCATAACCCAGAGGTCGCAGGTTCAAATCCTGTCCCCGCTACTGAAGGAAGAGGGCCCGAATCCATTGAGGATTCGGGCCCTCTTCGTATGTCCGTACACCGTATGTGTTTGACTTGTCGCCCTGTGGGCATGTCGACAAAACGCTGAAGTGACCTCAAAGGCTGCGGTATACCAGGTGTACCCGGGTTGCGGGTGGTGCGACGATGAAAACTATGGGGGACAGGGCAACTCTGTTGGAGACAGGGCGGGTTGAGACAACGCGGGACAACACGGCACGGGACGAGACGGCACGGGACGGGTCCGGACGGGACCGGGCGGCCCTGCTGGAACAGCGGCGGGCCGACGACGGCACCGACACTGCCACGGCCGAGGACGAAGTGCGCCACCGGCAGGCCGCCGCGAACGGCGACGCCGCGTCCATGAGCGTCCTCGGCTCCCTGCTGCTGCGCCGCGGCGACCTCGACGGAGCCGAACCGCACCTGCGCGCCGCCACCGCCGCCGGTGACCGGGCCGCCGCCAACAACCTCGGGGTCCTGCTGCACCAGCGCGGGTACGCGGAGGAGGCCGCCGGATGGTGGCGCATCGCCGCCGTCGCCGGGTCCTCCGCCGCCGCCCACGCACTGGGCCGCCACTACCGCGAGCGCGGTGACGAGCCCGCCGCCGAGTACTGGCTGCGGCAGTCCGCCGAGCACGGTCACGCCCTGGGCGCGTACGCCCTCGCCGACCTTCTGGAGCACCGGGGCGACGTCGGCGCCGAGCGCTGGCTGCGGGCCGCCGCCGAACAGGGCCACCGGGAGGCCTCGTACCGCCTGGCACGGCTGCTGGACCGGCGGGCCGGTACACCCACCGGGGGCGGGCCCGCCGCCGACGTGGCGAGCCGTCGGGGCATCACGTGGGACACCGATCCGCGCATGCTGCGTACGTCGTCGGTGGCACCCGGCGAGAAGCCGCCCGCCGTCGAGGCCGAGCAGTGGTACCGGCAGGCCGCCGCGCGCGGACACCGCAGGGCCGCCCTGCACCTGGGCGTCATCCTGGAGGCCCGCGGCGAGCTGAAGGAGGCCGGGCGCTGGTACCTGACCTCCGCCAAGGACGGCGAGCCGCGCGCCGCCTGCGCACTGGGCTTCCTGCTGCGCGACGCGGGCGACGAGGAGAGCGCCGCCGTGTGGTGGCTGCGCGCCGCCCAGGAGGGCGACGGGAACGCCGCGAACGCCCTGGGGGCGCAGCACGCCGCCCGGGGCGAGCAGCAGACCGCCGAGCGCTGGTATCGGGCCGCCCTGGACGCCGGTGACATCAACGGGGCGTACAACCTGGGGCTGCTGTGCGCGGCCCAGGGACGTACGGCCCAGGCCGAGCAGTGGTACCGGCGGGCCGCCTACGCGGGCCACCGGGAGGCGGCGAACGCGCTGGCGATCCTGCTGATGCAGGGGGGCGATGCTTCCGGCGCCGAGCCGTGGTTCTCCAAGGCGGCCGAAGCGGGGAGTGTGGATGCCGCCTTCAACCTGGGGATTCTGTACGCGGGCCGGGGCGACGAGCAGGGTGCCTTCGAGTGGTACGAGCGGGCGGCCGCCGCCGGGCACACCGAGGCGGCCCTCCAGGTCGGCATCGCGCTGCTGCGGGACGGCGACGAGATGGACGCGGAGGCGCATCTGCGGCGGGCCGCGGGCGGGGGCAGTGCGGAGGGGGCGTTCCGGCTCGGGATGCTGCTCGACGCGCGGCGGCCGCCCGCCGGGCCGCCCGTGCTGGGCGAGCCGGTGGACGAGAAGTCCGAGTGCGAGGAGTGGTACGAACGCGCCGCCGAGCAGGGGCACCGCCGTGCACAGGTACGGGTCGGGATGCTGGCCGCCGGACGCGGTGACGCGGAGGGCGCGGCGCGGTGGTACCGGGAGGCGGCCGAGGCGGGGAGCCTGGGCGGGGCGTTCAACCTGGGGCTGCTGCTGGCCAGGGAGGGGCGCGAGCCCGAGGCGCAGCTGTGGTGGACGCGGGCGGCGCACGCCGGTCACGGGCGGGCCGCGCTGCGGCTGGCGTTGCTGGCGGCGCGGCGGGGGGAGCTGGGCGAGGGTGAGCGGTGGTGTGTGCGGGCCGTGGAGCTGGGGCCGGCGGAGGTGGCGGAGCGGGCGGCGAGGTTGCGGGACGCGTTGCACCAGGAGCTGACGGCTTGAGCGGCGGTGGGTGGGGGTGGGGTCGGGGTTGTCGATTTGCGCTGGTCGGGGGCGCGGCGTAGGGTTGTGTCTACCGACGCGGGGTGGAGCAGCTCGGTAGCTCGCTGGGCTCATAACCCAGAGGTCGCAGGTTCAAATCCTGTCCCCGCTACTAGAGGCCGAAGGCCCGGAACTCGTGAGAGTTCCGGGCCTTCGGTCGTTTTTGTGCGCGGGGTGGGTGGGGGGTGCTGTTACTGCCGGGGGCGCTGCCCCCGGGCCCCCGTTTCGTGCCCCGGTCCCGCCCCTTCACCTAAAGCGCTCGCCGCGCGGCTTGGGGTTTGGTTGCTCGCGCAGTTCCCCGCGCCCCTTATGGGGCGCAGGTGGGGCAGAGGCCGCGGTAGGTGACTTCCACGGCGGAGATGGTGAAGCCGAAGCGTTCCGTGTCCGGGAGGTCGGAGAGGGGGTTGCGGGAGGGGTGGACGTCGCGGATGGCGCCGCACTGTGCGCACACCAGGTGCTGGTGCGGGCGGTGGGCGTTGGGGTCGTAGCGCTTGGCGCGGCGGTCCGTGGAGACCTCGATGACCTCGCCCAGGGAGACCATCTCGCCCAGCGTGTTGTAGACCGTGGCGCGCGAGATCTCCGGCAGCCGGTCGACCGCGCGGGCGTGCACCTCGTCCGCGGTCAGGTGCATGTGGTCCCCGTCGAGGACCTCGGCCACGACGCGACGCTGTGCCGTCATGCGCCAGCCGCGTCCGCGCAGTCGTTCCAGTAGGTCGCTCATGTCTTCCAGCCTAACAGGGGAGGGACCTTAGTCCCGAATGGGTGTGGAGTTGGATGCTTGTTTGACTTGGACTAAGTCCAGAGTAGGATCGATTGCAGCGAAAGCCAATGACGCAGGAGGCGTACGTGACCACGCAGGGACCGCTCACCACCGAGGCCGGCGCGCCGGTCGCCGACAACCAGAACAGCGAGACGGCCGGCGTCGGCGGGCCCGTACTCGTCCAGGACCAGGCGCTGCTGGAGAAGCTCGCGCACTTCAACCGGGAGCGGATCCCGGAGCGTGTCGTGCATGCCCGGGGAGCGGGTGCGTACGGCACCTTCACGCTCACCCGTGACGTCTCGCAGTGGACGCGGGCGGCGTTCCTGTCCGAGGTCGGCAAGCAGACGGAGACGTTTCTGCGCTTCTCCACCGTCGCGGGCAACCTCGGTTCCGCCGACGCCGTGCGCGACCCGCGCGGCTTCGCGCTGAAGTTCTACACGGAGGAGGGGAACTACGACCTCGTCGGGAACAACACCCCCGTCTTCTTCATCAAGGACGCCATCAAGTTCCCCGACTTCATCCACACCCAGAAGCGCGACCCGTACACGGGCAGCCAGGAAGCCGACAATGTGTGGGACTTCTGGGGGCTGAGCCCGGAGTCCACCCACCAGGTGACGTGGCTCTTCGGCGACCGGGGCATCCCGGCGACGTACCGCCACATGAACGGCTACGGCTCGCACACGTACCAGTGGAACAACGCCCGGGGCGAGGTCTTCTGGGTGAAGTACCACTTCAAGACCGACCAGGGCATCAAGAACCTCACCACCGAAGAGGCCAACCAGCTCTCCGGCATGGACCCCGACAGCCACCAGCGCGACCTGCGCCAGGCCATCGAGCGCGGTGAGTTCCCGTCCTGGACGGTGCAGGTGCAGATCATGCCCGCGGCGGACGCGGCGACGTACCGCTTCAACCCGTTCGACCTCACCAAGGTGTGGCCGCACGAGGACTACCCGCCGGTCGAGATCGGGAAGCTGGAGCTCAACCGCAACCCGCAGAACGTCTTCGCCGAGGTCGAGCAGTCGATCTTCAGCCCCGCGCACTTCGTGCCGGGCATCGGCCCGTCCCCCGACAAGATGCTCCAGGGACGGCTGTTCGCGTACGGCGACGCCCACCGCTACCGCGTCGGCATCAACGCCGACCACCTGCCGGTGAACCGCCCGCACGCCACCGAGGCGCGCACGTACTCCCGTGACGGCTTCCTCTACGACGGCCGCCACAACGGCGCCAAGAACTACGAGCCGAACAGCTTCGGCGGCCCGGTTGAGACCCACCAGCCGCTGTGGCAGCCGGTCGCGGTGACCGGCCCGACCGGCAACCACGAGGCCCCCGGCCATGCCGAGGACGACGACTTCGTGCAGGCGGGCACCCTCTACCGGCTGATGTCCGAGGACGAGAAGGTCCGCCTGGTCGACAACCTCGCCGGGTTCATCTCCAAGGTCTCGCGCGAGGAGATCGCCGAGCGCGCGGTGAACAACTTCCGCCGGGCCGACGCCGACTTCGGCAAGCGCCTGGAGGCCGCGGTGCGCGAGCTGCGCAGCCAGTAGGGCTGATGCCGCGAGGCCGGTGGGCCGGATTCCCCTGGAGGTCCGGCCCACCGGATTTTCCGTACCGTACGAGAATTTCCGTACGGTACGGCCTCAGCCCGCCAGTGTCGCCGGGCGGCGGCTCGGGGCCCAGCAGCGGATGATGTCGCGGACCGAGACGACGCCGACCGGCTCGCCCTGCTCGTCCAGCACGATCAGGTGGCGGAAGCCGCCGTGCGCCATGGCCTCGGCCGCGTCCTCCAGGGTCCAGGAGGGGGCGGCGAAGACGACGTCGGTGGTGGTGTGGGAGCCGGCCGTTTCCAGGTCGGGGTCCTGGCCCGACCCGACGGAGTTGAGGAGATCGCGCTCGGTCAGGATGCCCAGACCGCTGGTGTCGGAGTCGAGGACGATGGCCGCGCCGACATGACGGGCGGACATCAGCCGGGCGGCCTGGCGGAGGGTGTGGGCGGGGCCGATGGTGAGGACCATCGTGCTCATGGCATCGCGTACGAGCATGGAGTGCAGCCACCTCCTGAGTGTGCGTCCGCAGCCCCGTGGCGGTCTCCGCAACGGGAACGGATTCACAAGTTCACAAATGAGGGAACTCTCAGAGTCGCAGGCTCGCCAAGGGTCAACAAGGGGCAGGTAGAGGCAAACTGAGGGGCGCGTAAAAAAATGACACACGCCCCTCAGGCGGCTCAGGAGCGCTGGTTGAGATAGCCGAGGAGCTCGGCGTGGAGCAGGCCGTTGGAGGCCGCCGCGTTGCCGCCCTCGACGCCCGGGACGCCGTCCAGGCTGCTGAAACTGCCGCCCGCCTCCTCGACGACGATCGCGTTCGCGGCCATGTCCCACAGGGAGAGCTCCGGCTCGGCGCAGATGTCGACGGAGCCCTCGGCGACCATCATGTACGGCCAGAAATCGCCGTAGCCACGGGTGCGCCAGCACGCACGCGTCAGGTCGAGGAAGCCGTCGAGGCGGCCCTGCTCCTCCCAGCCGGTCAGTGAGGAGTACGCGAACGAGGAGTCCTCGATCTTCGGCACCTTGGAGACGTGGATGCGGGTCGCGGAGGTCAGGCTGCGGCCGGTGTACGCGCCCGCGCCCTTCGCCGCCCACCAGCGGCGGCCGATCGCGGGGGCGGACACCACGCCGACGACCGGGCGGAAGCCTCCCTCGCCCGCCTCCATGAGGGAGATCAGGGTGGCCCACACCGGGACGCCTCGCACGTAGTTCTTCGTGCCGTCGATCGGGTCGATCACCCAGCGGCGCGGGCCCGAACCCTCCAGGCCGTACTCCTCGCCGAGGATCGCGTCGCGCGGGCGGGCGCGCTTGAGGTGACCGCGGATCAGCTCCTCCGCCGCCTTGTCGGCCTCCGTCACCGGCGTCATGTCCGGCTTCGTCTCGACCTTGAGGTCCAGGGCCTTGAACCGCTCCATGGTGGTGGCGTCGGCGGCGTCGGCGAGGACGTGGGCGAGGCGCAGGTCATCGTGATAGTCGGGCATGGGCGTCACAGTAGCCGCAGCGCGTCCGGCGGGGCGCGGGCGGTCTTGACAGTGGGTGACGGGCCGTCAACGCTGACAGACGGGAGGCGAGGCTATGCCCACTGCGCGAGAAGCCCTGTTGGACGCCGCCTACACGTCACTGGCGACGCGGCCCTGGACGGCGGTGCGGATGGTCGACGTGGCCGCGGCGGCCGGCGTGTCCCGGCAGACCCTCTACAACGAGTTCGGCTCCAAGGACGGCCTGGCGCGGGCGCTGGTACGGCGGGAGGCGGACGGCTTCCTGGCGGGCGTCGACCGGGTGCTGGCGGACCGCACCGGCGCGGACGCGGACCGGCTGGCCGGGGTCGCGGAGTGGATCGTCCGGGCGGCCCGGACGAACGTCCTGGTACGGGCGCTGGTGACGGGCTGCTGGTCGGACCGGCTGCCGTCGGGGCGGGCCGCGCGGGGCGTCCCGGCGGGGGCGGCGGGGGCGGCGCAGCGGCGGGCCGACGGGGGTGTGCCGGGGGCCCCTGAGCTGGTGGAGGACGTACGGGGGCGGATGGCGGCGGGGGTGGGGGCGGGGGTGCCGTGCGAGGTGGTGGTGCGGGTGGCGGTGTCGTGGGTGGTGGCCCCTGGGGCGGGGGGCGGCGGGGTGGGGGAGGTCGTGCGGGGCCTGCTGTGAGGGGCTTGGCCTCGGGCCGGTGCAGGGCTGGCCCGGCGGCGAGAGGGCCGGGAGCGGGGTGGCCCGGTGTCGGGCGGGCCGCCCCCTTGCCCGCCCGTTCCGCCCCCGGGGGGCGGCCCCGCCGCCCAAGGGGGCGGGGGGGGGATGGCTGCCCGGAGGGCATGCCATCAGGGGCGCGGGGAACTGCGCGACCAGCCACGACGCACCCGCACGGAACAGACACCCACCACGCACCCGCACGGAACAAAGACCCACCACGCACCCGCACCGGGCAGCGAACCCGCCCCCCGTTGCCCCGCGCCCGAGCGGCTAGTGGGAGGAGCCGGAGAGTTGGAGGCCGATGACGCCGATGATGACGAAGGAGATGGAGACCAGCTTCAGGGTGGAGACCACGTCGTCCAGGAAGACCATGCCGTAGATGGCGGTCCCCGCCGCCCCGATCCCGGTCCAGACCGCGTAGGCGGGGCCCACGTCCAGGCGCTTCAGGGCCAGGGTCAGAAGCCCGAAGCTGCCCAGCGCGAACGCGGCGAACGCGATCGTCGGCCAGAGTCTGGTGAAGCCGTGGGAGAGCTTGAGGCAGACCGCGAAACCGGTTTCGAGGATGCCTGCGACCACCACTAGCAGCCACGCCATTGAGTGCCTCCCGCGTCAGCCGGAAGCCGCGTCGGCCCCGGTCGGTGACTGCTTCGTCTCGCTTGGTGTGATTATGCCTTTACCAGGGGGACGCCGGGGCAAACGCGTTCGGTTCAGTCCCCGTCGCGGCGTTCCCGGGTGGCGAGCAGCCGGCGCAGCGAGTACAGCCGGGCCGGGTCCGCGTGCCCGTCCGACACCCACTTGTCCAGCGCGCAGTCCACCGCCTGGTCGTCGTGGGTGCAGCCGCGCGGGCAGTCCTCCGTGCCCGGCTCCAGGTCGGGGAAGGCGTTGATGACGCGGGACGGGTCCACGTGGTGCAGCCCGAAGGACCGCACGCCTGGGGTGTCGATCACCCAGCCGGACTCGCCCGCCAGAGGGAGCGCGAGCGCGGAGGTGGTGGTGTGGCGGCCACGTCCGGTGACCGCGTTGACGTGCCCGGTGGTGCGGCGGCGTTCCTCGGGGACGAGCGTGTTGACCAGGGTCGTCTTCCCGACGCCGGAGTGCCCCACGAAGGCCGTGATCTTGCCGTCGAGGTGCTCCCGTACGACATCGCTCGCGGCGCCGTTCTCCAGCTCCTCGCGGCTCGTGACGATGTACGGGACGCCCAGCGGCACGTACATCTCCAGCAGGGAGTCCGCGGAGGCCAGGTCGGACTTGGTGAGGACCAGGAGCGGTGTCAGACCGCCGTCGTACGCTGCCACCAGGCAGCGGTCGATCATGCGGGGGCGCGGTTCGGGGTCGGCGAGCGCGGTGACGATGGCGAGCTGGTCGGCGTTGGCGACGACGACCCGCTCGAAGGGGTCGTCGTCGTCGGCCGTGCGCCGCAGCACGGAGCTGCGCGGCTCGATGCGGACGATGCGCGCGAGGGTGTCCTTGTCGCCCGAGAGATCCCCGACGATCATGACCTTGTCGCCCACGACCGCCGCCTTGCGGCCCAGTTCACGGGCCTTCATCGCGACGACCTGACGGTCCTCGACGAGGCAGGTCAGGCGGCCCCGGTCCACGGTGAGGACCATGCCCTCCTGGGCGTCCTCGTGCTTGGGCCGGATGTGGGTGCGCGGGCGGTTGCCCTTGCGGTTGGGCCGGACGCGGATGTCGTCCTCGTCGGGGTTCTTGCCGTAGCGGCGCATCGTCGCGTCCCCGGCCCGTCAGTTGCCCGCGAGCATGTCGGACCACATGGCCGGGAAGTCGGGCAGGGTCTTGGCGGTCGTCCCCACGTTCTCGATCTCCACGCCCTTCACCGCGAGACCGATGATCGAACCGGCCGTCGCCATGCGGTGGTCGTCGTACGTGTGGAACGTGCCGCCGTGCAGCGGGCGCGGCCGGATGTGCAGGCCGTCGGCGGTCTCGGTGACGTCGCCGCCGAGCTCGTTGATCTCCTTGGTGAGCGCGGCCAGGCGGTCCGTCTCGTGCAGCCGCAGGTGGGCGACGCCGCGCAGCGTGGAGGGGGAGTCGGCCAGGGCGGCGACGGCGGCGATGCCCGGGGTCAGCTCGCCGACCTCGCTCAGGTCCCAGTCGATGCCGTGGACCCGGCCCGTGCCGGTGAAGGTCAGGCCGCGCTCGGTCAGTTCGTACGTACCGCCCATGGCCGTGAAGATCTCGCGCAGCGCGTCGCCGGGCTGGGTGGTGCGCTCCGGCCAGTCGGGGACGGTGACCCGGCCGCCGGTGATCAGGGCGGCGGCGAGGAAGGGCTGCGCGTTGGACAGGTCGGGCTCGACGGTGAGGTCGCGGCCGAGGAGGGCGCCGGGCGTGACCCGCCACACGTTGGCCTCGCCCCCGGACTCGGGAGTGTCGACCTGGGCGCCGATCGTACGCAGCATGTCGACGGTCATCCGGATGTGCGGCAGGGACGGCAGGGTCGAGCCCACGTGCCGTACCTCCACGCCCTGGTTGAAGCGCGGCGCGGACAGCAGCAGCGCGCTCACGAACTGGGAGGAGGACGAGGCGTCGATCTCGACGACACCGCCGTCGAGGGCGCCCCCGCCGAACACCGTCAGCGGCAGCGCGCCCCGGTTGTCGTCGTCGATGCGGGCGCCGAGCGCGCGGAGCGCCGTGATCACGGCGCCGAGCGGACGCTCGTACGAACGGGGGTCGCCGTCGAAGCGGATCGGACCGTCCGCGAGGGCGGCCACCGGCGGCAGGAAGCGCATGACCGTACCGGCGTTGCCGACGTCCACGGTCGCCGGGCCGTGCAGCCCGTTCGGGATGATCCGCCAGGCCTCGCCGGAGCCGTCGGGGCCGACGCCCTCCTCGATGCCGACCCCCATCGAGCGCAGTGCCTCCGCCATCAGCAGGGTGTCGCGTGAGCGCAGCGGGCGGCGCAGCCAGCCCGGCTCGGCGGCCAGGGCGGCGAGGACGAGCGCCCGGTTGGTGACCGACTTGGAGCCGGGCACGGTGACCGTCGCGTCGACGGCCCCGGTCGCGTGGGGGGCGGGCCAGAGGGCAGGATGCACGGCGCTTTCGGTCATGCTGCCGAGTTTAGTGGGTGGGCACTGCGACGCTTCCCCGCTCCGGCACCCCGTTCCAGGTCACAGCCCGAGCAGCCAGCGCCCTCCGCCGAGCAGCGCGCACACCGACACCACGTGGAACATCCCCAGCCACATCAGCGGCGGTACGTGCGTCAGCCGCGCCAACTGGTCGGCGTCGGAGTCGGGCGCCCCGCCGTGCCGCCGCTTCGACTGGAGCTCGAAGGCGGGCCGCACCCCGCCGAGCAGCAGGAACCACACCACCGTGTACGCGAAGGCGGCCTGCACGTCGGGCCCGGTCAGCCAGGAGACCAGCACGAAGGCGGCACCCGTGAGGACGACCGTCAGCACCCCGTACGCATTGCGGATCATCACCAGCATCACCAGCAACAACGCCGTCACCAGCCACAGGAACAACGTGATGTGGTCGGCGGCCAGCAGCCACGCCCCGCCGAGCCCGAGCAGCGGCGGCGCGGTGTATCCGGCGGCGGCGGTCAGGATCATGCCGATGCCGGTGGGTTTGCCCCGGCTGACGGTGAGCCCGCTGGTGTCGGAGTGCAGCCGGATGCCGGTCAGGGTGCGGCCGGTGAGCAGGGCGATCAGCCCGTGGCCGCCCTCGTGCGCGATGGTGATCGCGTTCCGGGACACCCGCCAGACGGGGTGCGGCACGACGGCTATGAGGGCCAGCACGGCCGTCGCGTACAGAATCCACTTCTCGGGATCGGGCTGGGTGCCGGTGAGCCGGTCCCAGAGGGACCCGAGGTCGGAGGCGGCCAGGTGGACACCGGGCGGGAGACCGTGGGCGAGGACGTTCATTTCTGCGGACGGCTCCTTGGTGGCTGTACGGGCGTGGCAGTGTGGCACGTATGTGTGGACGGTATGCGGTGAGCCGGGGGGCGGAAGACCTCGCCGGGATCTTCGACGTGCAGAAGTGGGACCCGGCCGAGACCTTCGTCCCCGACTGGAACGTGGCGCCGACGAAGACGGTGCCGGTGATTCTCGAACGTACGGTGAAGGACGCAGAGGACCCGCGTCCGGTTCGCCAGCTGCGGATGCTGCGCTGGGGTCTCGTCCCGTCCTGGGCGAAGTCGCCCGAGGGGGCGGCGCGGATGATCAACGCGCGGGCCGAGACGATCCACGAGAAGCCGTCGTTCAAGCGGGCGTTCGCGACGCGGCGGTGCATCGTGCCGGCGGACGGCTATTACGAGTGGGTGACGGGGGCCGCCGAGCGGGACCTGGAGGAAGAGGGCAAGAAGAAGCGCCCCCGCAAGCAGCCGTACTTCGTGACCCCTGCGGACGGGTCGGTCATGGCGATGGCCGGGATCTACGAGTTCTGGCGGGACCGCTCCCTCCCCGACGAGCACCTGCTCGCGTGGTGGGTGACCTGCTCGGTCGTCACGACCGAGGCGGAGACGACCCCCCTGGCCGGGGGCCCGGCGGGCGAGGGCGGCCCGTCCTCCCTGACCGAGATCCACCCCCGGATGCCGCTGATGCTGACGCCGGACAAGTGGACGGCGTGGCTGGACCCCACCCTGACGGAGGTCGAGGAGGCCCGGGGCCTGCTGGTGCCGCCGGGGGCGGGGTCGGTGCGGGCGTATCCGGTGGGGACGGCGGTCAGCAATGTCCGCAACAACGGGCCGGAGCTGGTGGGGGAGCTGGACGGGCCGGAGGTCGGCACGCTCTTCTGACCACACGGGGAGGCTCGTGCCCCTCCAGGGGCGCGGGGCTGTGCTCTGCGTCCCCGCCGCACGGACGCGCCCCTTCAGGGGCGCGGGGCTGTGTTGCACGTGCGGCTCCGCCGCGCGGGCGCGACCGCTTGGTACCGGGCGGCTCTTCCGTGCCCCGTCAGGGGCGCGGGGAACTGCGCGACCAGCCACGACGCTCCCGCACGGGAACCCTGGGCAGCCGCGCGGCGAGCGCTTTAGGGAAAGGGGCGGGTCCGGGGCCTCTCTGCCTGAGCCGGGCGGGGCTGTGCGTCCGGTACGGGGGCGGGCCGGGGCCTCTTTGGACGGGCGTCCGGTGCCGGGGCTGGGCCATGGGGCGGCATCCGGGTGGGCCGGGAGCGGGAGGGGCCGCCCCCTTGCCCGCCCGTCCCGCCCCCGGGGGGCGGCCCCGCCGCCCAAGGGGGCTAGGGGGAAGGGGAAGGGGGGAGGGCGGCCCCGCCGCCCAAGGGGGCTACGGGGAAGGGGAGGAGGGCGGCCCCGGTGGCCAGTGGGGGGCTAGGGGGGAGCGGGAGGAGGGCGGTCCCGGTGGCCGAGGGGGCCCCGTCGTGGATGGGCTCGTGGTGTGCGCACCGGCAAGATGGCCGCATGGATCATGTCGTGAGTGTGGAGACCGGGGCCGGTGAGGCCAGGGTGCACTGGTATCGGGCGAAGAAGGCCCGGGCCGTGCTGGCCATCGGGCACGGCGCCGGAGGCGGGGTGGAGGCCCGGGACCTCCAGGCACTGGCCGCCGCCCTGCCCGCCACCGGCATCACCGTCGCCCTCGTCGAGCAGCCCTGGCGCGTCGCCGGGAAGAAGGTGGCCCCGGCGCCCAAGACCCTGGACGTGGGCTGGCACGGCGTCTGGCCGGAGCTGGCGAAGCCCGGCCTCCCCGTGATCGCCGCAGGCCGCAGCGCCGGCGCCCGCGTCGCCTGCCGCACCGCACAGGAGCTGGGCGCCCGCGCCGTACTCGCCCTGAGCTTCCCCCTGCACCCCCCGGGCAGGCCCGAGAAGTCGCGGCAGGACGAGCTGCTGGGCACCGGCGTCGACACCCTCGTCGTCCAGGGCGGCAACGACCCCTTCGGGAAGCCCGAGGAATTCCCGAAGGGGGACTTCGGCCTCGTGGAAGTGCCGTACGGCGATCACGGATTCAAGGTCCCCAAGAAGGCGGGGCTCACCGAGGAGCAGGTCCTCGCGGTGATCACGGACGCCGTCGGCACGTGGACCCGGACACTGCGCTGACGCTCCGGGAATGCCCGGCGGCGTACCACTGTTGTCGCCTGCGTCCGACGTAGAAACGAGAGGGAGTTCGCCGCATGGGTTCCACCATCTGCCCGCGCCGCCCGCAGGCCTCTGACCTGGAGTGGACGGTGATCTCCGGGGCGGCGGCCACGGCCGCTCAGGCGGCGGGCAAGCAGGGTAGTCGTCTATCCTCCGAGTCGAGCGGGTCCGCATTCGGGCTCGCCACGGCGCTGAAGGAGGTGGGTCCGGTCACTGGGACCGACGCAGGGACCGATGCCGGCCACGCGGAGGAGACCACCGCCGAGCGCAACGCGCGCTTCGAGCGGGACGCGCTGGGCTTCCTCGACCAGATGTACTCGGCGGCGCTGCGCATGACGCGCAACCCCGCCGACGCCGAGGACCTGGTGCAGGAGACGTACGCGAAGGCCTACGGCTCCTTCCACCAGTTCCGCGAGGGCACGAACCTCAAGGCCTGGCTCTACCGCATCCTCACCAACACGTTCATCAACTCCTACCGGAAGAAGCAGCGCGAGCCGCTGCGCAGCGCTTCCGAGGAGATCGAGGACTGGCAGCTGGCCCGCGCCGAGTCGCACATGTCGACCGGACTGCGCTCCGCCGAGTCGCAGGCGCTCGACCACCTGCCCGACTCGGACGTGAAGTCCGCCCTCCAGGCCATCCCGGAGGAGTTCCGCATCGCGGTGTATCTCGCCGATGTCGAGGGGTTTGCCTACAAGGAAATCGCGGACATCATGGGGACACCCATCGGTACGGTCATGTCCCGGCTGCACCGGGGCCGCCGCCAGCTGCGCGGCATGCTGGAGGACTACGCACGCGAGCGCGGACTGGTGCCCGCGGGCGCCTCGTCCGCCTCCGGAGAGTCGAACGACGGGAAAGGCTCGGGCTCATGAGCTGCGGAGATCCGCACGAGACGGACTGCTCAGAGGTGCTCGACCATCTCTATGAGTTCCTCGACAAAGAGATGCCGGACGGCGAGTGCACCAAGTTCGAGGAGCACTTCGAGGAGTGCTCGCCGTGCCTGGAGAAGTACGGCCTGGAGCAGGCCGTGAAGAAGCTCGTCAAGCGCTGCTGCGGCTCGGACGACGTACCCGTCGACCTGCGCTCCAAGGTGCTCGGCCGGATCGACCTGATCCGGGCCGGGCAGGCCGTCCCCGAGCAGGACGTGGCCGCACCGGACCTGATGTCGCCCGAGGTACCGGCGGACATCGCCTCCGAGGCCAAGAAGTAGGACCCCCGAAGGCCGCCGGTTCCCCCTCGTCACTCGATGGGGGGAACCGGCGGCCTTCGCGCGTTTTCGGCCCCTCGTCTCGCTAGCCTGGCCCGCGATGTGGCGGCTGTGCTGAAGGGGTGCGGGGGAGCGGGTGCGAGCCTTGCCGGCGGGTGCGCGGATCTACCTCTGCTGCGCCGTGCTGCTCTCGGGCCTGTGCGTCCTGTCCGGGGCGAGTGGCCTGGACCGGGCCCCCTGGGACGCGGTCGCGCTGCTCGCCGTCCTCTACACGGTCTGCGAACTGCTGCCCCGCTGCCCGTTCGTGGGGCACGCCGTCTCCGTCGATCCGGGCGCCTTCTTCCCCGTACCGCTGGCAGCCGTCTTCCTGCTGCCGCCGTCGGCCGCCGCGCTCGCCGTGCTGCCCGGCGCCCTGCTGGGGCGGGTGAAGCGCACGCCGGGCGGGGTGCGCCGGGTGTGGCGGGCGGCGGAGCTGTCGGTCGCCGTGTGGGCGGCGTCGTCCGTGCGGACCTGGTGGGGCGGGGACACGGACGACTTCCCGGGCCTGCTGGCCCCCGCCGGAGCGGCGGTCCTCGCCTTCTGCGCCGTCCTCACCGTGCTGGACGGCGGCATCCTGGTCACCGCAGAAAGGATTCCCGTACGGACCGCCTGGCGCGGCCTCTTCCTGCGCTCGCTGGCCCCGCACTGCGTGCACGGGCTCGCCGGGCTGATGATGGCCGTCCTGTGGCGCAGCCCCTACGGACCGGTCGCCGCCCTCTTCGTCCTCCTCCCGATGTACCTCTCCTGCTGGGTCTTCTCGCAGTACGAACGCGAGCGCGACGCCCACCGGTCGACGATCCGCGCGCTGGTCCAGGCGGTCGACCTGAAGGACCGTTACACGCGCGGCCACGGCGAACGGGTCGGCCGGGCCTCCGCGATGATGGCCGCCGAACTGGGCATGGACGAGGAACGGCGGGAGGTGCTCCGCTTCGCCGGAATCCTGCACGACGTCGGCAAGATCGGGGTCCCGACCCGCATCCTGCGCAAGGACGGACCACTGACCCCCGAGGAACGCCGGGTCATCGAACTCCACCCCGAGTACGGGCACGAGATGGTGCGCGGCATCGGCTTCCTCGGGGAGGCGCGGGCGGCGATCCTGCACCACCACGAGCGGATGGACGGCAGCGGCTACCCGTACGGACTCTCCGGCGAGCGCATCCCCGAGTTCGCCCGGGTGGTGGCCGTCGCCGACGCCTTCGACGCGATGACCTCGACCCGCTCCTACCGGCGGGCCCGGCCGGTGGCGGCGGCCGTCGCGGAACTGGAGCGGTGCGCGGGCACCCAGTTCGACGCCCGCATGGTGCGCGCCCTGGTCGCCGCCCTGCACCGGGAGGGCTGGAACCCGGCCGTCACCGCCGACGAACCCGACACCCCCGGCCCCCTCCTGGTGGCCCCCCGCGGGTCCACCCCACGGGAGGCCCAGGGCGGGGCGGTCCCCGCACCGGGCCCACCCCCTCCCGGAGGCGACGACCCCGCCCCCCGCCGGGACACCGGCAGCTCCTCCCGCACCCCCCTCCTCAAGCGGTGGAAGGCCTGACGTGGGCATCGCCTTGCGCATCGCCGCACTCCTCTGGGGCCTCGCCGCCCTGGGGCTCCTCCTGCGGGGCGGGATCGCCGAGCCCGGCACCGCCCTCGCCTTCGGGGTGCTCATCTGCCTCGGGGAGTTCGCCCACCGGGGCGGCGAGGCCGCACCGCTCGCGACCGCGGGGGCCCTCGCGTACGCCCTGCTCGGGCACTGCGGGGGCGAGGTCACCACGCACGGCGTCGCGCAGGTCGTCGTCGTGAGCGCCGCCGGTTCCCTGCTCGGCATGCTGGCGCGCAGGAGCCGCCCCGGCCCCGACCGCTGCGCCCGGCGCGTGCTGACCGTCGGGTTCGCCGCCGTGCTCTTCCAGCCCGCGTACAACTCCGGGGTGGTGGACGCGTGGGTCGGGCACGGCAGCCTGTACGCCCTCTTCCTCGCGGTGCTGCTCGCGCTCACCGGGCTCTGCGAGGCCGTGCTCGCCGCCGCACTGGTGCGGGCGCGCACCGGACATCCGTACGGCCCCCTCCTGCGGGACGAGCTGCGGGCCCTGCGCGGCATCGGCTCGGCGGTGTGCGCGAGCGGGGTGGTGATGGCCCTCGCGGTCGGGGTGGTCGGACTGTGGGCGTTGCCCGTCTTCTGCGTACCGCTGCTGCTGACCCAGCTGTCCTTCCGGCGCTACGGGGAGGTCAGGGACACCTACCGGCAGACCATCGCCTCGCTCGCCCGCGCCACCGAGATCGCCGGACACACCCGCCCCGGGCACGCCCACCGGGTGGCGGCCCTTTCGGCGGCCGTCGGACGCGAGATGGGGCTCTCCGGGGACGAGGTGACCGTGCTGGAGTACGCGGCCCTCATGCACGACATCGGGCAGCTCTCCCTCGTCGACCCGGTGCCCGCCGGGGCCACCGCCTCCCTCCCCGCCGACGAGCAGCGGCGCATCGCGCTGCTCGGGGGCGCGGTCGTGCGGCAGACCGGGGTTCCGGCGGACGTCGCCGTGGTCGTGGAGCGGCAGGCCGACCCGTACCGTGAGCAGCCCCTCACCGCCAGAATCGTCCGTACCGTCAACGCGTACGACGACCTCTCGGGGGAATGCGGAGGTGGGCTGGGCGGCCCACTGAGCGCCCTGGAGCGCCTGAGACTGGGCACCGGGCGCGACTATCAGAGCGAGGTCGTGGAATCCCTGGCCCGTGTCGTCGCGCGCGGAGTCGCCCTGCCCCCACCTGGGTAACCAGTGGGTAATGAGCGGGCCTCCGACCGGGCATGGTTGGATGCGAAGAGAGCCCCTGGCAGCGGATACGCGCAGGGGAGAGAGCCAACCGGCAGGCGGGAATCGTGAGGATCTTCGGGAAGGTACGGCATCGGCCCTCCGCCTCGTGGCGGCAGGCCACCGACCGCGCGTTCACGCTGATCGGCGACGGTCGGTACGAGGACGCGGGAGCGCTGCTGACGCGTGCGGCGGATCTCGAACCCTGGCTCTCGGAGTCCTGGTTCAATCTGGCGCTGCTGCACAAGTTCCGGCACGACTGGGACCAGGCGCGCGCCGCCGGCCTGCGGGCCGTCGCCCTGCTCGACCGCGAGGAGGGCGCCCCCGACTGGTGGAACGTCGGCATCGCCGCCACCGCCCTCCAGGACTGGCCGCTCGCCCGCCGGGCCTGGCAGGCGTACGGGCTGAAGGTGCCCGGTGCGCCCACGGAGAGCGGCGAACCGGTCGGCATGGAGCTGGGCAGCGCCGCCGTGCGCCTCTCGCCCGAGGGCGAGGCCGAGGTGGTGTGGGGCCGCAGGCTGGACCCCGCCCGCATCGAGGTCCTCTCCATCCCGCTCCCGTCCTCCGGGCGGCGCTGGGGCGAGGTCGTCCTGCACGACGGGGTGCCGCACGGGGAGCGGGTGACGGCCGCCGGGCCCTCCTTCCCGGTCTTCGACGAGATCGAGCTGTGGGCCCCGTCCCCGGTCCCGACCTGGGTGGTCCTCCTGGAGGCCGCCACCGAGGCCGACCGGGACGCACTGGAGCGCCTGGCCGCGGACGCCGGATTCGCCGCCGAGGACTGGTCCTCGTCCGTACGACTCCTGTGCCGCTCCTGCTCGGAGTCCCGGATGCCCTCCGACGAGGGCGACGGCGAACAGCACCTGGACCCGCACGACCACTCCGAACCCGGCCACCCGGGCCCGCTCGGCCACCGCACCAACGGTGACCTCTGGGTCCCCGAGCGCGAGTGCGGCCTGGCCGCGCCGCCGCAGCTGGTGCGCGGACTGCTGGACGGCTGGGTCGCGGACAGCCCGGACAGCCGCGAGTGGCGGGACCTCGAAGAGGTCTGCTGAGCGCTTGTGGCCGGTGCCCGTAGGCTGTACGGGCATCGATTCGGGTTTTGAGGAAGGCGTACGGCGGACATGGCGCAACAGCAGCAGGTCGACGAGAAGGCCGACAGCGAGTTCGTGATCGACACGGAGGACTGCGAGGCGCGCGAGCTGGCGTACCGCGAGCGCGGCACCGCCCGGCCGATCACGGTCGTCGGCAACCCGGTGCTGCACCGCGAGTGCAAGAACGTCACCGAGTTCGACGCCTCCCTCGCCTCCCTCATCGACGACATGTTCGCCAGCCAGAAGGCCGCCGAGGGCGTGGGCCTGGCCGCCAACCAGATCGGCGTCGACCTCAAGGTCTTCGTGTACGACTGCCCCGACGACGACGGCGTGCGCCACACCGGCGTCGTGATCAACCCGGTCCTGGACGAGCTGCCCGCCGACCGCCGCGTGCTGGACGACTCCAACGAGGGCTGCCTCTCCGTCCCCACCGCCTACGCCGAGCTGGCCCGCCCCGACTACGCGGTCGTGCGCGGCCAGGACGCCGAGGGCAACCCGATCGCGGTGGAGGGCACCGGCTACTTCGCCCGCTGCCTCCAGCACGAGACGGACCACCTCTACGGCCGCCTCTACATCGACCGCCTCTCCAAGCGCGAGCGCAAGGAAGCGCTCAAGCAGATGGAAGAGGGCACCCCGCGGTACGAGACGGTGCCCAACGCGTAGTCCCCGCTTGTACGTTCACCGGTGCCCGGCCCCTCGACGAGGAGCCGGGCACCGGTCGTTCACCCGGCGTCCGGCCGGGCACCGCTCGTTCGGCCCGCTTCCGGCCGGGGCCTCAGGCCGATCAGGGCGGGTGGGCCGTGTCCCGCGCCCGCTCAGGCGGCCCGGGCCGGGCCCCGGAAGGTCCGGCGGTACGCGTGCGGGGTCGTGCCCAGCGTACGCAGGAAGTGGTGGCGCAGCCCCGCCGCCGTACCGAAGCCCGACCGCCCCGCGACCGCGTCGATCGTCTCGTCCGAGCCCTCCAGCAACTGCTGGGCCAGCAGCACCCGTTGACGCAGCACCCAGCGGTACGGCGTGGTCCCGGTCTCCTGCTGGAAGCGGCGGGCGAAGGTGCGCGGCGACATGTGCGCCCGCTCCGCCAACTGCTCGACGGTCAGCTCCAGTTGAAGGTTCTGCTCCATCCAGGCCAGGGTCTCGCCGACCCGGTCGCACTGGGTGCGGGTGAGCGGCCGCTCGATGTACTGGGCCTGTCCGCCGTCCCGGTGCGGCGGCACCACCATGCGCCGGGCGATGGTGTTCGCGACCTCGGGCCCGTCCTCCTGCCGTACGAGATGCAGACAGGCGTCGATGCCGGCGGCGGTGCCCGCCGAGGTGATCACGCTGCCCTCGTCGACGTACAGCACGTCCGGCTCGAGGCGGGCCCGCGGGTGCCTGCGCGCCAGCTCGGCCACGTGCCGCCAGTGCGTGGTGCAGCGCCGGTCGTCCAGCAGTCCGGCGGCGCCCAGCACGAACGCCCCCGAGCACACGCTCAGCACCCGCGCCCCACGCTCCGCGCCGCGCCGCAGCGCCTCCAGCAGCGGCTCCGGATACGTGCGCGACTCGCAGTGCTGATCGGCGGGCACGCAGATCAGATCCGCCTCCTCCAGCCGGTCGAGCCCGTGCGGGACATTGATGGTGAAGGCCCCGGACCGGGTGGACAGCGGACTCTCCTCGACGGCACAGACCGCGAAGTCGTAGACGGGCAGCCCGTCTTCGCTCCGGTCGATCCCGAACACCTCGCACAGCACGCCGAGTTCGAACGGGTTGGCCCCGTCCACCAGCGCCACGGCCACGTTTTTCAGCATGCCACCAGTGTGGCAGTAATTCGATGCCTCATGACAGTCCTGCCACTCATCAATTCGGCTGCCGTGTACGAGAGTTGAGGCATGAACACATTCCTGAACTTCCTGGTCGTAGCGTTCGTCTTCGTACTTCTCGCACTTCCTTCGCTGATCGGGCACGCCCGGGACCTGCGGATCGATCGGCAGATCCGGAGGGCGGGGGAGGCGCGGGGCGTGGAGGAGGGGAGGGAGCGGGTGCGGGGTGCATATGGCCGTGCGGCATAGGGGTGGTGGCCGGGGTGGGGGCTGGTGGGCTCGGGGTCCGCGCCTTGTGGGGTGGGGGAGGGCGGTGTGGGGGTGGGCCCGGAGTGGGTGTTGGTGGGGCCGCCCTCTGGACCGGAGTGTGGCGCTTACGGGGAGCCCGTCAAGGGCGCTCCTTTGTCGCGTCGGCTTCGCCGATTCCGCTTCGCTTCACCCTTGACGGGCTCCCCTCCAGCGCAGGTTTCGTTGTGCGGAGGACGGCCGAAAAATGGCCCCGGAGAAGGTCCGGGGAGTGGCCGCCCGCCGTTGCCGGGCGGCGGGTGTGTGGGTGGGGGCTCCGGGAAACGGCCGATGTCGTACGTGCACCCGTCGGTGTGTGGGTGGGGTGTCGGCTATGGGTGGCGGGAGCGTGCGTCTGATGGCGGCCGGTGGGGGTGCGCCGACCTCAATGGGGCTGCTGGCGTCAGCTCGGCGGCCGACCGTGGGCGGGCAGCTGGTGCTCAAGCACGTGGCTGATGTGGGTGGGTGGTAGCCGGATTCCTCCGGCCGGTGATGAGTGACGAGTGGTTGGTGGGTGCTCAAGCTTGTTGCTGATGCGGGTGGGCGCATTCCCAAGAGATGGGGGTGCTGGGACATATACGTTCGACGCACATAGCGCCACTCCGTCTCCTGAATCTCGACTTTCGCCGCGCGGGACGCCGTGGAGGGAGGGGACGTTCGTTAAGACCGGAGCAGACGGGTCGTGGCGTGGATGATGCGACGGGTGATGCGATGGTTCATGACGGGGCACGGGTGGGAATTCGGCGGGGTGAGGCAGGGGTATCTCAGAAGTGGGACACATGGGCGCAGAAGTGTCCCACTTCTGAGATACCCCTGCTGCTTCCTCGTGGCATCACCCACCGCCCGTTCATCCCGTTCTCGAAATACGTCCGATCTCTCTCGTCATCGGGCGCGGCGAGAGCCGGGATTCCGGGGACTGGATGGCGTTATGTGCGTCGAACGTATATGTCCCAGCACGGCCACCTCCCTCACCGCCCGCCCGTCGCGGTTTCGATGAACTCCCCTTCTCCCTCCGGGGTATCAGACGTGGCGGGGCCGGGATTCCGGGGATGGGATGACCTTATGTGCGTCCAACGTATATGTCCCAGCACGGCTACTTCCCTGGAATCCACCCACTCACATCAGCAACCAGCTTGAGCACTGGCCCTACGGCGGCCCGCACCCGCAAAGCCCAGCCCGGCAGCCCCATTGAGGTCGGCGCACCCCCACCGGCAGCCATCAGACGCACGCTCCCGCCACCACGAGCCGACACCCCACCCACTCACCGACGGCTGACGAGCAACCCGGGCTGTTTCCCGGAGCCCCCACCCACACACCCGCCGCCCGGCAACGGCGGGCGGCTACTTCCCGGACCTTCCCCGGGGCCATTTTTCGGCCGTCCTCCGCAAAACGAAACCTGCGCTGGAGGGGAGCCCGTCAAGGGTGGAGCGACAGCGAAATCGGCGAAGCCGACGCGACAAAGGAGCGCCCTTGACGGGCTCCCCGTAAGCGCCACACTCCGGTCCAGAGGACGGCCCCACCAACACCCGATCCGGGCCCACCCCAACACCGCCCCCCCGGCTCCGGGAGCGGTCAGCCGGCGGTGCGGTCTCGCGCAAAGGCCCGACCTGCTGTACGGGGCGGGTCTCAATTCGCTTGGGCGGCAGCCGCGTTCAGCTCCTCAGGGCTTCTCCCTGCCTGGGCAGAGCGAGGAAGGCGTTCCAGGCCGCGCTGGTGAAGGTGAGGGTGGGGCCAGCGGGGGTCTTGGTGTCGCGGACAGGGACGATGCCGGGCAGGTTGGGGGCGAATTCGAGGCAGTTGCCCTCGCTGCCGCCGCTGTAGCTGGACTTACGCCATGCCGGTGCTTCGGTGCTCATGCTCATATTCCTCTGCGATCCCCCTGAGCAGTGCCAGGGACTTCTCGTGCGACAGTGCGTCACCCAGGGCTAGATCGTAGGAGGTCTGGCACCGGAGTACTACCGGCTCCTCGTCGATGAGATTTCCCGAGTGCAGGCCATCGGTATAGGCCGCAGGTGGCATGTCGTCGAACCACATGAGCGTCAGACTGCTTTCGACCAGTGCATGACTTCCCACCTCGAACGGAAGCACGTGCACCCGCACCCGGTCCCGCTCCCCCAACTCGATGACATGCCTCAACTGCTCCGCCATGACAGCGGGTCCACCATGAGGACGACGCAGTGCGGCCTCGTCCAGCAGCGCGGTCATGTGGGGCAACAGGGGATCTTCCAGAATGTGCGCCCGCTCCAGCCGCGCAGTGACCGCCTCTTCGAGCTTCTCCTTGCTCTTGACGGGGAAGTAGGCGCGGAACACCGCCCGCATGTACCCCTCGGTCTGCAACAGGCCCGGGATCAGGGTGAGCCCGAACTCCCGGATCATGCAGGCCTGGGACTCCAACTCCCGTGCCGCCTCGAAGTGCTTGGCGACCTTCCGCTTCTTCGCGTCCGGAAGGAATCGTACGAACACCCCTCCCGTCTGGAGGATTTCGTCCAGGCGGCGTGCGTCGTTCAGCGAGGGAATGCGCCTCCCCGCCTCGATGTGCGCGATATGGCTTTGGGTCATGAAGGCCCGTGCGGCCAGCTCTTCCTGAGTGAGCCCCGCCTTTTCGCGGCGGGCCCTCAGCTCCCCTCCGTACGGGGTGGTGGCCTTGCGGGGCTGGGGCCTGGGCAGCGAAGAGGGGTCTGGTTGCATCTCAACTCCCTTGCAGGGGCGACGGGTTGCCCCCGCAAGATACGCCGAGGGCCCCCTCCCCGTAGGCGGAACGGATGCGTTCCACCCCATCCGGCGAGGGGGCCCTCAAGCGTGCGTACCGCAGTACGGCCTAGAAGTCGTCGTCGAAACCGACGGTGCCCTCGACGGCCACCTGGTACGCGGAGACCCGGCGCTCGAAGAAGTTCGTCAGCTCCTGGACGCCCTGGAGCTCCATGAAGGAGAACGGGTTGGAGGACCCGTACACCTTCGGGAAGCCGAGACGCTCCAGGCGCTGGTCGGCGACGCACTCCAGGTACTCGCGCATGGACTCGGTGTTCATGCCCGGCAGGCCCTCGCCGCACAGGTCGCGGCCGAACTGCAGCTCAGCGGCGACCGCTTCCTTCAGCATGTCGGTGACCTGCTGCTGGAGCTCGTCGTCGAAGAGCTCGGGCTCCTCCTTGCGGACGGTGTCCACGACCTCGAACGCGAAGTTCATGTGCATGGTCTCGTCACGGAACACCCAGTTCGTCCCCGTTGCGAGACCGTGCAGCAGGCCCCGCGAGCGGAACCAGTACACGTACGCGAAGGCGCCGTAGAAGAACAGGCCCTCGATGCACGCCGCGAAGCAGATCAGGTTGAGCAGGAAGCGGCGGCGGTCGGCCTTCGTCTCCAGGCGGTCGATCTTCTCGACCGAGTCCATCCACTTGAAGCAGAACTGCGCCTTCTCGCGGATGGAGGGGATCTCCTCGACCGCGTCGAAGGCCGCGGCGCGGTCCTCCGGGTCGGGGAGGTAGGTGTCCAG
This sequence comes from Streptomyces sp. NPDC087440, assembly GCF_044744005.1. Taxonomy (NCBI): domain Bacteria; kingdom Bacillati; phylum Actinomycetota; class Actinomycetes; order Kitasatosporales; family Streptomycetaceae; genus Streptomyces; species Streptomyces sp. NPDC087440. Next base: position 210,742 of record NZ_JBIUXN010000004.1, on the reverse strand, counting down.
GAGCGTCAAGTAGAACTGGACGTGGACGGCTTCCTCGAAGAGCTGGCGGGAGAGGTAGAGCCGCGCCTCGGGGGAGTTGATGTGCTTGTAGAGCGTGAGCACCAGGTTGTTGGAGACGATCGAGTCGCCGGTCGCGAAGAAAGCGACGAGGCGGCCGATCATGTGCTGCTCGCCCGGGGTCAGCTTCGCGAGGTCCGCGACGTCCGAGTGGAGGTCGACCTCCTCGACGGTCCAGGTGTTCTTGATCGCGTCCCGGTAGCGCTCGTAGAAGTCCGGGTAGCGCATCGGGCGGAGGGTCAGCTCGAAGCCCGGGTCGAGGAGGTTCTTTTCGCTGTTGGTGCTCATTACTGGCAGGCCTCGCAGGACTCGGGGTTCTCAAGGGAGCAGGCGAGCGCTTCGGCGTCCGATACGTCCGTCACCTGCTGGGCGGGGAGGGTGGTGGGGGCCGGGGCCGCGGCGGACGCCTGCGAGCCGGCGGCGCGGGCGATCCGGGTGGCCGGGCGCGAGCGCAGGTAGTACGTCGTCTTCAGGCCCTTCTTCCAGGCGTACGCGTACATCGAGCTGAGCTTGCCGATGGTGGGCGTTTCCAGGAAGAGGTTGAGGGACTGGGACTGGTCGAGGTACGGGGTGCGGGCCGCCGCCATGTCGATCAGGCCGCGCTGCGGGATCTCCCAGGCGGTGCGGTAGAGGTCGCGGACCTCCTGCGGGATCCAGTTGAAGCCCTGGACCGAACCGGACGCGTCGCGCAGTGCCTCGCGGGTCTGGGCGTCCCAGACGCCGAGCTCCTTGAGGTCGCGCACCAGGTACGAGTTGACCTGGAGGAACTCGCCGGAGAGCGTCTCGCGCTTGAAGAGGTTGGAGACCTGCGGCTCGATGCACTCGTACACGCCCGCGATCGAGGCGATCGTGGCGGTCGGCGCGATGGCGAGGAGGAGCGAGTTGCGCATGCCGGTCTTGGCGACGCGGGCGCGCAGGGCGTCCCAGCGCTCCGGCCAGGTGGGCGTGACGCCGTAGTGGTCGGGGTGCAGGACGCCGCGCGCGGCGCGGGTCTTGTCCCAGGCGGGGAAGGTGCCCGCGCGCTCGGCGAGGTCGCAGGAGGCCTCGTACGCGGCGAGCATGATGCGCTCGGCGATACGAGTGGAGAGTGCGGCCGCCTCCGGGGAGTCGAACGGCAGCTTCAGCTTGAAGAAGACGTCCTGGAGGCCCATCGCGCCCAGGCCCACCGGGCGCCACGTGGAGTTGGACTTCCCGGCCTGCTCGGTCGGGTAGAAGTTGATGTCCACGACGCGGTCGAGGAAGGTGACGGCCGTGTGGACCGTCTTGTCCAGGCGGTCCCAGTCGATCTCGCCGCTGTCGAGGACGAAGGCGCCCATGTTGACCGAGCCGAGGTTGCAGACGGCCGTTTCGCCGTCGTTGGTGACCTCGAGGATCTCGGTGCACAGGTTGGAGGAGTGGACCGTGTGGCCGGGCTCCGCCGTCTGGTTGGCGGTGCGGTTGGAGGCGTCCTTGAACGTCATCCAGCCGTTGCCGGTCTGCGCGAGGGTGCGCATCATGCGGCCGTACAGCTCGCGGGCCGACATGGACTTCTTGGCGAGACCGGCGGCCTCCGCCTTGCGGTAGGCGGCGTCGAAGTCGTCGCCCCACAGGTCCACCAGCTCGGGGACGTCGGCGGGGGAGAAGAGGGACCACTGGCCGTCCTGGTCCACGCGGCGCATGAACTCGTCCGGGATCCAGTGGGCGAGGTTCAGGTTGTGGGTGCGGCGGGCGTCCTCGCCCGTGTTGTCGCGGAGCTCCAGGAACTCCTCGATGTCCGCGTGCCAGGTCTCCAGGTAGACCGCTGCGGCGCCCTTGCGGCGGCCGCCCTGGTTGACGGCCGCGACGGAGGCGTCGAGCGTCTTCAGGAACGGGACGATGCCGTTGGAGTGGCCGTTGGTGCCGCGGATCAGGGAGCCTCGGGCGCGGATGCGCGAGTACGAGAGGCCGATGCCGCCCGCGTGCTTGGAGAGGCGCGCGACCTGGTGGTAGCGGTCGTAGATGGAGTCCAGCTCGTCGAGAGGGGAGTCGAGGAGGTAGCAGGACGACATCTGCGGGTGGCGGGTGCCGGAGTTGAAGAGCGTCGGCGAGGACGGGAGGTAGTCCAGGCGGCTCATCAGCTGGTAGAGCGAGGCGACCTCGGCGAGAGCCCGCTCGCTGTCGTCCTCGGCCAGACCGGAGGCCACGCGCAGCATGAAGTGCTGCGGGGTCTCGATCACCTGGCGGGTGATGGGGTGGCGCAGGAGGTACCGGCTGTAGACCGTGCGCAGGCCGAAGTACTCGAAGCGGTTGTCGCCGTCGAGGTCGATCAGCTCGTCCAGCGCCGCCGCGTGCTTGGCGACGAAGTCGGCCGTGCGGTCCGCGATGAGCCCTTCGCGGTGACCGACGGAGACGGACTCGGAGAAGCAGCCCACACCCTGGGTGGCGGCTTCGTCCCGGATCGTCCGGGCGAGGAGGCGCGCGGCGAGGCGCGAGTAGGCGGGGTCCTCGGAGATGAGACCGGCGGCGGCCTCGGTGGCGAGCTCCCGGAGCTCGGCGGCGTCCGAGCGCGCGTTGCGCCCACGCAGGGCGGCGGCGGCGACCCGGCCGGGGTCGGTGTCGGTCAGGTCGGCGGTCAGGTCGGTCAGGGTGCGCAGCAGCGCGGTCCCGGGGGCGTCCTGACTGTCCTGACTCTGCTCGGCGATGGCCGGATCGACTGGCGCGATGGTCACGTGGGGGCTCTCCCTCGCTCGGCGCGGGGCCACGGGGAGGAGCGGGGGCGCGCGAGCACACGGCAGCCCGGAAAAGGGCGCACGTCGCCTGGCGTCCACCGGCCCATCCTCGGGGCCCGGACGTATCGGTATCCGGTTCGGTCGAGCCGGATGAGCCGTCGGCAGGTCCTCGGACTTGGCGGTGCGCAAATGCGCACATGACACACCGTTGCGGGACAGTTCCGGATTCTCACCGGATTCCCCTGCGGCGACAGCGAGGACGAGCATACATGTGGTGGGTGCCCGTTGGGGAACCCACCACATGTTGTGTCGCGTGGCGTAACACTTCACCGGCGGAAGCAGGCCGGAGGGCCCCGTGCATAGGGGCTAAAGCCCCAATTCGTACGTCAGCAGGCCCAGTCCGGGCAGCGGTTCCCAGTCCTTCTCGGGCGTTCGTACGAAGCCCAGACGCTCGTAGATCCGGTGCGCGCCGAGCATCGTCGGCTGGGTCGACATCACCAGCCGTACGACGCCTTCCTCGGCCCGTGCGCGGTCGATGCAGGCCCGTACGAGTGCCCCGCCCACGCCGAGGCCCCGCGCCGCGTGCGCGACCGCGAGCATGCGGAATTCGGCCTCGCCGGCGACGGCGATGTCCTGGAGGGGGCTGCCCTGGGGAGCATAGGTGACGGTGCCCAGCACCGTCCCGTCGGCGTCCACGGCGACCAGCAGCTCGGCCTTCTCGGCGCGGGAGGCGGCGTCGCGCAGGACCGGCAGGTAGGTGTCCTGCGCGCCGTGGGAGAGGAGGCCGTCGTCCAGGTAGGCGTGGGCGGTGATCTCGCCCACAGCGGTGTATTCGGCGGGTTCCGCGATGCGGATGCGCATGTCCATGCCCGGCAGTGTGCAACGGCGACGGCCCGGTGTCCCACCCCGTATCGAGGGGCGGGACACCGGGCCGTACGACAGCCGGCCGGACCGGCTCAGCAGCAGGCTCAGCAGCAGCGGAAGCCCTCGCGCGGGTCGCCCTCGCGGGCGTCGGTGCGGCTGCGCTCGAAGGCGCGGCGGGACATGACCGGGGCGTTCGGGTCGTGCGAGCGGGCGTGGGCGACGTAACGGTCGTACGTCGCCTCGCCCGTCAGCTCGCGCACGAACCACCGCAGCCGGGACAGCCGGTGCCGCCATGCTGCCGCGCTGCGCAGGGCTCCCGTGCTCACGTGCCGCAGTGCCCCGGTGCTCATACCGTGCTCTCCTCCTTCAGCGGGCGGCCGTCCGGGCCGAGGCCCGCGGCGGCCAGCTCGGCCTTCTCCTCCTTGGTGGCGAACAGCGAGGCCGGGGCGACGATCTTCGACTTCACGTACGCCGTCTCGCTGAGGGTGACCGCCGCCGGGTGGCGGATCGCCTTCAGGCAGGCGCGGCAGGCCTCGAAGAGGACGACCACGATCAGTACGGCGAAGAGGATCGAAAGGACGCCGTCCACCGTGGAGTTGGTGACGATGGTCTCCATCTGCTCCCGGTTCTTGGCGAGTCCGACCTTGTCGAGGCCCTTGTCGAGAGCGGTCTGGTAGACGTCGCGCTGGGCGAAGAAGCCGACCTTGGGGTCGTCGGAGAAGATCTTCTGCCAGCTCGCGGTGAGCGTGACCGCGACGTCCCACAGCAGCGGAACGGCCGTCACCCAGGCGTACTTGAGGCGTCCGGACTTGATCAGCAGCGTGGTGCAGACGGCGAGCGCGACGGCCGCGAGGAGCTGGTTGGCGATGCCGAACAGCGGGAAGAGCTGGTTGATGCCGCCCAGCGGGTCGTGCACGCCGACCCACAGGAAGTAGCCCCAGGCGATGACGACGATGGCGCTGGCGATCCAGACGCCGGGCTTCCAGCTGACGTTCTTGAACGGCTTGTAGACGTTGCCCAGCATGTCCTGGAGCATGAACCGGCCGACCCGGGTGCCCGCGTCGAGCGTCGTCAGGATGAACAGCGCCTCGAACATGATGGCGAAGTGGTACCAGAACGCCTTCATCGCGGCCCCGCCGAAGGCCGCCGAGAAGATCTCGGAGAGGCCGAGCGCGAAGGTCGGCGCGCCACCCGTACGGTGCAGCAGGCTGGCCTCCTCGACGTCCTTGGCGGCCTGCGCCAGGGCGTCGGGGGAGATGGTGAAGCCGAGGTTCCCGACCGCCTGGGACGCGGCCTGCACGGTGTCGCCGACCACGCCCGCGGGCGCGTTGACCGCGAAGTACAGGCCCGGGTCGATGATGCAGGCGGCGATCAGCGCCATGATCGCGACGAACGACTCGACCAGCATGGAGCCGTAGCCGATCGTCCGGATCTGCGTCTCCTTCTGGATCATCTTCGGGGTGGTGCCCGAGGAGATGAGGGAGTGGAAGCCGGAGAGCGCGCCGCACGCGATGGTGATGAAGACGAACGGGAAGAGCGAGCCCGCGAAGACGGGACCCGTCCCGCTGGTGGCGAACTTGGTGATGCCGTCCATCTTCAGCGTCGGCAGCGCGATCAGCACGCCCACCGCGAGCAGCCCTATCGTGCCGACCTTCATGAAGGTGGAGAGGTAGTCGCGCGGGGCGAGCAGCAGCCACACCGGGAGGACCGAGGCGAGGAAGCCGTAGACCACCATCCAGATGACCAGCGTGCCCGGCTCCAGCGTGAAGGTCTCCGCCCACGAGGACTCCGCGACCCAGCCGCCCGCGACGATGGCGAGCAGCAGCAGCGCGACGCCGATCAGGGAGACCTCGGTGACCCGGCCCGGGCGCAGGATGCGCAGGTAGATGCCCATGAAGAGGGCGATCGGGATGGTCATGCCGATGGAGAAGACGCCCCAGGGGGACTCGGCCAGCGCGTTCACGATGATCAGGGCGAGCACCGCGAGCAGGATGATCATGATCGCGAACACGGCGATGAGCGCCGCCGCGCCGCCGACCGCGCCGATCTCGTCCCGCGCGATCTGGCCGAGCGAACGGCCGTTGCGGCGGGTGGAGAAGAACAGCGTGACCATGTCCTGGACCGCGCCCGCGAAGATCACGCCCGCGACGATCCAGATCGTGCCCGGCAGATAGCCCATCTGGGCCGCCAGCACGGGCCCGACCAGCGGACCCGCGCCCGCGATGGCCGCGAAGTGGTGCCCGAACAGGACGCGCCGGTCGGTGGGGTGGAAGTCCACGCCGTCGTTGTTCAGTTCGGCCGGGGTGGCGCGGGTCTTGTCGACCTTGAGCACCCGGTTGGCGATGAACTTCGAGTAGAAGCGGTACGCGATGGCGTACGAGCCGAGGGCCGCCGCCAGCATCCACGCGGCGGACACGTCCTCGCCGCGGGACAGCGCGAGCACCGCCCAGCCGGCCGCGCCGACGATCGCCACCAGGGACCAGATCGCCACCGACTTGGGCGACGGCCTGCGCCGGGCGGGCTCCGGGGCGGCCCCGGCCTGCTCGGTCTCCGCTGTCGGTCTCGGCTCTGCCATGGCGATCCGTCCCCTCGCGCGATCTTTACAGTCGTAACGTGCGCGAAATCTAGGGGCTGCGACCGCGCTGCGTAACCCCCTGTCCGTATATCGGTACGGACACGGGCCGACCATTGCAGGTCAGCGCGGGACCAGCGTCAACTCGCGGGGGAGGGGGCCGGGTTGTGGAACGGGGCCGCCGACGTGGTCGACGGCCCCGGGGCGGGACTACCAGCAGGCGTACTCGCGGTTCGGCTGGCTGACCGGCTCCTGCGTGTTCGGCTTGAGGTAGACGACCTTGTAGAGGCCGTACCAACGCTGCGTCGAGGACTGGGTCTTGCTCTTCAGCGTCTGGATCCAGCGGACGCCACCGGAGTTGTTGTCGTACGAGGAGGGGCAGCCCTTGCCCGTCAGGTTGGTGGGGCCGCCTGCCGCGTGCGCCGAGGTGGACATGGTGAGGGCGAGCATGCCGCCCGCCAGGGTCACTGCCGCCAGCTGTGCCTTTTTCCTCATGGGATGACGCGCCTTTCGGTGGATCCGGGTAGGTGCGGAACGGGTCGAGCGCGGTGCTTGCCGGTGGCCACCTGGCGTCCACGATCCTTCTTGACGGCCCCGTGCGGGTCAATGGACTAGACCAAGTGGCTGGCCGGAAAAAGCTGTACCGCGACGGGGCGCGGGAGCCGCGCCCACCGTGCGCACCTGGACGGATGCCCGGGCGGTCACGGGGACCGGATGCGGTCGAGGTCCTGGATCAAGCCTCAAACGCACCGTCTCCGTGGTCGGTTCTGGCGGTCAGTCCTGCGGGCGCTGGAGCCTCGCCACGAACTTGTAGCGGTCGCCGCGGTAGACCGAGCGGACCCACTCCACGGGCTCGCCGTTCTTGTCGAGGGAGTGGCGCGAGAGCATCAGCATCGGCAGGCCCACGTCCGTGCCCAGCAGCCCCGCCTCGCGCGGGGTGGCGAGGGAGGTCTCGATGGTCTCCTCGGCCTCGGAGAGGCGTACGTCGTAGACCTCGGCGAGGGCGGTGTAGAGCGAGGTGTACTTCACCAGTGAGCGGCGCAGGGCCGGAAATCGCTTGGCGGACAGGTGGGTTGTCTCGATCGCCATCGGTTCGCCGCTCGCCAGGCGCAGCCGCTCGATGCGCAGGACGCGTCCGCCGGCGGTGATGTCCAGAAGCCCGGCGAGGGTGTCGTCGGCGGTGACGTACCCGATGTCCAGGAGCTGCGAGGTGGGTTCGAGGCCCTGGGCCCTCATGTCCTCGGTGTACGAGGTGAGTTGGAGGGACTGCGAGACCTTCGGCTTGGCGACGAAGGTGCCCTTGCCCTGGATGCGCTCCAGGCGCCCCTCGACCACCAGCTCCTGGAGGGCCTGGCGCACGGTGGTGCGGGAGGTGTCGAACTCGGCGGCGAGGGTGCGCTCCGGGGGCACCGGGGTGCCCGGGGGGAGGGTTTCGGTCATGTCGAGCAGATGCCGCTTGAGGCGGTAGTACTTCGGGACGCGGGCGGTGCGGGTGGGGGCGGCGGCCTCCGTCGCCGTACCGCTCGCGGTGGCTCCCGTGTCTGCTCCCGTGCTGGTCTCCGTGCGTCCCCCGTCGGTGATCATGGTCCGCCCTTCCGGCTCCTGCGCTGCTGCCGTCACCGGCTCCTCCGTCTGTCGCGGCTCACATGGATGGTGGCACGGTCCGCCGCGCGGGGCTCGGGCTCCGCGCGATTCCCTCTTATACACCGCGACGCGTGGGAACGCGGTGGCTGCAGGGGCTGTTGTGCGGCCTCGTGCGGGGCCAGGTGTCGGTCCGATAACGGACGCAACGAGTGGTCTTACACACCCTTGACACCCCAAAAGGTCTAGGCCAAGCTCCAGCTACTGGTCTAAACCATTAAAGACCAGGTCCCAGTCCCACAGGCCGTACTTCGTGCGTTGTCCTCGCGGTGGGCAGGGGGTTGCAGGCATCCCTGAGCAGGAGAGTGGCGTAATGAAGCGCAAGCTCATCGCGGCGATTGGCGTCGCCGGCATGTTGGTCGGCGTTGCGGCGTGCGGTTCGGACACCAAGTCCGCCGGCGGCGGCGAAAAGGCGGCCGACACCAAGGAACTGACCGTCTGGCTCACTGTCGACGCACAGAAGAACTGGCCCGAGCTGGTCAAGTCCGCGGACGACGCGGTCACCAAGAAGTACCCGGGCCTGAAGATCAAGCACGAGTACTACGGCTGGCCGGACAAGAACGCGAAGCTGGACGCCGTCCTCGCCACGGACAACGCTCCGGACGTGGTCGAGATGGGCAACACCGAGATGCTCAGCTACATCGCCACCGGTGCCTTCGCCGAGGTCGACCCGAAGAAGTTCGACCAGTCCGACGCGTGGCTGGACGGCCTGAAGGCCTCCGTGACGTACGAGGGCAAGACCTACGGCGTCCCCTACTACGCGGGCGGCCGTGTCGGCACCTGGCGCAAGGACATCGCCGAGGAGGCCGGCGTCAAGGCGGCTCCGAAGACGTACAAGGAGCTCACCGACTCCCTGGAGAAGATCCAGAAGAAGAAGGGCGACAAGTTCAGCGCCTGGTACCAGCCCTCGCCGGACTGGTACGCCGCGATGTCCTTCGTGTACGAGGCCGGTGGCTCCATCGCGAAGGAGGAGGGCGGCAAGTTCAAGGCCAACCTCTCCTCGCCGGAGTCCCAGAAGGGCCTGACCGAGTACAAGAAGGTGCTCGACACCTACATGCACGCCGACAAGACCAAGGACGAGTCCGACCGTCCGGTCGTCTTCGGCCAGGGCAACTCGGCCATGATCTTCGGCGCCGGCTGGGAGGGTGCGACGGCCGCCACGAAGGAGAACGACAAGGTCGGCAAGCTCGACACCAAGCTTGAGAACTTCGTGATGCCCGGCCCGTCCGGCAAGGCCATGCCGGTCTTCCTCGGTGGCTCGGACCTGGCGGTGCCCGCCAAGTCCAAGTCGCAGGAGGCCGCCGCCGAGTGGATCAACGCCTTCACCGGCAAGGACGGCCAGAAGGTCCTCGCCGCCAAGGGCAACCTGCCCAACAACAAGACGGACCTCGCGCCGCTGAAGAACGACCCGAAGACGGCCGTTCCCGCCACCGCCGCCGAGTCCAGCTGGTTCGTGCCGATGGCACCGGGCTGGGGCCAGATCGAGAAGGCGCAGGTCCTCAAGACCATGCTCCAGGAGATCGGCACCGGCAAGAAGTCCGTCGCCGACGCGGCCAAGGTCGCCGACGCCGCGATCGACAAGGTCATCAACACCAAGTGACCCGCCAGCAGGGCCCCGCCGCTCGGCGGGGCCCTGCTGCCTGCCCGTGCCGAACCCTCCCGGGTCCCTGAGGGGAAGAGGGAGCAGCACGGCGCGAATGCAGTTGTACGAGAGGGATCGCTGAGGAGCGCGCGATGAGTGCCGCAGAGACAACCACCGCCAAGGTGCCGCCCACGCGGCAGGCACCGTCGCCGGGCAGCACCGGCGCCCCCGGGAAGAAGCCGGGCCGTATGACGAGAAACGGCACAGCCGCGGCTCCCTGGGCACTGCTCGCGCCCTGCCTCGTCGTGCTCGTCCTGGTTCTCGGCTACCCGCTGGTCCGCCTGGTCACCCTCTCCTTCCAGGACTTCGGGAAGTCCCAGCTGTGGGGCTTCAAGGAGACCACCTCGGTCGGCCTCGCGAACTTCACCAAGCTCTTCTCCGACAGCGAGTTCTGGGCCGTCGTGCTGCGCACGATCCTGTTCGCCGTCGGCGCGGTCGTCTTCACGATGGTCGTCGGCATGATGATCGCCCTGCTGCTGCAGAAGGTCGCCGGCTGGGTCAAGATCCTCATCAACGTCGCCCTGATCGCCAGCTGGGGCATGCCGATCGTCGTCTCCACCACCGTCTTCAAGTGGATGTTCGACAGCGACTACGGCGTCCTGAACTACCTCCTCGACAAGCTCCCGGGCGTCGAGATGAGCGGCCACAACTGGTTCGCCAGCGGCCCCCAGGGCCTCGCGGTCATCATGCTGCTGGTCGTCTGGGGCGCGGTGCCGTTCGTCGTCATCACCCTCAGCGCCGGACTCACCCAGGTCCCCAAGGAGCTGGAGGAGGCCGCCCGGCTCGACGGCGCGGGCGCCGTCAAGGTCTTCCGCTACGTCACCCTCCCCATCCTCAAGCCGATCATCGTGATGCTCACGACGCTCTCGCTGATCTGGGACATGGGTGTCTTCCCGCAGGTCTTCGTGATGCGCAACGGCCACCCCGAGGCCGAGTTCCAGCTGCTCACCACCTACTCGTACGACAAGGCCTTCGTGGTCAACGACTACTCCGGCGGCTCGGCGATCGCCCTGGTGACCGTCCTGCTCCTGCTCGGCGTCGTCGCCGTCTACATGCGTCAGATGCTCAAGATCGGAGAGGTGGAGTGACCACGACCGCAGCGGCTCCCGCCGTCACCACCGCCACGTCCACCGCCTCCGGCAAGGCCGCCAAGCCGCGCCGCAAGAAGACCAAGCTGGGCTGGAACCTGATCGGCCTGCTGGTCTTCGTGACCGCCGGGTTCCCCGTCTACTGGATGCTGAACACCGCGTTCAAGCCCGCCAAGGACGCGATCGACCCCAACCCGCACTTCTTCCCGACCGAGTTCACCCTGGACAACTTCACCCGGGCGTTCCAGGTCTCCGACTTCTGGGGTCCGGTCGGGCGCAGCCTGATCGTCTCGCTGGTCGTCGTGGTCATCGGCATGATCGTCGGCCTGCTGGCCGCGCTCGCCATCTCCCGGTTCGCCTTCCGCGGCCGCAAGGCCGTCATCGTCGGCATCCTCGCGGTCCAGATGGTCCCGCTGGTCGCCATGATCATCCCGGTCTTCCTGCTGCTGAACGACCTCGGGCAGTACGACAAGCTCACCGGCCTGATCATCACGTACCTGACCTTCATCCTGCCCTTCACGGTGTGGACGCTGCGCGGTTTCATCGTCAACATCCCCAAGGAGCTGGAGGAGGCGGCGATGGTCGACGGCTGCACCCGCACCTCCGCCTTCGTGCGGGTCGTCTTCCCGCTGCTGGCCCCGGGCATCGTCGCCACCTCGGTCTACGGCTTCATCCAGGCCTGGAACGAGTACCTGTACGCCCTCATGCTGATGAGCCAGCAGAACCAGACGGCCACCGTGTGGCTCGGCAACTTCACCACCAAGCAGGGCACCGAGTACGCACCGATGATGGCCGGCTCGACCATGATGGCCGTGCCCATCGTGATCCTCTTCCTCATCGTCCAGCGCAAGATGGCCGCAGGTCTGACGGCCGGCGCAGTGAAGGGATGACCTCACCCATGACGACGCTCATCACCCGCTCGGACACCGTCACCCGGGACGCCCTCGCCGTCCTGCAGCCCGGCTTCACCGGCACCTCCGCCCCCGACTGGCTGCTGCGCAGCGTCGGCGAAGGCCTCTCCTCCGTCGGCCTGTTCGGCCGCAACATCGCATCCCCGGAGCAGCTCGCGGCCCTCACCGCCCAGCTGCGCGCCGAGCGCGACGACGTGCTGGTCGCCATCGACGAGGAGGGCGGCGACGTCACCCGCCTCGAAGTGCGCGGCGGCTCCTCCTTCCCCGGCAACCTCGCCCTCGGCGCGGTCGACGACGTGGCCCTGACACGTGACGTCGCCCGCGAGCTGGGCCGCCGCCTGGCCGCGTGCGGCGTGAACCTCAACTGGGCCCCGTCGGCGGACGTGAACTCCGACCCTGGCAACCCGGTCATCGGCGTCCGGTCCTTCGGCGCCGACCCGGAGCTCGTCGCCCGGCACACGGCCGCGTACGTCGAGGGCCTCCAGGCCTCCGGCGTCGCCGCCTGCACCAAGCACTTCCCGGGGCACGGCGACACCAATGTCGACTCGCACCACGACATGCCCCGCATCGATGTGGGCCTGGACACATTGCACGCCCGTGAACTGGTCCCTTTCCGGGCTGCGATCGCCGCCGGTTCCAAATCGGTCATGAGTGCGCATATTCTTCTCCCTGCGCTCGACCCCACCCGTCCCGCGACTCTCAGCCCGCAGATCCTGACCGGTCTGCTCCGGGAGGAACTGGGCTACCAGGGGCTGATCATCACGGACGGCATGGAGATGCAGGCCATCTCCGCGACGTACGGAATCGAGCGCGGCTCCGTCCTGGCGATCGCCGCGGGCGCCGACGCGATCTGCGTCGGCGGCGGCCTCGCCGACGAGGAGACCGTCCTGCGCCTGCGCGACGCGCTGGTGGCGGCGGTCCGCTCCGGTGAACTGCCGGAGGAGCGGCTGGCGGACGCGGCCGCGAGGGTTCGCTCCCTCGCGACGTGGACGCAGCAGGCCCGTGAGGCTTCGGGGCCGGGCGCGGAAGTGCAGGAGGGGACCGCGCCCGGCAACGAGAACCACGAGACCATCGGCCTGGTCGCCGCCCGCCGTGCCGTCACCGTCACCCGCGCCCCGGGCGCCACCCCCGTCACGTCCGCGCCGTACGTCGCCGCGCTGACCCCGGTCGCGAACATCGCGGTGGGCGACGAGACCCCGTGGGGCGTCGCCGCCGACCTGGCGCGGCTGCTCCCGGGCACCGAGACGGGCACCTTCGACGCGGAGACCGGCTCGGCCGAGGCCGTCCTGGCCGCCGCGGGGGAGCGCCGGATCGTCGCCGTCGTACGGGACGAGCACCGTCACCCGTGGATGGCGGCCGCCCTGGACGCACTCCTGACGGCCCGTCCGGACACGGTCGTGGTCGAGATGGGCGTGCCCCAGTCGACCCCGCGCGGCGCGCTGCACGTGGCCACGCACGGCGCGGCGAGGGTCTGCGGCGAGGCGGCCGCGGAGGCCATCACGGGCCGCTAGCCACCCCGCACACCCGAAAGGCCGGGCCCCCACTGCGGGGGTGCCCGGCCTTTCGTATGCGGTGGGTCCGAGGCTCACAGCCCCGGCTGCGGTGCGTCCGGGGCTTACAGCCCCTGCCACACCGGCTTGTTGGCGTAGGTGTGACGGAAGTAGTCCGCCAGCTTCAGCTTGGAGGCGGCGGCCTCGTCGACGACGACGGTCGCGTGCGGGTGCAGCTGGAGCGCGGAGGCCGGGACGAGCGCCGAGAGCGGGCCCTCGACGGTCTGCGCGACGGCCTCGGCCTTGCCCTCGCCGGTGGCCAGCAGGACCAGGTGGCGGGCGTCCAGGATGGTGCCGATGCCCTGGGTGATGACGTGGCGCGGGACCTGGGCGGTGTCGCCGTCGAAGAAGCGCGCGTTGTCGTCGATGGTCTGCTGGGTCAGCGTCTTGATGCGGGTGCGCGACGCCAGCGAGGAGCAGGGCTCGTTGAAGCCGATGTGCCCGTCGGTGCCGATGCCCAGCAGCTGGAGGTCGACGCCGCCGGCCTCGGCGAGCGCCTTGTCGTACGCCAGGCACGCGGCCTGGACGTCCTCGGCGGAGCCGTCGGGGCCGAAGAAGGACGCCTCGGTCAGCCCCAGCGGCTCCACGACCTCGCGCAGGACGGTCGCGCGGTAGGACTCGGGGTGCCCGGCGGGCAGGCCCACGTACTCGTCGAGCTGGCAGATCCGGGCCTGGGACGCGTCCACCTCACCGGCGGCGACCTTGGCGGTCAGGGCCTGGTAGATGGGCAGCGGGGACGAACCGGTGGCGACACCGAGCAGGGCGTCGGGCTTGCTGCCCAGCAGGTTCGCGATGCTCTGCGCGATGAGCTCGCCGCCCGCCTTGGCGTCCGGAACGATGACAACTTCCACGCTGATGCCTGCCTGTCTGTGTGGGAGTGAGGAGACCGTCCGCCGGTGGTTCCGAGGGGGGCCGAACGATCTATGGTATAGACCAATCTAGCAGAGGAGGGGCCCTCCCACCTGTCCTTCCGCGGGCCGCGGGCCGTCCTTCCACTGGCGGCTGTGTGAACTCCCATGGTCGACTGACCCCGAGCATTCGTCACCTTGAGCAGCCTTGTACGAGGCAGGTCCGGGAGGTCCGCCATGTCGCCCGTAGAACGACCGGCGCAGGGGATGTCCGCCCCTTCCCCCTCCCCGGCCTCTTTCGCGGAGCGCCCGGGCCGCCTGATGTCCGCCGAGATGCTGGAGCAGCCCGCGGTCCTGCGGCGCATCCTGTCCGACGCCGCCCCGCGCATCTTCGAGACCGCCCAGTCGATCGCCGCGCGAAGCCCCCGGTTCGTCCTCCTCACGGCACGCGGCACCTCCGACAACGCGGCCCTGTACGCCAAGTACCTGCTGGAAATCCAGATGGGCCTGCCCTGCGGCCTGACCTCGATGTCGACGACCACCGCCTACGGCGCCCGCCCCTCCCTCCGCGACGTCCTCGTCATCACGGTCAGCCAGTCGGGCGGCTCCCCGGACCTGGTGGCCTCCACCCGCGCGGCCCGTGAGGCCGGGGCCCTCACCCTCGCCGTCACCAACAACCCCGATTCCCCCCTCGCGGCCGTCTCCGAACACCACATCGACATCCTGGCCGGCCCGGAGAAGGCCCTCCCCGCCACCAAGACGTACACGGCCTCCCTGCTCTCCCTCTACCTCCTCGTCCAGGGCCTCCAGTCCCGGGACGGCACCGGCACGGCCGCTGCCCTGCCCGACCTCGCGGCCACGATCCTGGCCCGCCAGGAGGAGGTCCGCGCCCTGGCCGCCCGCTACCGCTTCGCCGAACGCATGGTCATCACCTCGCGCGGCTACGGCTACCCGACGGCCAAGGAAGCCGCCCTCAAGCTGATGGAGACCAGCTACATCCCCGCCCTCTCCTACTCCGGCGCGGACCTCCTCCACGGCCCCCTCGCCATGGTCGACAACATCTCCCCGGTCATCGCCGTCGTCACCTCCGGCAAGGGCGGCGAGGCCCTCCAGCCCGTCCTGGACCGCCTGCGCGGCCGGGGCGCGGACCTGTTCGTGGTCGGACCCGCCTCCCAGGTGGCGAAGGCCTCCTCGGGCTTCGCCGTCCCGACGGACACCGTCCCCGAGGAACTCCAGCCGATCCTGGACATCCTCCCGCTCCAGCTCCTGGCGTACGAGGTCACCATCGCCCGGGGGCAGGACCCGGACGCGCCGCGCGCCCTCGCGAAGGTGACGGAGACCCGGTAGAGGGCCCTCGGCCGCGCCCCGGTGCCCCTACGCCAGCGATCCTCCCGTCGCGTCCATCCAGTGGCCCGTCACCCAGCGCCCCTCGTCCGAGGCCAGGAACGCCACGACGTCCGCCACGTCGGAGGGCTCCCCGACCCGTCCCAGCGCCGAGTGCGCGGCCGCCGCGGCCCACGCGCCCGTGTTCTCCTCGCCGCGCAGCCACCCCGCGTTGACGTCCGTGTCGACGATCCCCGGCGCGACCGAGTTGACCGTGATCCCGCGCGGGCCGAGCGTCTTGGACAGGTCCCGGGTGAAGACGTCCAGCGCACCCTTCGTCATCGCGTACGCGATCGCGTCCGGCATCGCGGCCCGCCGCGCCAGCCCCGACGAGATGTTGATGATCCGGCCCCCGTCCCGCAGTCGCTCCGCCCCCAACCGGGCCAGGAAGAAGGGCGCCTTGACGTTCACCGCGAACAGCCGGTCGAACTCCGCCTCCCCGATGGCGGCGAAACCGGTCGACGCCCCAATGCCCGCGTTGTTGACCAGGATGTCCAGCCCGTCCGCCTGCTTGTCGAACCGCGCCCAGAGCGCCGCCGCGTCCCCCTCGGTGCCCAGTTCCTGCCTGATGGCGAAGGCGGACCCGCCCGCCTCCTCGATCGCCACGACGACCTCCTTCGCGGCGGTCTCGTTCGTGCCGTAGTGCACGGCGACCCGCGCCCCGTCCCGGCCGAGCCGCTCCGCGATACCCCGCCCGATGCCCCGGCTGCCGCCCGTGACCAGTGCCGTCCTGCCCTCAAGTCGCTTGAGCGTGCTCATGGCTGCGCCCCCCTCTTTCCGTAGTGGTCGTTACAGAAAGAACCGTAGCAGCAAATAACTAGTGGGCGCTATAGAATGTGGGTCATGGCGACGAAACAGCGCGGCAGGCCCCGCTCCTTCGACCGGGAGACGGCCCTGGAGAAGGCCACGATGGCCTTCTGGGAGCACGGTTACGAGACGACCTCGGTCGCCGACCTCACCCGCGTGATGGGCATCGGTGCCCCGAGCCTGTACGCGGCGTTCGGCGACAAGCAGGCGCTCTTCGCCGAGGTGGTGGGCGTGTATGCGGAGACGTACGGCGCCTTCGGCACCCACGCCCTGGCGGAGGAGCCGACCGCCCGCGGTGCCGTCGGCCGACTCCTGCACGAGGCGGCGACGGAGTACACCGACCCGGCGCACCCGCGCGGCTGCCTGATGATCTCCGCCGCGGTCAACTGCTCGACGCCCGACGTGGAGCAGGCGCTGCGGGAGCGCCGCAGCGCCAACATCGCCGCCCTCGCCTCCCGCATCCGTGCCGACCTGGCCACCGGCACGCTCCCGCCCGGCACCGACCCCGACGCCTTGGCCCGCTTCTCCGGCGCGGTCCTCCAGGGCATGTCGCAGCAGGCCCGCGACGGGGCGGACCGGGAGGAGCTGGAGGCGGTGGCGGCCCTGGCGATGAGCGCCTGGCCGCAGGAGACGGCGGAAGTGCCGCGGAAGGCGGCGGAAGTGCCGCAGAAGGTGGCGGAAGTGCCGCAGGAGGCAACGGAAGTGCCGCGGAAGGCCGCGCGAGAGCCGTAGAAAGCAACGTAAAAGCCGCCGAAATACCCGCGGGCCACGGCGCCCGGCGGGACCCTCAGCCCACCCGGCACCGCAGCCCGGAGTTGCATCGGCCGGCGGTGTGCGGTGCCTCCGGCCGTGAGGAGGGGCGGACGCAGTCAGGGCAGAGAGCGCCAGTCCCTCGATTTCACCCTCCTGTGCGGGGAGGATGAAGCTATTGCCCGGCCATTGTGGACTAGACCACTAAGCCCTGTCTACGCCTGTGCACGGCCGGTTGTCGCACAGGTTACGGGTATGTTCGACCCCGTGCCCTCCATGAACGATCTCGTACGCCAGCACACCGCCCTCAGTGAGTCCGACCTTGAGTGGCTCCACCTGCTGGTCTCGGAGTGGCAGTTGCTCTCCGACCTGTCCTTCGCCGACCTCGTGCTGTGGGTCCCGACCCTCGACGGCACCCGTTATGTCTCCGTGGCGCAGATGCGGCCGAACACCGGCCCCACCTCCTACCACGACGACATGGTCGGCCACCTGGTCCCGCGCGGCCGCCGCCCGCTGCTCGACGCCGCCCTCGACGAGGGCCGCATCGTGCGCGAGGGCGACCCGGAGTGGCGCGAGGAGGTCCCGGTGCGGGTGGAGTCCATTCCCGTACGCCGCGAGGGCCGCGTCCTCGGCGTCATCGGCCGCAATACGAACCTCCTCACGGTCCGCACCCCCAGCCGCCTGGAGCTCACCTACCTCCAGAGCGCCTCCGACCTGGCCCAGATGATCGCCGCCGGATCGTTTCCCTTCCCCGGCCAGCAGGTCGACATGGACGCCTCGCCGCGCGTCGGCGACGGGCTGATCCGCCTCGACGCCGACGGCATCGTCCAGTACGCCAGCCCCAATGCCCTCTCCGCGTACCACCGCCTCGGCCTCGCCTCCGACCTGGTGGGCCATCACCTCGGCCAGGCCACCGCCGAACTCGCCCCCTCCCGCGGCCCGGTCGACGAAGCCCTGGTCAAGCTGGCCAGCGGCTACGCGCCCCGGGAGACCGAGGTCGAGGGCAGCGGGGGAGTGATCCAGCTGCGCGCCATCCCGCTCAAGCCCAAGGGCACCCGGATCGGCTCGCTCGTCCTGTGCCGGGACGTCACGGAACTGCGCCGCCGAGAGCGCGAGTTGATCACCAAGGACGCCACCATCCGGGAGATCCACCACCGGGTGAAGAACAACCTCCAGACGGTCGCCGCCCTGTTGAGACTCCAGTCCCGAAGGATGGACTCCGACCAGGGGCGCGAGGCGCTCAACGAGGCCGTGCGGCGCGTGGGTTCGATCGCGATCGTCCACGAGACGCTGTCCCAGAACCTGGACGAGCGCGTCGAGTTCGACGAGATCGCCGACCGGGTGCTGGCGATGGTCGCCGAAATCTCCCCCGGAAAGGTGACCTGCCGTCGGACCGGACGCTTCGGCATCCTCGACGCGGAGGTCGCCACTCCGCTCTCCATGGTCCTGACGGAGGTTCTGCAGAACGCCCTGGAGCACGCCTTCGCCCCCGGCGACGAGGGCACCGTCGAGGTCTCCGCCGTGCGCGGCGGCACCTCCGCCGAGGCCCGGCTGCTGATCACCGTGCTGGACGACGGCTGCGGGCTGCCCGAGGGCTTCGACCCGAAGAAGGCCGGGAACCTGGGGCTCCAGATCGTCCGGACGCTGGTCGAGGGCGAGTTGGGCGGGACCTTCGACATGGTCCGAGGTCCCGAGCGCGGGACGCGGGTGGTCCTGGACATCCCGGTGCGGCCGCAGAAGTAGTCCCCGTACAGAAGCAGAAGCAGAAGCAGCCCCGTACGGAAGCAGTCCCCGTACACGAGCGAACAGACCAAGCGAAGAGCCCCGGACCGAGGTGACGGTCCGGGGCTCAACTGCTCACGCTTTACTGCGCATTGGGGGGTACTGCGCGCTGCGATTCGGGGGCGGTGACTGCATACGCGCTGTATGCGCCGCCGAGCTCAGGCTCGAAGCAGGGTGGGTCAGGCGGTCGCGTTGCGCGCCCGGTTGCGAGCGGCGCGGCGCTTCATCGCGCGGCGCTCGTCCTCGCTGAGGCCACCCCAGACACCCGAGTCCTGGCCGGACTCGAGCGCCCACTGCAGGCACTGCTCCATGACGGGGCAGCGGCGGCAGACGGCCTTGGCTTCCTCGATCTGCAGCAGCGCAGGACCGGTGTTGCCGATGGGGAAGAACAGCTCCGGGTCTTCCTCACGACAAACGGCGTTGTGACGCCAGTCCATGGCTGCTACCTCTCCTTGTGACATGCACGTTGCTTGTGAATGTGAACGCTTTCACGAATCCCCTCACAGGGGAAGGGCCGACTTCCAGCGAACACTGGTTGTGGTCCTGAGTGTGAGGAGGGATTCTGGTTCTCAGGGAGGCCGGTGTTGCGGGCCGTCCCGATCGCCATGAAGAGACTCGCAAACCTCGTCGGCGGATACAACCCCTTCCGAGAAGTTTTTTTTGATTCCTCGGTGTCGGCTAGGTCACAGCCGTACTTCCATGGGGTGGATGGCAGTCCGTACGTTCGAGATAAAGGACTTTAGGCCCTTCCACTCACACAATCACACGCAGTGCACGGCGAACGCCTGTGAACGCGACGCTCGTACGCAACCCCAGGTGGTCACCGTCCATTTGAAGGGGCAGTGGCACCTTCGAATGCAAGGTGAAGTCCGTCAGGTCATGGAGCGTGACGGCGTGCTTCCCGTGCGGGCCGCGCTCCGGTGTGGAGGTGAGGAGCTGCGTCGCATAACGGGTGACCGCGGGGGTGGAAAGACGGCTGAGGCCCAACACGTCGAGCGCGGTCTCGAAGGACGCCTCCGGGGAGGCGTACAGCGGACGATTCCCCAGGTAGGTCCAGGGGGAGGTGTTGCAGACTATCGACAGAACGAGGTCGGTCACCGGGTCCTCACCGGGCCTCTCCAGAGAAATCACACCCTGCCTGCGATGCGGTTCCTCAAGGAATTGCCGGACCACCTGACGCAGATAGAGGGCGTGCGTGGAGCGTTTTCCGCGTTCCCGCTGCTGTTCGACCCGGCCGATGACGCCGGCGTCGAATCCAAGACCGGCACAGAAGGTGAACCAGCGTTCCGGAACGGCTTCGTCCTCCGTTCCCGGTACGCCCTTTGTGAGCCCGAGGCTCACTGTGCGTTCGCTTCCGGTACGCAGCGCGTCCAAAAGCGCTCCCGTCGCCTCTACGGCGTCATTGGGAAGACCGAGCGCGCGGGCGAAGACATTCGTGGAACCGCCGGGGACGACCGCGAATCCGGGAAGCCGTTCGGGATCGGGACCGTCGTGCAGCAGCCCGTTGACGACCTCGTTGACGGTGCCGTCGCCGCCGAGCGCGACCACCAGATCGACCGTGTCAGCGTTGTCGGCGGCCCGTCGGCCGAGGTCGCGGGCGTGCCCCCGGTACTCGGTGGTGACCGTCTCCAGCTTCATCTCGCTGGCCAGGGCGTGGATCAGGACGTCCCGGGTGCGGGCACTGGTGGTGGTTGCTGCCGGATTGACCACGAGAAGTGCGCGCATGCGGTGCAGGTTACCGGGGTGGGGATGTGAAGGTCGGAGCGAGGGGTTCGAGTGCTGGGTCACGCAGTGTCTCGTTACCCTGCAGGAGTGAGTAAAAAGTCCGTACGGAAGTCCGTCGCGAAGCCCGCAGCCCAGCCGGAGGCCCCGCTGCCCGAGTCGCCGGTCGTGCCGCACCCGCGTGAGTCCCGGCCGGCCCGGCTGGGCGTCGCCGCCGCACTGGTGGCCGTGGAGGGCCTCGCGCTGGTCGCCGTCGGTCTGTACATGCTGGTGATGGGGCTGTTCGGCAGCCCGGACCGGCCCGAGCAGGCCGAGATGGGCGGGCTCACCCTCATCGCGCTGGCCGTGCTGCCGCTGCTCGCGGCGAACGGGCTGCGGCTGCGCCGGAGCTGGAGCCGCGGTCCCGCCGTGATCACGCAGCTGATGGCGCTGCCCGTCGCGTACACCCTGATGACCACCGACGCCGCCTTCTCGATCCCGGCGGGCATCGCGCTGGGCGTGCTCGCCGTGGTCTCGCTGGCGCTGCTGCTGAACCCGGCCGTCGTGGACGCCCTGGGCATCAAGAGGGGCCCGCGCGGCGCCTGAGCGCCGGGCGGGCCCCGTCCCGTACGACGTGCTGCCCGGGTTACTCCTCGACGAGGAGCTTCTCGCGGAGCTGGGCCAGGGTGCGGGCCAGCAGCCGGGAGACGTGCATCTGGGAGATGCCGACCTCCTGGGCGATCTGCGACTGGGTCATGTTGCCGAAGAAGCGCAGCAGCAGGATCTTCTTCTCGCGCGGCGGCAGGTCTTCGAGCAGCGGCTTGAGGGACTCGCGGTACTCGACGCCCTCCAGCGCCACGTCCTCCGCGCCCAGGGTGTCGGCGACCGCCGGGGACTCGTCGTCCGTGTCGGGGACGTCCAGGGACAGCGTGGAGTACGCGTTGGCCGACTCCAGGCCCTCCAGGACCTCCTCCTCGGAGATCGCCAGGCGCTCCGCCAGCTCGTGCACGGTCGGCGAGCGGCCGTGCTGCTGGGAGAGCTCCGCCGTCGCCGAGGTCAGCGAGAGCCGCAGCTCCTGGAGGCGGCGCGGCACCCGTACCGCCCAGCCCTTGTCGCGGAAGTGCCGCTTGATCTCGCCGACGACCGTCGGAGTCGCGTACGTCGAGAACTCGACGCCCCGCTCCGGGTCGAACCGGTCCACCGACTTGATCAGCCCGATCGTGGCGACCTGGGTGAGGTCGTCCAGCGGCTCGCCCCGGTTGCGGAAGCGCCGCGCCAGGTGCTCGACCAGCGGCAGGTGCATCCGCACCAGACGGTTGCGCAGCTCCGCCTTCTGGGGGGAGCCGTCCGGCAGACCGCGCAGCTCGATGAAGAGCAGCCGGGCACCCGAGCGGTCCCGGGGATTGGGGGCCTCGGCGTCGGCGCGCTCCCGGTGGGGCTCGGGCACGTCGGAGGCACCGCCGTGCGTCTCGCCCGCCGCGCCCCCGGCCGCGGCCGGGTCCTTGACCTGCCCCTGGTCCCGGACCTCTGGGGAGGTCGTGTCGTCGACGTACTCGTTGTCGCGCTTCTCGTCGCTCATCTGGTCCGCCGCCCGCTCTGCCGCCTGAGCCTCTTCCGCCGGGTGCGGGCGGGCCTGCTGCTCAGGAATCCCGTTCAGCGCCCGCCTGCTGCGCTCCTCGTCCCGCACCGGCCCGTCCCCGCTCATACCGGACCGGGACCCGCGCCGCGCTGTTTGTACAGGCTGATGCTGACCGTACGGTCGTCGGCGACGGTCGCGTCGACCTTGCCGGCGAGTGCGGACAGCACCGTCCACGCGAACGTGTCGCGTTCGGGGGCGCGGCCGTCGGTGGTGGGCGCCGAGACCGTCACTTCCAGTGAGTCGTCCACCAGCCGGAACACACAGCTGAGGACGGAGCCGGGCACGGCCTGCTGGAGCAGGATCGCGCACGCCTCGTCGACCGCGATGCGCAAGTCCTCGATCTCGTCGAGGGTGAAGTCCAAACGCGCTGCGAGGCCGGCCGTGGCCGTGCGCAGCACCGACAGGTAGGCACCCGCAGCGGGCAGCCGGACCTCCACGAAGTCCTGGTTCCCGGGCTCGCCTGCGATAGGGGACACCCTCACCTCCAAGGTGGCACAAGCGGTACGTCTCTTACGTCTATCGCCGGTGACGCTATCGCGATCCGCCGCCCCGTGTCGCCGGACCCCCTGCCCGGCGAGATGTCACACATGGTAAGCCCATGCGTACGCACAGTGGCTAGGGGTGTGCGGGGCCCAATTGGACGGCACCGATGAGGGGTTGACGTACCCACGCCCCGCACGATCGAACCCGTCCGGGGCGGGTGAACCGGCTCAGACGATCGATCCGTCGACGAAGCACCAGCGCCAGCTCTCGCCCGGTTCGAAGCTGCGCATCACCGGGTGGCCGGTGTCGTCGAAGTGCCCGGTGGCGTGCCGGCCCGCGGAGGAGTCGCAGCAGCCGACGTGCCCGCAGGTGAGGCAGAGACGCAGCTGTACGGGGTGGGTACCGGCGGCCAGGCACTCCGGGCAGGTGTCGTTCAGCGGCTCGGGGGCGGGGTGCGGCAGCTCTTCGACATGCGGACAGTCGTTCATGGGAGCCATTGTTCATGAAGTATTGGGTGCGCGACGTGCCGTGGAGGAGAAGGGCGGGCCGGTTCGATGGATGCGACACCTCTGCTGGCGTTGATCGCGGTGAGCGCGGCGGTGGCCGGGCTCGCCCGGCGCACCCCGGTGCCCGCCCCGCTGCTGCTCGTGGCCGTGGGCATCGCCGCCTCCTTTGTGCCGGGGGTGCCCGAGTACACGCTCGACCCGCACATCGTGCTGCCGCTGCTGCTGCCGCCCCTGCTGCACACCGCCGCGCTGGAGAGCTCGTACCTGGACCTGCGGGCGAGCGTGCGGCCGGTGGCGTTCCTGTCGGTCGGGTACGTGCTGTTCGCGACGGTGGTGGTGGGGTGGCTGGTCCACCTGGTCGTCCCGGGGCTGCCGCTGACCTCCGCCCTGGTGCTCGGGGCGGTGATCGCGCCGCCGGACGCGGTGGCGGCCACCGCGATCGCCCGCAGGCTGGGGCTGCCGGCCAGGACCACGGCGATCCTCCAGGGGGAGTCGCTGGTCAACGACGCCACGGCCATCACCGCGTACAAGGTCGCCCTGGCGGCGGCGGTCGGGGAGGGCGCGAGCTGGAGCGCGGGCGTGCAGGAGTTCCTGGTGGCGGCGGTCGGCGGGGTGGGGGTGGGACTGCTTCTGATGGTGCCGCTGCACTGGCTGCGGACCCGGCTGAAGGAGCCGATCCTGCAGAACACCCTGTCGCTGCTGATTCCCTTCGTCGCCTATGCGACGGCCGAGTACGTGCATGCGTCCGGGGTGCTCGCGGTGGTGGTCGTCGCGCTCTTCCTCGGGCACCGCTCGTGGCAGGTGGACTTCGCGACCCGGCTCCAGGAGGCGGCCGTCTGGAAGATGGTCTCCTTCGTGCTGGAGTCGGCCGTCTTCGCGCTGATCGGGTTGCAGCTGCCGGTGGTGCTGGAGGGGCTGGGACCGTACGAGGGCGGGGCGGCCCTCTGGTACGCCGTCGTGGTGTTCCTGCTGGTGGTGGCGGTGCGCTTCGTGTGGGTCTTCCCGGCGACCTATCTGCCGAGGCTCTCGGAGCGGGTCAGGAGGCGCGAGCCCGACACGAAACTCTCCGCTCCGTTGATCGTGGGGTGGGCGGGGATGCGGGGCGTGGTGTCGCTCGCGATCGCCTTCTCGATCCCGATGACGGCGCAGGGGGAGCCGTTCCCGGGGCGGAACCTGATTCTCTTCCTGACGTTCACGACCGTGATCGGGACGCTGGGCGTGCAGGGGCTGACGCTCGCCCCGCTGATCCGGGCGCTGAAGGTGACGGGGCGGGACACGTACGCGGCGACGCTGGCGGAGGCGCAGGCGCAGAGCGAGGCGTCGGCGGCGGCCGACGCACGCCTCGACGAGCTGCTGGCGGACCCCGCCAACGCCCTGCCGGGCCCGCTGGAGGACCGGCTGCGCACGGTGCTGGAGCGGCGGCGCAACGCGGTCTGGGAGCGGCTCGGGGCGGTCAACGAGGAGACCGGGGAGTCGGCGGACGAGACGTACCGCCGGGTGGCCCGGGAGCTGATCGACGCGGAGCGGGCGGTGTTCGTGGAGCTGCGGGACACGCGGCGGATCGACGACGAGATGCTGCGCACGCTGCTGCGGAGGCTGGACCTGGAGGAGGCGGCGGGGTGGCGGGAGGAGGAGTAGGGCGTGCGGGTCCTGCGGGGGCCTGAGGGCGTGGGGCTGCCTCGGTCCGGCGGGCGGGCGGGCTGGGTCGGCGGGTAGGGGGCGGCCCCGGTCCGGCGGGCGGGTGGCCCGGTCCTACGGGTTCTACGGGGCCCTACGGGCGGCCCGGTCCCGAGGGCATGGGGCGGCCCGTTCCTACGAGTCCTACGGGCGCCCCGTGACGACCGCCGTCAGCCGCGTCCCCGGCCGGAAGGCGCCCCGCGCCGTCAGCGCGGCCAGCGCGTACAGCAGCTTCGCGACGTAGACCGGCTCGACGGGCAGCCCGTGCCGGGCCTCGAAGTCCGCCGCGAAGGCGAGCAGCTCGGGCGAGGTGCGGGCGTACCCGCCGCAGTGGAAGCCGTCGGCGAGGGACCAGTCGCCCCGGCGCCCCCCGAAGGCGGCGCTCTGCAACCGTTCGACCTCCCCCTCCAGGAAGCCGCCCTTGAGCACGGGCACGCCGATCGCCCGCTGGTCCGGGGCGAGCCCGGCCGCCAGGCCCGCGAGGGTGCCGCCCGTGCCGCAGGCGACCGCGGCCACGTCCGTCACGCCGTGCAGCTCCCGGCCGAGCTCGGTGCAGCCCCGGGCGGCGAGCGCGTTGCTGCCGCCCTCGGGGACGACGTACGCATCGGGGAATGGCGTGGCGGGCAGCAGCGCGGCCAGGTACGCCGGGTCCGAGCGGCGGCGGTAGTCGCTGCGGGAGACGAAGTGCAGCCGCATGCCGTCCGCCGCGCACCGGGCGAGGGAGGGGTTGAGGGGGCGGTCGGCGAGCTCGTCCCCCCGGACCACGCCGACGGTCGGGATGCCCAGCAGGCGGCCCGCGGCGGCGGTGGCGCGCAGGTGGTTGGAGTACGCGCCGCCGAAGGTGAGCAGGGGGCGGCCCTGGGCCGCGCGGAGGTTGGGGGACAGCTTGCGCCACTTGTTGCCCGGGAGGTCCGGGTGGATCAGGTCGTCCCGCTTGAGGAGGAGCCGTACGCCGTGCTCGTCGAAGCGGGGGTCCCGCACGGGGACGAGGGGCGAGGGCAGGGCGGGACGCAGGTCGGCAGGCACGGGGCCATTGTCCTGCGCCTGCGCCTGTGCCGACCTGCCGGAATGCCGCCCCCGGCCTACTTCAGCCGGTCCCGGACCCGGTCACGCATCCAGTCCATGGCGAAACCCTTGGGGTCGACCTTGCCCGGCTGCCACTCCAGGTGGCCGATGACCGAGCGGGAGCTCCAGCCGTGGGCCCGGCAGATCGCCGCCGAGACGCGTTCGATCGCCTCCAGCTGGGCGTCGGGCCAGGGGTCCTTGCCGTCGCCGAGGTTCTCGCACTCGAAGCCGTAGAAACGCGCGTTGCCGTCGGTGTTGGCCTCGTTGTCCGCCGGGAGCCGCTTCTCGGCGATGACCGCGCGCAGTACGTCGTCGTCGCCGAGGCCCGCGTGGTTGGCCCGGCCGTAACCGACCAGGTGGACCCGGCCGTCCTTGGCGATGACGCCGTGGCAGAGCGGGCCGGGCAGGCCCGCGTGGCCGTCGCGGCAGATCGCGACCGTCGCGTCGGTGCCCCGGGTGACCGTGTGGTGGATCATCACGCCGTGCACCGGACCCCACGGGCCGTGGCCGTGCCGGTTGTGGGTGCGCCAGTCGCCGACCTCGACCACGGTCACCCCCTCGGCGCGCAGTGCGGACAGGAAGGCGTCGGCGGAGAGGGGGTTGGCCATGGGGCTCCTCCAGAGGGGTGGCAGTGGCTTGTTTCGCTTGCCCTGCTTCCGGTGCTTGCACCGCTTCTACCGGAAGATCACCCTCCGTAACAGCCGTTCGTACGGTGTGCGAGCCGATCCGGACACCCGGCCACAGGTCAGGCCGCCGCGAGCCAGAGGTCCGGGCCGAAGACCTCGTAGTGGATGTCCGCGGCGGGGATTCCCCTGGTCAGGAGCTGGGAGCGGACCTCCCGCATGAAGGGCAGCGGCCCGCACAGGTACGCCTGCGTGCCCACGGCGATCTCGACGTCCGCGAGGTCGACCCGGCCGGTGCGGTTCGCCGGGTGACCGGGCTCCGGGTGCTCGTAGAAGAAGTGGGCCGTGGCCGAGGGCAGCTTCTCGGCCAGCAGCCCGTGGTCGGTGCGCAGGGGGTGCGCGGCGGGGGAGCGGTCGGCGTGGACCACCGTCACCGGTGCGGTGTGCCCGGTCGCCGCCAGGTGCTCCAGCATCGAAACCATCGGGGTGCAGCCGATGCCCGCGGAGGCCAGCAGGACGGGGGCCCGGCCGTCCTGGAGGACCAGGTCGCCGTACGGTGCGGAGACCCGCAGCCGGTGGCCCTCGCGCACGTGCGTGTGCAGGTGGGACGACACCTCGCCGTCGCCGACCCGCTTGACGGCGATGGTGCGCAGTGCCGCGCCGGGCGCCGAGGAGAGGCTGTACTGCCGGATCTGCCGTGCCCCGTCCGGGAGCTCCACCTGCACGGAGACGTACTGTCCGGGCTTCGCGGCGGGCATCGGCGCCCCGTCCGCCGGGCGCAGCTGGAAGGTGGCGACCTCCGCGGTCTCCTCGATCCGCCCGGTGACCTCCCACTCCCGCCAGGTGTCGCCCTTCAGGACGCCGTGCTCCGCGTACAGCCGGTCCTCGATCGCGATGAGCGCGTTCGCCATCAGCCAGTACACCTCGTCCCAGGCCGCCGCGACCTCCGCCGTCACGGCGTCCCCGAGCACCTCGGCGATGGCTGCGAACAGGTGCTGGTGGACGACCTTGTACTGGCCCGCCGTCACACCGAGTGACGCGTGCTTGTGCGCGATCCGCGCCAGCATCGCGTCCGGCCGCTCGTCGGGCCGCTCCACCAGGTGCGTGGCGAAGGCGGCGATCGACCCGGCGAGCGCCTGGCGCTGGGTGCCGGCGGCCTGGTTGCCCCGGTTGAACAGGTCGCGCAGCAGCTCCGGGTGGGCGGTGAAGAGGTTCTCGTAGAAGAGCGCGGTGATGTCCTCGATCGCCGCACCGACGGCGGGGAGGGTGGCGCGGACGGTGGCGGTGGCGTTCTGGGAGAGCATTCCGGGACTCCTTGCGAGGCGGGGCGAGGTTAATTGGTATCTGAGAGTCGTATTTTTGGGTGCGGAGAGGCGAGGTCGTACGGGAACGGATCGGCCGGAAATGGCCGGTAACGGGCGGTCAGTCCATCGTCCGCGTCGCCGACAGCCCCAGCAGCAGCGGCCCCGTCGGCGACCCGGTGAGCGTGTCCACCGTCAGCGGGTCCAGCGAGGCGAAGAACGCCTCCTGGGCCTGCCGCAGCGCCCCGCGCAGCGTGCACGCCGACCGCAGCGGGCACGGCGAGTCCCCCTCGCAGTCGACGACGTCGCCGGGCCCTTCGAGTTCCCGCACCACCGCGCCGACCGACGCCGACCGACCCGCCTCGGTGAGCGCGAGCCCGCCGCCGCGGCCCCGGCGGGCCTCGACCAGGCCGAGGTGTTGGAGCCGGGAGACCACCTTCGCGGTGTGCGTGTACGGGATCTCCATGGCCGTCGCCACCTCCCGGGTGGTGGGCAGGTCGCCCTTGTCGACGGCCAGGCGCATCAGGACGCGCAGTGCCAGGTCGGTGAATCTCGTCAACCGCATGGCTTCACGCTAAGTAACTTGCATCTCAAATGCAACTTAAGCGGTCCGGGGGTCCCGGGCGTCCCGGGAGCCCCGGGAGGGTCAACCCGGCGCGCGGGATTCCCCCTTCTCCGGTGATCTAGTCACACTCTTTTGTGTAATGGCGCCGCGACTCCCCGTGCTGAAAGGCTTCTGCCGCAGGTCAGCAGATACGCCGTGAGAGGGAGTCAGATGTCGGTCGAGGCAGGTTCCGAGGTCCGCGAACAGCAGGTGCCGCCGCAGCAGAGTCTCGGTACGGCCGCCGCGCGGAACTTGGCGACCACCACCAAGTCCGCCCCGCAGATGCAGGAGATCACCTCCCGCTGGCTGCTGCGGATGCTCCCCTGGGTGCAGGTCCAGGGCGGCGCGTACCGGGTCAACCGCAGGCTGAGCTACTCGGTCGGGGACGGCCGGGTGGAGTTCGTGCAGACCGGCAGTCAGGTGGCCGTCATCCCGGGCGAGCTGGGCGAACTGCCCGCGCTGCGCACCTTCGGCGACCAGTCCGTGCTCCAGGAGCTCGCCCAGCGGTGCGAGCAGCGGGAGTTCGACGCCGGGGACGTCATCGCGAGCGAGGGCGACAGCGCGGACACCGTGTACCTGCTGGCGCACGGCCGCGTCGAGAAGATCGGGTCCGGTCCGTACGGCGAGGAGCAGGTGCTCGGCGTCCTCGCGGACGGCTCGTACTTCGGCGACCAGGCCCTCGTCGAGGAGGACGCCTCCTGGGGGTACACCGCGAAGGCCGCCACCGCGTGCACGGTCCTCGCGTTGAGCCGGAACAACGTACTGACGCTCGCGGACCGCGCGGAGTCCCTGCGCGACCATCTCGCCTCCGTCCGGGACCTGCCGCGCCAGCGCACCAACAAGTACGGCGAGGCCCCCATCGACCTGTCCGCAGGACACGTCGGCGAGGCCCTGGTCCCGCACACCTTCGTGGACTACGACGCGGCTCCGCGCGAGTACGAACTCTCCGTCGCGCAGACCGTCCTGAAGGTCCACACCCGTGTCGCGGACCTCTACAACCAGCCGATGAACCAGACCGAGCAGCAGTTGCGGCTCACCGTCGAGGCGCTCCGCGAGCGCCAGGAGGACGAGCTGGTCAACAACAAGGAGTTCGGCCTCCTCGCCAACTGCGACTACGGGCAGCGCCTCCAGCCGCACGACGGCGTGCCCAGCCCCGACGACCTGGACGAGCTGCTGTCCCGGCGGCGCGGCAACAAGTTCTTCCTGGCCCACCCGCGCGCCATCGCCGCGATCGGCCGCGAGTTCAACAAGCGCGGCCTGGTGCCCGACAGCGTCGACGTGGGCGGCAACCAGATCCCGGCCTGGCGCGGCGTCCCGATCTTCCCGTGCAACAAGATCCCGATCAGTGACGCCCGGACGACCTCGATCATCTGCATGCGTACGGGACTTGAGGAGCAGGGCGTCATCGGCCTGCACCAGACCGGACTCCCGGACGAGATCGAGCCCAGCCTCTCGGTGCGCTTCATGGGCATCGACGAGCAGGCCCTCATCTCGTACCTGGTGACCGCCTACTACTCGGCGGCCGTCCTGGTGCCGGACGCGCTGGGCGTGCTGGAGAACGTGGAGATCGGCCGCTGGCGCTAGTCACCGGCGGGAGGAGGGGACGGCCCGAGGGGGTAAGAGGGGTGGACGGGGGTGTGGTCGCGCAGGGGCGTCGACACCCCCCGGTACGGAGGGAGTTGGCATTGACGATGACCACGACCCGGGCAGCAGGCGACACGGGCGGCCCGGAGGGTGCCGCCGAACTCCTCGCCCGTACCAGGGCCGCCGTCGATCCCCGGCTGCGGGAGACGGTCGACTCGCTGCCGGGGCAGATCCGCCGCATCGCCCGGTACCACTTCGGCTGGGAGCAGGCCGACGGCACCGCGACCTCGGCCCACGCGGGCAAGGCGATCCGGCCCGCCCTGGTCCTGGCCGCCGTGCACGCGCTCGGCGGAGACACCCGGAGCGCCGAACACGCGGCGGCCGCCGTCGAGTTGGCGCACAACTTCACACTGCTGCACGACGACGTGATCGACGAGGACCCGACCCGCCGGAACCGGCCCACGGCCTGGACGGTGTTCGGCATCCCCGACGCGATCATCGCCGGTGACGCGATGTGCGCGCTGGCCCTGCGGGTGCTGGCCGAGGACCCGCACCCGGCCGCCCAGCAGGCCTCGGCCCGGCTGTCGGCCTGCATCGTCGAGCTCTGTGCGGGCCAGCAGGCGGACTGCGCGTTCGAGAACCGGGCGCCGCAGGACGTCACCATCGCCGAGTGCCTGACCATGGCCGAGGCGAAGACCGGCGCCCTGCTCGGCTGCGCCTGCGCGATCGGCGCACTGTACGCGGGGGCCGCACCGGACGAGGTCGAGGCGATGGACGCCTTCGGCCGCGAGGCCGGCCTCGCCTTCCAGCTCATCGACGACCTGATCGGCATCTGGGGCGACCCCGCCCACACCGGCAAGCCCGCCGGCGCCGATCTGGCCGCCCACAAGAAGTCGCTGCCCGTCGTGGCGGCGATGGCCTCCGGCTCCCCGGCCGCCGCCGAACTGGCGGAGCTCTACCGGGGTCCCGCCATGGACGCCGCCACGGTACGTCGAGCCGCCGACGCCGTGGAACGGGCCGGGGGCCGGGACTGGGCGCAGAGCCAGGCCGCCGACCGCATGGCCAGGGCCGTGCACCACCTCTCCAGGGCGGTGCCGGACCTGGCCGCGGCCGACGACCTGCTCGCGCTCGCCGAGTTCGTGACGCGCCGCACGCGCTGAACCGTGGGGGAGGGGCCCGCCGGGGAATTCCGGCGGGCCCCTCCCCGTACACCCAACTCTGCGATCATGGGCGTTCGTTGAGCACGGACGTCCGCCGCAGCGGTGCGGGCGGGGATACGGAGACGAGCATGGGCGTACGGATACGGCAGGCGACCGCGGCGGACCGGGAGGCGGTGCTGCCGCTGGTGGACGCGGCGTTCCGGGGCGACCCGGTGAGCCAGTGGATCTTCCCCGGGGCCGCGCACTACGACCGGGTGCACGGCCAGATGATGGGGGCCTTCTTCGACCTGGTCCTCAAGCACGGCTGGGTGGACGTCACCGAGGACCTGTCGGCCGTCGCGATGTGGCTGCCCACCCCGGCGGGCGTGCCGGAACCGGACGACGGGCCCGCCCAGCTGCGCGCCGCCCTCGACCCCGACAACGTACGCGTGGAACTGGTCGGCACGATCACCGCCGCCCACCACCCGCACCACCGCGAGCACGCCTACCTGTGGATCATCGCCGTGGACCCCGAGCGGCAGGGCGAGGGCCTCGGTTCCGCGCTGATGGCGCCGGTGCTGGAGAAGTGCGACCGGGAGGGCACGGCCGCGTACCTGGAGGCGAGCAGCGGGCGCAGCCGGGAGCTGTACCGGCGCACCGGCTTCGTGGACATCGGGCAGCCGCTGCGGCTGCCGGACGGGGGGCCGCTGATGTACCCGATGTGGCGCGAGCCGCAGACCTTCCCGCAGAAGTAGGCGGGGGTCACACGGCCGGGAAGATGCGCTCGACCGTGATCGCCACCAGCTCGTCCAGCGCCTCGGGGGTGTCCGAGAGCATCTCCGGCAGCGTGAAGTGCTCCACCAGGAGTCCGGTCATGGCCAGGTAGAGGACCCGCATGGCGTCGGCGTCGCCCGGTAGGCCCGACGCCAGGTGGAAGCGGAGGTTCTCGTCGAACTGCTCCCGGACGGTCCGGTTGAGCTCCGCGCGGAGCGCGGGCCGCCGGGTGGCCTCCAGGCGCAG
The DNA here is from genome assembly GCF_044744005.1 of Streptomyces sp. NPDC087440. Lineage (NCBI taxonomy): Bacteria > Bacillati > Actinomycetota > Actinomycetes > Kitasatosporales > Streptomycetaceae > Streptomyces > Streptomyces sp. NPDC087440. Next base: position 178,818 of record NZ_JBIUXN010000004.1, on the reverse strand, counting down.
CTCCAGCATCGCGAGGTAGCCGGAGCGCTCGGCGGTCATCCGGCGCACGAGGTCCCGCATCAGGTGCACGAGCAGCTCGCGGGACGGTTCCGGGGTCATCAGGCGCGCCACGTGCGCGGGGTCGGGGACCATCCGCTCGTTGACCCGGGCCGCGGTCTGCGCGAGGAGCGTGTCGCGGTCGGCGAAGTAGTTGGAGGCGGTACCGGTGGGGGTGCCGGCCCGCTGGTCGACGGCGCGGAAGGTGAGTCCGCGCGCGCCCTCGTCGGTGAGGACCTCAATGGCGGCGTCCAGCAGGGCGGTTCGACGTTCGGGGTTCTTGGCCATGGATCTTCTTCCGTTCCGGATCTCGTGCCGCAAAGGGCTTGCGCAACCACTACACCTGAAGCACTATAGCTGTCGTGGTTCTGGCGATGGACCGGAACCACGCCCCCAACCCTGAAAAGGACCCGGCTTGCGCAAGCTCACGTACTACGTCGGCATGTCCCTCGACGGCTTCATCGCCGCCCCGGACCTCTCGATCGACGCCTTCCCGGTCAGCGAGGAGTTCCTGAAGGACTTCCTGGTCGGTGAGTACCCGGAGTGCCTGCCCACCCACGTCCGCGCCGCACTCGGCGCCGACGAGGCACCCAACACCCACTTCGACACGATGATCCAGGGCCGCACCACCTACCAGGCCGCCCTCGACATCGGCATCACCAGCCCGTACGCCCACCTGCGCCAGTACGTCGTCTCCCGCAGCCTCACCGAGTCCCCCGACCCGGCGGTCGAGCTGATCTCGGGCGATCTGGCCGCGAAGGTACGGGAGTTGAAGGCCGAGGACGGCGGGCTCGGCATCTACCTCGGCGGCGGCGGCGAGGTCGCCGGACAGCTCGTCGACGAGATCGACGAACTGGTCGTCAAGCTCTACCCGGTCGTCATCGGCGACGGCGTCCGCGTCTTCACCGCGGAGTTCGGCGTGCACTCCTTCACGCTCGACTCCACCCGCACGTTCGACAACGGCACCGCCGTGCTCACCTACTCCCGGCTGAAGGGCTGACCCGCTTGCGCAAGCTGATCTACTACGTCGCCACGTCCATCGACGGCTTCATCGGCGACCCGGACACCGGGGACGGCTCGTTCTTCGAGCAGTTCTCCTCCGGGGACTTCCACGACTTCATGCTCGGCGAGTACGGGGACGTCCTCCCGTCGTTCGCCCGCGAGCACCTCGGCATCGCGGACACCCCCCTGACCCGCTTCGACACCGTCATCCAGGGCCGCCGGAGCAACCAGGTCGCGTACGACATGGGCATCACCAGCCCGTACGCCCACCTGCGCCAGTACGTCGCCTCCCGGTCCCTGACCGAGACCCCGGACCCCGCGATCGAGCTGATCCAGGGCGATCTGGTGGAAAAGGTACGGGAGTTGAAGGCGGAGGACGGCACGCTCGACATCTACCTCTGCGGCGGCGGCGAGATCGCCGGTCAGCTCGTCGACGAGATCGACGAACTGGTCATCAAGACCTACCCGGTCCTCGTCGGCTCCGGCGTCCCCCTGGCGTCCGCCGGATTCGCCCTGCGCCGCTACGAGTTGACCTCCTGCCGGTCCTTCGACAACGGTGCGACCGTCACGACGTACCGCACGGTCCGGTGACCGCACCCCGGGCGGCCGCCGCGTACCCGCGGCGGCCGTTCCCGCTCGATGATCGACGCGTGCCCCGGACGCACTAAAGTCCCGCCCATGACAGGAGAGTCATGGGTCGGCTGGTACCGCGATCGCGCCGGTACGGAAGCCCTCACCCTCAGCACCGACGGGCGGCGCCTGCACGCCCGCATCCGGGGGCACGAGCTCACCGGCGAGACCTTCACCGGCCTCTTCCCCGACCCGGAAGTCCCGCCGGACGACGGCACGTTCACCCTCACCCCGGCGGGCGCGCTGTGCGGCTGCGTCCTGGAGTGGGACATACCGATGCCGGTGTACGACGACGGCACGGTGCACCGCGCCGCCCTGCGCTGTCTGCTCTCGCTCGGCCGCCCCGCCCCCGGAGCGCCCGACGGCGACCTGGAGCGCCTGCACCTCGGGCTCGCTCTGCACTTCGACGGGGCGCTGTTCACCTCCGGGCACGCCGAGAACGACTTCGAGGGCGCGCTCGCCGAGATCCAGCGGCAACTGCCCCCGGGCTCCTACCTCAAGTCCTGCCTCTCCTGCGCCTTCTCCGACTACTACCCGGCCGCCGGGGGAGGCCTGTTCGGCGGCCTGGCCTGCTTCCGGGACGCCAAGGACGCCTACCGGGAGGCCGCTGACGCGGACGCCGTCCTCGGCATCTGGGACCGCAACTCCGGCTCCGTCCAGGAGACCCACCGCTGCCCCGACTTCGAACGCAGGCCCGCAGAGGGGCCCGGCACGGGACATCGCGGCCCCTTCCCTCCGCCACGGGTCGAACTGCTCCCCGTACAGGGCGATTTCCAGCCTCCGCAGGCCTCGACGGCCTGAGGGCGCGCGGGTGTGCCCGTACGGTCCGGACCGTACGGGCACACCCGTCGTACGCGGGGGGCGTCAGCCTCTTCGGCCTCGGCCCCGGTCTCGGCCCCGGACTCAGCCGACGAGGCCGTTAGCCCACAGCTGGTTCACCCGGGCGCGCTCCTGGGCGTTCGGGTTGGTGTTCTGGCAGGAGGTGCCGGGGCCGCCGCCCGACATCAGCTCGCTGCACGGGCCCGAGTAGTGGTCCGGGAGGCCGAGGACGTGCCCGGTCTCGTGGGCGGTGACGCGGGTGGAGTTGTACTGCTGGTTCTGCCGGTAGTCCAGGAAGATGTAGCCGCGGCCGTGGCCGTCGGTGCTGGCGTAGGAGCCGCGCGAGTCATTGCCCTCGCGGTACGTGAAGTTGGCGCCGGAGGTGACCTCCTGGAGCTTCACGTTGGTCACCGAGCTGTTCCAGATCTGCGTGGAACGGGCTATCTGGGTGCGGAAGCTGGGCGCACTGGCGGCGCTGTAGCGGACCGTGACGACCTTGATGCCGGGGTTGGCGGCGCGCTGCTCGCGCACCGACTTCAGGACGGCGTCCTGGAAGGCCTTGGTGGCGGCGGCGTTCTCCGTGGACTGCTCGTACGCCGCGTAGCTCGCCGTCTGCGGGGCGGCGGGCGCGGTGGCGTTCGCGGCGGGGGCCGCTCCGACGGCGGCGAGGCCGAGACCGAGGGCGGCGGCGAAGAAGGCGCGGGGGTGTCTCATGGTGGGGGGTCTCCCTGCTGTCCGGCGGCCCGGCGGGTCCGGGCTCACATGGGGATCGGATGGGACTGGGGAGAGTGTGGGGGAGCGGGGGCGGGCCGCGCATGATGTCAACCGCTGATAACGCCATGACATCCCCCCGGCCGCACACTCCTCAACACACAGGAAATCAGGGGCAGTTGACGGGTGCGGCGCCGGGTGAAATCCGGCCAGTCGGGCGAGGAAGCGGAAGGCGGGCCTCTGGTGCCCATGGGGGTGCAGCCCTACCCTCGCCCCCATGGAGCTCGAAGTCCGCCACCTTCGTGCACTCGTCGCGATCGCCGACGCGGGCAGCCTGCACAAGGCCGCCCGCACCCTGGGCATGAGCCAGCCCTCCCTCACCACCCAGCTGCGCCGGATCGAGAACTCGGTCGGCGCGGAGCTCTTCTCCCGCCGCCGCACCGGCTGCCGCCCCACCCCGCTCGGCCAGTCCCTGCTGGCCAGGGCCCGCCCCCTGGTCGACGGCATGAGCGAGCTGATCACCGAGACCCGGGCCGAGGCCGCCCGCACGCACGGCGGCGGCCCCGCCCTGCGCATCGGCTCCACCGCGAGCCGGGTCGTCGCGCTGTGGATGCGAAGACTCCGGCTCAGACTCCCGGACGCCGACACCACCCTCCACGTCGACGTCTCCGCCAGCGCGCTGCTCGCCATGGTCGCCTCGGGGGCGCTGGACGTCGCCTTCGTGCACGAGGTCGAGGGCTGCCCGCTGCGGCTGCCGCCCGAACTCGAATTCCGCGTACTCCTGGACCGCGAGCCGCAGTTCGTGTCCCTGGCCGTGGACCACCCCGCCGCCGCGTCACCGGTCGTGGACCTCGCCGACCTCGCGGGGGACCGCTGGATGGTCGACCCCAGCGTCGACGGCGAACGCGACGGCCTGCGCCGCGTCCTCACCCAGGCGGGCATCGACCCGCCCCTCCTGCACGGCGACTACCTCACCGCCTCCTCCCTCATCGTCATCGGCGAGGCCGTCGCGCCCTGCCAGCCCACCTCGGGCCCGCGCGACGACATGGCCATCCGCCCGCTGCGGGGCGACCCCCTGGGCGTACGCCTGCTGCTGGCGGCCCGCCCCGGACTGCCCGAACTGCCGCTGCTGTACGCCGACCTGGAGGCCGCCTACCGGGACGCGGCGCTGCGGGCGCAGGGGTACCGGGAGTGGCTGGAGCGGGCGGGGAGCCCGCTGGTGGGGACGTAACGGGCAGTGAACGTGAAGGGGCCCCAAGGGCGAGAACGCGAAGGGGGCCCCGCCACGACGGGGGAACGTGGCGGGGCCCTCATCCAGGCACGTGCCCAGCGGCGGGAGCGGCATGCGTGGCGGAACGAAAAAGATCTCCCCGGCGCCGACCGCGTTGATCACGCCCGCCTCCGGGCACCCGGAGCGGCATGAAGGCGAACGCGATACGCATGCTGATGTGGCTGGCCGTGCTGGTGGAGCTGATGGCGCTGTTCCAGCACCAGGTGCTGGGGCGGACCTGGCAGGAGGGCTTCACGGTCGCGGGCGGCTGCGCGCTGGTGGGCCTGTTCGCCGCCCGCACGGCGGGGCGAACCCGGTCCCGCTGACCGGCCCGTCGTCCTCTTCGTCCGTTACGCTCGCCGTGTGACGGCCACAGGACAGACACCGGACCCGGCAGCGACGGCACGGGAACGGTACGAGGTCCTTGCGGTGGCGTCCTCCGCAGGCGGCATCCGCGGACTCGCCGTGCTGCTCGCGGGCCTGGGCGCCGACTTCCCGGTGCCCGTCGTCGTCGTACAGCACCTCACCCGCACACACCGCACCTTCATCGCCGAGGTCCTCGCCCGGCGCTCCTCCCTGCCGGTGAAGCTGGCCGAAGCGGGGGAGCGGATCGGGGCGGGCCAGGTGTACGTCGCGCCGCCCGACCGGCACCTGCTGATCCGCGCCCACGGCGTGACGGAGCTGTCCACCACCGAACTCGTGCACTTCGTCCGGCCGTCCGCCGACCTCCTCTTCACCTCCGTCGCCGACACCTACGGGCCCCGCGCCCTGGTCTGCGTACTCACCGGCACGGGAGTGGACGGAGCGACGGGAGTGACCAGGGTCAAGGAGGCGCGGGGCACCGTCCTCGCCGAGGACCCGGGCAGCGCCGAGTTCGACGGGATGCCGTCCGCAGCGGTCGCCACCGGGGCCGTCGACCGTGTGCTACCTCTTGAGGACCTCGCCGCGGAACTGCGTGACCTCGTGGGCGCGGCGCAGAGCACCTAGCGATCGGGCGCACCGGTCGGCCGATCCTTGAACAGAGGCAGTGAGCAGTGATGAGAGAGCCGGCTGCGGGCACGGAGGCCGAACAGGGCCTGGAGGAACTGCTGCACTTCCTGCGCGACTCCCGCGGATTCGACTTCACCGGCTACAAGCGCTCCACCCTGGGCCGGCGCATCCGCAAGCGGATGGTCGACGCCGGGGTGCAGGACTACGGGGACTACCGGGACCTGCTGGAGACCGACACCGACGAGTTCCGGACGCTCTTCAACACCATCCTGATCAACGTCACCTCCGTCTTCCGCGACCCCGACGCCTGGGACCTCCTCCAGCGCGAGGTCGTGCCGAGGATCCTCCAGGAGGTCGAGCCCGAGGCCGAGATCCGGGTGTGGAGCGCGGGCTGCTCCAGCGGCGAGGAGGCGTTCTCGCTGGCCATGATGTTCGCGGAGGTCCTCGGCTTGGAGGAGTCCTTGAACCGGGTCAAGATCTACGCCACCGACGTCGACGAGGAGGCCCTGCGCGAGGCCCGCTCCGGGCTGTACGCCGCGAAGACCCTGGAGCCGCTCGGCACCGAGCTGCGCGACCGCTACTTCGAGCAGAGCGGCGCCAAGTTCGTCTTCCGCCCCGACCTGCGCCGCCGGGTGATCTTCGGGCGGCACGACATCACACGGGACGCCCCGATCTCCCGGCTCGACCTGCTGGTCTGCCGCAACACGCTGATGTACTTCAACGTCGAGGCCCAGTCCCAGATCGTCGACCGCTTCCACTTCGCGCTGCGCGAGGGCGGCCACCTCTTCCTCGGCAAGGCCGAGATGCTGCTCAACGACGCCGACCGGTTCGAGGCGGTCAGCATCCGCCAGCGGATCTTCCGCCGGCGTCCGGGCGCCGACGGCCTGCCGTACGCCCCCAGCACCCACAAGGTCAGGGTGGGCAACGGCACCGGACCCGAGATGCGCGAGGCCACCCGCACCCGCCAGCTCCGCGACCTGATCCTGGACGCGGCCCCCAGCGCCGGGGTCGCCCTGAACGCCGAGGGCACCGTCGTCATGATCAACAGCCAGGCGCGCTCCCGCTTCGGGCTCACCGCCAACGACATGGGCCGCCCCTTCCAGGACCTGGAACTCTCCTACCGGCCCATCGAGCTGCGCTCCCTCATCGACCAGGCCACCCACGAGCGGCGCACCCTGCGGGTGAACGGCGCCGAACGCCACCTCGGCGACACCGTCCAGTACTTCGACATCCTCATCCAGCCGATCTCGGCCGGCCCCGGCCTGCCCGTCGCCACCAACATCACCTTCACCGACGTCACCCTGGCCACCCAGCTCAAGGCCGAGGTCAAGCGCGTACGGGAAGACCTGGAGACGGCTTACGAGGAACTCCAGTCCACGAACGAGGAGTTGGAGACCACCAACGAGGAACTCCAGTCCTCCATCGAGGAGCTGGAGACCACCAACGAGGAACTCCAGTCCACGAACGAGGAACTGGAGACCACCAACGAGGAACTCCAGTCCGGACACGAGGAACTGGAGACCATGAACGACGAGATGCGGCTGCGCACCGCCGACCTCGACGAGGCCCGCGCCTTCCTGGAGGGCGTCGTCAGCTCCATCGCCGCAGGAGTGGTCGTCCTGGCCGCGAACATGAAGGTGAAGAGCTGGAACCGGGGCGCCATCGAACTGTGGGGCCTGCGCGCCGACGAGGTTGTCGACGAGAACTTCTTCGCCCTGGACTTCGGGCTGCCCACCGTCGGGCTGCGCGAGGTCATCCAGGAGTGCATCGCCTCCGGCAAGCGCTCCCGGCCCGTCAGCATCGCCGCCGTCAACCGCATCGGACGCAGCATCAACTGCTCCGTCACCTGCTCCCCGTTCGACGGGCACAACGGGGGAGTGGTCCTGCTGATGGAGGACGTCCCCTCCGACAGCCCCGGCTGACGCGCCGACAGCCCCGGCTGGCCCTCCGGCAGCCCGGCCGGCCCGCCGGAAGATTCTTCCCGCACCCCCTCCCCGGCCGCCCCCCGGACGTACGCTGGTCGTATGACGGCACAGGGCGGGCCCCGCGAACCGGTCGGTGACCAGGCGGCTTCCGCGCTCCGCCGTGCCGTTCTGGCCGCCGCGCGCGAGACCCGCCAGAACCGTCTCGCCGAACGGCACGAGCGCCTCGCCGCCGAAACCGGGCTCCCCTTCCACCGCTCCATGGCCGAAACGCACCGCAAGGTCGCGGCGCGGCACCGGGCGGCGGCCCGGCTCCAGGAGGCCTTCGCCCGGCGCGCCGCGCTGTGGTCGTCGGACCGGGGGGCCCGCCCCCTGTTCATGACCGAGGTCGCCGACGCCTGCGGAACGCGCAGCGCCGCCCTCACCCTCGTCGGCGCGGACCTCGGCCAGCTCGCGGTCGCCGCCTCCGACCGGCTCGCCCGGCAGGCCCAGGACGTGGAGTACGTCCTGGGGGACGGCCCGGCCCGCGAGGCGGCCCGCGGTCGCCTGGTCGTCGCCGCCCACGGCGCGGACGTCGAGCAGCGCTGGCCCGGGTACGGCGTGGGGCTGGCCGGACTGGGACTGTCCGCCGTCGTCGCCGTGCCGCTGACCGCGCCCTCGGGCTGCTTCGGCGCGCTCACCGTCTTCGACCCCCGGCCCGGCCTCGCCGAGGAGGGGGTGCTCGACGAGGTCGCGGCGGCACTGGCCGACGGCGTACTCCTGGGCGCCGACGCGGAAGCCGACCTGTACGGCGGCGCCGACCTGCGGGCCGTCGTCCACCAGGCGGCCGGGGTGCTGTCGGAGCAGGTGCGCTGCTCCGTCTCGGACGCGCTGGAGCTGATCAAGGCACGGGCGTTCGCGGGCGGGGAATCGGCCGAATCCGTCGCGGAACGGATCGTTTCCGGTGAACTGCGCCTCCCCCCGGGCCCGTTCGGGGTTGACTGATCGCGTACGGGCCCGACTCGGACCGTACGGGACCCGCGTCGACGGAAGGGATGCCACCATGAGCACGCCCGAGCAGCACCTCGCGGACGCCTTCGTGACGGTCGCCGCCTCGCTCGGCCACGCCTACGACGTACCCGCCTTCCTGGACGTCCTCGCCACCACGGGCCGGGACCTCCTGGAAGCACACGCGGCCGGTGCGGTGCTCGTCCTGGACGCGGCGCAGCCCGCCCGGGTGGCCGGCTCGGACCCGCAGGTGGCACTGCTGGAGGAGGAGGCGGCCCAGGGGCAGGAGGGCCCCGGCCACGACTGCCGCCGCACCGGCGAGACCCTCGACGTCACGCTCGGCGCGGAGTCGGCGGGCCTGCGCTGGCCCCGGTACACGGCCAGGGCGAGGGAGCTGGGCTACGCACGGGTGGCGGCCCTGCCGCTGCGCGGGCACGACGAACGCGTCGGCGCGCTCGTGCTGCTGCGCGGCGACGAAGACCCCCTGTCGCCGGGCGCACTGGCCTTGGGGCGGGCCCTGGCGGACGCCGCGACGATCGCGCTGCTGCGCGAGCGCGCGCTGGACGAGAGCCGCCGGTTGACCGCCCAGCTGGAGCAGGCGCTGAGCAGCCGGATCGTCATCGAACAGGCCAAGGGCGTCCTCGCGTCCCGGCTGACCCTCTCCGTGGACGAGGCGTTCGTGCTGCTGCGTCGGCATGCGCGGGCACACCAGCGCAAGCTGTCGGACGTGGCGATGGACGTGGTGGGCGGACGGATGTGACGCGGGCTACGGCCTGCGCAGCAGCGTGATCCCGTCCCGGCGCACGACCTCCGTGTACCCGTGCTCGCGGTACAGCCGGAGCATGTGCTCGGACCGCTCGACGGGGCAGGGCACCTTGACGGTCGGATCGGTACGGTCGAAGACCACCCAGCGCGGCGGGTGCGCCGGCAGACCGGTCGGCAGGGCCTTCGGATCGTCCCCGGTCCCGTAACAGACGAGACTCACGGTGGTCCGCGAGGTGAGGAACGGGGCGAGCCGGTTGGAGGAGGCGACGGTGTCGCCGTCGGGGATGCGGTCGAGGACCTCCCGGGCCACGGCGACGTGTTCGGGCGTGCGCCAGGCGGACGGCAGCACGAGGTCGTGCAGCGGGTAGACGACGGCGCACACCGCCGTGAAGGCGGCGGAGAAACCGAGCGCCCGCCGCCGGCGCCGGCCCGGCAACAACTCTCCCCGCCTCCTGCTCAGCACATCCACGAACCCTGCGAACAGCACCGGCATCAGGATCGCGCTGTAGTGGAACCCCGGCGTCCAGTAGTGCTCGTTGCCCGCGACGAACCGCCACCCCACCGTCGGCACGCACAACAGCAGCAGCGGCGACCGCACCCCGACGAACGCGACCGGCGCCGCCAGCATGAACACCAGCAACCACTTCATCGGCGGCCACACCAGCCCCAGCGCGAGCGACAGCACTCCACCGCCGCCGGACCCCTCGTCGCCCGGCAACTGCCCCCAGTACGCGAAAGCCCCGCTCGGATTCATCGCCGGAAGCAGCACAAGAATCTCCACCGCGCTGCCGACGACCCCCAACACCACCACGGCGATCCCGAGCCCGAGCGGAGCGTCCTCCTGCTGCCCCGTGCCCTTGCCCTTGACCGCCTGCCAGACGATGTACGCCCCCACGGCGGCCAGCGTGATCCCCAGATCCTCCTTGACCAGCAGCAACGGCGCCGTCCACAGGACCGCAGCCCACCACCGCCGCTGCCCGAGCGCCACCGCGCCGAAGGCCAGCATGGGCACCGCGAACGCGATCTCGTGGAAGTCCTTGGCCGCCGCCGAGACGATCCCCCAGGACGCCCCGACCCCGCACCCGACCACCAGCGCCGCCACCGGCCCGACCGCCCGGTGCGCCCACCGGGTCAGCGGGTAACAGGCCAGCGCGAGCAGCGCGGCCTGCGCCACCAGCAAGGTGTACGTACTCGGAAACACCCGATATACGGGCGCGAGCAGCACCAGAATCGGATGGAAGTGATCCCCGAGCAGATTGAACCCGGGCCCCTTCAACTCCACGACCGGCGCCCGCCCGTGCGCGTACGCGCGTACCGCCTGCTCGAATATCCCGACGTCGAACCCGCCGTTGAGCCCCTGCCGGTGCCGCAGCACCGCCACGACGGCGTACAGCACGAAGAAGCCCCCGCTGAGCCCCCACCCCAGCACCCGCCCCCCGGGCAACCGGTTCCGCACCCACGCGGCACCTCCACCCCGGGGCGCCGGTATTCGTCCGGTGCCCGGGCTCCGTACCGCTGACTCCACGATCGTCTCCACATCCGGCTGCGCATCTTCGCCGGGCTGTGCGACACCCGGGCTCGCGAGGGCACCCCACGGCGGCCCTCGCCGCCCAACCTACGGCCCGGCCCGCGACCGCCCCAAGCCCGGGTCCCGGCCGCTCCGACGGCCTCCGCGCGCCACGGCCGCGGCCGGTCCTCCTACGCCGTGCGCCACCCGGACAGCCGGTCACGTGGCCCGACGGCTGCCGTGAGCCGCATCCCCGGCAACTCCGATGCCGCGACTCCCAGTTCCCGGGCGATCTCCCGCGCCGGGTACCGGGCCGGCTCCACGGCGTCCGGGGCGTCCGCGACGATCTCCGCCTGGTCGCCGAACACCAACAGAACCCGCACCTTCACCCGCTCGTCCATCCGTCCCCCTCCCGCATCCACCGAACCGTCAGGATGCCGCGCGCAGTGCTTCGCCGGGACGGAAACGCCACATCTCCCGGCAAGCACGAAGGGGCGCCCCCCAGGAACGTCGGGCCGCCCTGGGGCAGTGCCCCACCCCCCCGCCCGAAACGACCGGACCCGGTCCGCCCTGCCCACCCGAAAGGGCGAGCGGCGGACCGGGTCCGGTCAGTGCGGTGACGGTGGAGGCGTCAGGCCTTCTTGGTCTCCTAGTAGGGGGGTGGGTCGGTGACCTGCGGTGATGAGTGCTGTGGGTCGCTGACCTGGCCTTTTGGGGATGGGTGGCGATGGGTGCTGACGGTCGTCAGCGAGTGTCTTGCGGACTGTGTGCGGACTGGTCGCGTCGCTCGGTCATTTCCCTGACGTACTGGCGGTAGCGGCCGACTTCCGCGTTGAACTCTGAATTGTCCATGTCGAGTCCGTTCGCGGGGCCGGGCAGTTCGGCGAGTTCGCGGAGGGAAGGTTCGAAGTCCGGATTCAAGCCTTTGTGGCACGTACCGCAGAGTGTGACGAGGTTCTCCTCCGCTGTGGGTCCTGCCATTCGCCAGGGAACAAGGTGATGTACGTGGAGTTCCAGGTCGATGTGATCTGTTGCTTTGCGGCCGCAGATGACGCAACGAAAGTTGTCCCGCTTGAGTACCTGGCCACGGAGCTTTCGACTCGGGGCGCGACGGCTTACTGCGTCATGAGAGAGGTGGGATGTGCCGACGAAGCCGAATCCGCCAACCTCGATGGTCCCGTCGTGCATGCACTCAGACGGAGCGATCACCTTGGCCAGGCGCTTCTCGGCGATGGCCTTCTGGACCAGGGCGTTGCCGCCCAGACGATAGAAGATCGCGAGGCTCACGTCATCGTGGACCGCGATCCAGTCTTGGCCAAGCGCGGACCAGGCTTGCGTGATCCAGGCACCAGACAGGAGCCGAGCTTCGCGGATTTCCCACCGTGGGTTGCGTTCGGACCAGGCCACCCACTGAGTCTGGGCCTTCCAGAAGGGGCGGCCACGCCTGTTCATGCCCAAGGTCAGGGCGTAGTACTCACCATCGGGATCGAAATGGCGAAGCTTGCCTGTCGGCTCAGGCTCGTCAACTCCGCCGGTCTCAGCTGTCATATGGCGAATGTGCCATACCGGACTGACACTGGATGGGTTCGTAGCGAATCCCGACGGTGACGTACAGATACGGTTTGACAGCTAAGACGATCTCCCCGTTCAGGTTGGCCGCATGTTGTCTCCAGCCGCAACGCTTGGGCGAGATGGTGCCCTGCCACGGAGAGTCGAGTCGGTGGGCAACGGGCACCCAGGGCGACGGCCGAAACGCTTCTGGCTGATCCATTCAGAGCCTCCCGCCAGGGCTCCCTAGCACGGGTTCGGCTTCCTCAACCCCTGAGAACGGCGTCCAAGTCGCCTGAGTAGACCACGGCGAGTTCGTCGTTGGCGGGCGGCTCGAAGCGGGCGAAGAAGTCGTCCAGTGCTTCTGGGGTCACGGTGAGGGCGTTGGCGTCTTCGCGGCGGTTGCGTTCGTTGAGGCGGGTCAGGAGTTCGTCGCGGTCGGCCGGGAGGTAGACCAGGACGGGTTGGCCGCCGGCCTGGCGGGCGGTGGTCTGCCAGGCGGTGCGGTCGGCTCGGGTCCAGAGGCCGTGGTCGAGGACGACGTCGTGGCCTGCGGTGAGTTTGGCGGTGAGCTGTTGGCGGATGGTTTCGACGGCGGGGCGTTCGCGCTCGAAATAGGTGTGCTCGGGGTAGTCGATGCCGTAGCGGCCGTGGAGGCGGTGGACTTCCTCGTCGACGGAGAGGCGGGTGAAGCCTCGTTCGGCGAGGGCCTTGGCGAGGGTGGTTTTCCCGGAACCGGTGATGCCGATCAGGAGGACGGCGAGCGGCATGGGGCGGTCCCTTCGTGGCGCTGTGGAGTGGCGTGGGCATTGTCCCTAACTGCGGGCGGTGGGGGTGGGAGGACGCCAGGCGGTGTGGACGGCGTGGGCCTCGGAGTGCCAGTTGTACGGGAGTTGGTTGAGGCTGACGCGGCGGAACGCGAAGCGGGGGTCGGTGAGGTTGATGGTGCCGCCGTGGTCGTTGAGGTGGGTGAGGAGGCGGTTGGCTTCGTCGCGTACGGCCGGTGTGTGTTCCTGCCAGGTGCCGGAGCCGAAGTGGGTGACGCGGCGGCGGAGGTCTTCGAGGATTCCGGAGCGCCACTTGAAGTGGTGGACGGCGGCCAGGTGGGCGGGGTCGGAGTGGTGGCCATGGGCTCGGTGGTTGCCGGAGGCGAGGGCGACGTCGTGGTGGGCGAGGACGATCTTGCGGGGGTCGCCGTACAGGAGGCGGTGGGTGAGGTGGCCGCCGAGGGGATAGGCGTGGTCCAGGCCCTGGCCTGGGTTCCAGGCGGTCATGCGTCCCCTGGTGGAGATGCGGTCGAGAAGGAGGCCGCCGACGGTCTTGTGGCGGGTGTGGTCCGCGTGGTCGGTGATCTCGTGGAGTGGGGCCGCGTACTGCTGGAACTCGTCGGAGTCGGCGATCAGGTGCCAGCCGGGGCCCGCTGTGGCGCGCAGGGCGTCGCGGAGTTGGGTGTTGGTGTGCTCGTGCCAGGGGCCGGTGCTGCATCCGGTGGGGATGATGCCCAGCTCTCGGACGGTGGCGTTGAGCTCGTGGCGGAGGTCGGTGGGGACGTGGTCGGGGAAGTGGAAGGCGAGGAGGAACCGTTCGATGCCGAGTTCCCGGTAATGAGCCACCCAGGTGGTCAGCAGGGGTGGCTCGACGGGGCCGATGACGGCGATCAAGGGTGGGGGTGCGGTCAGCATCGGGGCTCCTTGGGGAGGAGGCGTGCGTGGGTTCGGGTGAAGAAGTCGGCCTGCTCGGTGGCCGGCCACATGCCCAGCAGGCGGGAGGCGTCCGGGCCGGGCTGGGGGAGTGGAGTGGAGGTGGTGGCGCGTAGGGCTTCGGCGAGGCGCGTCGGGTCTCCGGCCGTGAAGGTGTGGGCCCAGGGTTGGTCTTGGAGGGCGGCGGTGAGGGCCGGGTCGTGGTCGGAGATGAGGAGCGGGATGCCGTAGCGGGCGCTGTCCATCACCAGGCCGGATTCCTTGGCGATGCCTGGGCGGCGTATGACCAGGGCTGCATCTGCGGCGGCGTATACGAGCCGGAGGAACTGCTCGCCGACCGGTCCGCGAGTGAGATGCAGACGGACGTACGGGAGCTGTCGCCAGCGGTTCAGGGTGGGCTCGTCCAGTGGGTGACCGGCGACCAGTAGGTGCAGTGGATGGTGGAGCTTGGTGAGGGCAACGTCGAGGGTGGCGAGGTCCTTGTGCGGCCACCAGCCGCCCACCAGGCACACCGCTGGTTCGTCATCTGGGATGGCGAAGGCTGTTCTTCCGCTGGTTCGTTCTGAGAGCGAGATCCGCTCGGTGCCGTCGTCGATTGCGTACGTCCGGACCTGCCCTGCGAGGCGGGGGAACTGCTCCGCAGCCTCCGCGGCGACGGCAGTCGTGGGGTAGAGCGCGATGGTTCTTGCTTCTGCCCGCCGCGCGAGCCGACCGACGAGCCGAAGCGGGAGGTCTTCGGTCGTGTTGACCTCGTGCACGAAGCGGAGGTGCGGCTGGCCGCCAAGGAGTGCGGCCAGGCCGTGAAAGGCTTCGCTTGCCGTCAGGATGACTACGGAGTCGGCGTTCGGCGCGCGGATACGTGCCGTACGTAGGGCGGATGCTTCGGCCAAGCACCGTGCCAGCAGCGTCACTTGATGTGGCAGGCGTCGTGCCGCGCGGGGCCAGCGGCTGGAGCGGAGCGTACGCAGGACGACCGCGGAGACGGCCGCCGCCACGCTGGAGCCCATCATCAGCACAGCAGCGACAGCCCCGATCGGTGTCGTGATGACCCGCGCCCTCGCCTTCCGCAGGGCGGTGGTCGCCTCCCTCGTGATGCCGTGCGGGGCGATGACCAGGCTGCCGGGGCGGGCGCGGGCGAGCGCCACCAGGGCGTGCTGGTGGTGGCCGCCCGGCCGGTGGGCGTACGGCTCGATGAGGACGAGAGAGCCGGTCATCCGGAGACCGCCTGGTCGCCATGGGCCATGGTGAAGCGGGCGCGCAGCCAGTCCGGGTCGTTGAGGTAGTCGAACCGGGCGATGTCGCGTGCGGCCTCGCGGGCGAAGGCGATGCCGTCGTGGGCGCCGGCCGTTGCGTATGAGGCGTACTCGCCTGAGCGGCTGTTCGTCCACGACTGGAGCCTGGTGCGAGCGTCGGTGTCGTCCATGCCGTACTCGCTGCCGCGCGAGAGCATGGCGCACTCCCGGAACCCGGCCTTCCACGCGTGGAAGGGGGTCTGGTTGAAACGGGTGACGCCCGCCGTCTGCTGCGCGAACTCGATGCGGCCGGGGAGCGCCGCGAGTACGTCGACGGCCTGGCCCATCTCGCGCAGTGCGCTGCGGCGAATGAGCTTGAGGCCGCCGTACCCGTAGCTCAGACCAGTGATCGGGTTGGTGGCGCGCCAGACCCGCATGGAGACGCCCTCCTCCAGCGGAGCGACGGCACCGGGAGTGAACTCGGGGTCGATGTCGAAGTCGCCGTCGGCGAGGAAGAACTGCTCGCGGTCGACGACCTCCGCGCACAGCCGGTAGGCCCTGCGCATGCCGTGGACGCCGTGCAGGCGCTTGACGGTGCCGCCCAAGGCGCGTTGCAGGCGGGAGTGGAGTGCATTGGCCATGGGCTCGTCGTACGAGAGCAGGACCGCGTCGAAGCCGTTCATCGCGAGATCGCCTCCAAGTAGCGGGCGGCGATGAGGGCGGGCGTGAAGTCGGCGGTGGAGGCGTGGGCGCGCTTGGCGTGGACGGAGTGGAACTCGTCGTCGACGGCGAGGCGCTCGGCCAGTTCGACGGCCTCGGCGGTGGTGGAGAAGCACAGCTCGGGGTCGATGTGTTCGGCGAGCCAGCCCAGTCGCGGGGAGATCACTGGCAGGCCCATGCCCTGACAGTCGATGACGCTCATGGACCAGGGGCAGCCGGGCCGGAACGGAGCAATCCCGAACCGCGAACCTGCCAGGAGGTTCTTGTACCGGATGCGGTCGCCCCGGTCGGAGACGACCTGCACGTGCGGCAGCGCGGCGAGCTCATCGCGCAACTTTTCCGGGCTGCTGTCCAGGCCGGTACGTGAGGTGCGGCGGTCGCCGAAGAGGTCGAGGACGCGGAGTCGTACGGATGCCGACGTGGTCAGCGCGCGGGCAAGGTCCACGAACTGCGCGGTGCCGTAGTGCGCGTACAGGCGGTGGTTGTAGACGCCGATGGCTTCACCATCTGCCTGGCGTCGGACAAGGGCGGGGTCGCGTACCAGGCGCACGTCACGCGGGGCGGGCACCACCCGCAACCGGTCGCCCAGCTCGACCGTCATTCGCGAGGCCGCCGCCGAGATCCAGGAGGCAGCCGTCGAGGAGTGGGCCAGTATGCGGTCGCAGGCGGCCAGGCCGGCGGCGAAGGTCAGCAGGACGGTTCGACCCAGACCGGCGTCGTCCAGCGACGGGTCAAGCTGCATTTCACCGTCCTCGTCGAAGGAGAACGGCAGGTAGTGGCAGTACCCGGCCAGCAGCGCGTCCGAGCCCGCCTCCAGCAGCGCGGTGCGGACCGCCGGGGCCTCCTCGATCTGGTTGGCGACCACGACGTCCGGCTTCTCGCTGCGTACGAGGGCCACCAGCTCGTCGAGGTTGGCCGAGAAGCGGGCCCGGTACTTCGTCCCCGGGACGCGGGTGCGGTGGAACCCGCACCGGGAATCCCCCGCCGGAGCCGGGGCGGCCACGGTCACCTCGGCGCCGGCGTCTGCCAGCGCCGGGGCGAGCAGGTCCGCGAAGATCCACCCTGAGTCCGACGAGAGTCGGTCGGGATTGGAGATGTTGAGCAGGTACAGCACACGCATGACAGGGTCCGCCTTCCTCAACTGCCCTGGGATCGGGATCGATCAGGGCCGGTGAGGGAAGGAAAACGGCAACACGTGACGTGACGGGATGGTGAACTTGGATCACTCACGGTTCATTCATGCTCACCAATCAGCACCCGGGGGCGGGGCTTCGATGGACGCGCAGCACAACCCACCGCACGAATCGCATCACGATGCCGCAGTCGATCCAGTCGATCCAGTCGAGCAGGCAGCCAAGGACTACGCCGCCGAGCTGGCCCGCTGGCGCGAAGTGCGCGGTGTGTCCAAGCGGGCCCTGGCCCACAAGATGGGCTTCGACCCTTCCTACGTCAGCCACATGGAATCCGGCCGCCACAAGCCCAGCGAGGAGTTCTCCCGCCTCGCCGACGAAGCCCTGAACGCGGGCAAGGCGATCTGGAAGCGCTGGTGCGACTACGAACAGGCGCGGGCCCGCTCACGCCGCCCACCAACCGCCACACCCGCCCCACTGCGGCCCGAACAGCCTTACGCCACGGGCTCCGCCCTCGTCGTGGAGCACGACGCCGCACGCCTTGAATACGACGGTCACTCCTACCGCCTCACCATGCGCCGCCTGCTGCGCAACACCGGCACCGAGCCCGTCACCCGCTACCTCATCCGCATCTCCGTCGACCGCTACCCAGGCGACCCCGAGCGCTCCAACGCCCACTACCGTGCCCACCCCCTCACCTGGGAAGAACTCGCCCTGACCGCCACCTGCCGGGGCGAGGCCATGCGATGGGAGGCCAAGCACGACCGCGACGCCTTCAAGGAGATCTGGCTCGTCTTCGACAACCGCCAGGGCCGCTTCCCGCTCTACCCTGGCGAGTCCGTCTGGATCGAGTACGCCTACAGCGTCGGCGACGACAAGTGGGGCAACTGGTTCCAGCGCGCGGTCCGCCTTCCCACCGAACAGCTCGAAGTCCAGCTCGCCTTCCCCGCCGGCCTCGACCCGGTCGTCTGGGGCACCGAGACCTCCATGACCGCCGAGGCGTCCCCGCTCCGCACCCCTCCCGTCCGTACGGAAGAGGACGGGGTTCGCCAATTCACCTGGATCACGCCCACGCCCGCACTGCACGCTCGGTACCGTCTGGAATGGCGGTTCCGGGCGCGACCCGAACCCGAACGTGACACGGAACAAGAGGAGTTCAGGTGATGGACGTGCGGCCCAGCCAACGAATGCGTGACCTCGGTGTCGTCCAGCGAGGTGCCGGAATCCTCACCTCCACCGCGCGCGCCTTCGACCTACCCGCCGAACGCGAGGAAGCCGAGAGGGTCGTCGACGAGCTCTTCGCGGCCATAGAGCGCATCGGTCAGGTCCACCCTTTCGCCAAGGGCATGGGCATCGCTGCGCCGCAGATCGGGATCAGCCGGGCTGCTGCAGTCGTCCAGTCTGCCGAGCCCGGCGCACCCGCGATCATCCTGCTCAACCCCCGTGTCACCGAGCGCTCGCAGGAGGCAGACGAGCAGTACGAAGGCTGTCTGTCCTTCTTCGACGTACGGGGCATGGTGCCTCGACCACTGCGGATCACCGTCGCCACCACTGCCTTGGACGGCAGCGCGGTGACCACCGTCTACGAGCAGGGCCTGGCCCGCCTTGTCCATCACGAGATCGACCATCTGGAGGGCTTGTTGTACGTGGACCGGATGGAGCCGGGGGTCGAGCCGATCCCGGTCGAGGAGTACCGGCAGACCGGCCGGTCGTGGTCGTACAACTCCTAGTCGAGACCTCTGCAGAACCTGGGCGGTTAGCCATAACGGCGATCCGTCCATCACTAGGCCCTCCTGGTGGTGTCGGTTCCAGTGGGTCGTCCCGCGTGGTACCCCCGCACGCGCCGCTGCCGCTGAGCTGATGGGCACAGAAGTTCCCCGTCATCCCCTTCTTGTGTAACTGACAATAACCGAAGTACCTTGCTGGGCATGCAAGATGATGCGTGGTCACCAACTCCCGTACTGCTGACGGTAGATCTCGTGATCCTGACGTTGCGGGAGAGCCGTCTGCACGTGCTCTTGGTGGAGCGGGGCGAGGATCCCTTCCGGGGTATGCCCGCCCTGCCCGGAGGTTTTCTGAACCACGATGGGGAGGAGATCCTGGATGCCGCCCACCGTGAACTGAGCGAGGAAACGGCCCTGGCGGCCGGCCATGTGCACCTTGAACAGTTGGCCGTGTACGGGGACTCGGGCCGCGATCCGCGGGGTCGAGTTGTCTCCGTGGCTCACCTCGCGATCGCTCCGGGGCTACCCGACCCAGTTGCGGGAACGGATGCCACCGATGCAGCGTGGGTTCCTGGGGAAGCCGTCCTGTCCGGCGAGTTGGAGCTTGCCTTCGACCACCGTCGAATCGCTACTGACGGGATCGAACACGCGCGTACCAAGCTCGAGTTCTCGGCGCTGGCCACAGCATTCTGCGGGGAGAGTTTCACCCTCGCGGAGCTGCAACAGGTGTACGAGGCCGTCTGGGGCACCGAACTGGACACCCGCAACTTTTACCGGAAGGTCCAAGCTGCGAAGGGATTCATCGTCCCTGCTGACGCGGATCGCAGGACCACTGGAGGACGGCCCGCACGGTTGTACCGGGCCGGTCCCAAAACCGTGCTGTTCCCACCTCTGATCCGACCGGCACCATCCGCGACGGAAGAGAGCACGAAAGGGGAAGAGGCATAGATGTCGAATGGTCAGGTGGTGATTCTCACTGCCCTCAACCTTGAATATCAGGCTGTGCGCCAGAGGCTGGTGGGTCCGCAGGTGCATCGCCATCAGCGTGGTACGCGGTTCGAGGTGGGCACCGTGCGGGGTACATCGTGTCGTGTTGCACTCGGTCTGACGGGCAAGGGGAATCAGCCCGCCGCGGTGATCGCCGAACGCGCGATTCAGGAATTTTCGCCCGCGGCTGTGCTGTTCGTCGGAGTCGCCGGAGCCCTGTGGGACACGGCCAGGCTGGGCGACGTGGTGATGGCGACACACGTTTACGCCTACCACGGCGGGACCAGCGAGGACGACGGGACTAAAGCCCGGCCTCGAGTGTGGGAAGCACCGCACGGCATCAGCCAACTCGCTTCGCACTTGGCACGCCTGAACGACTGGGCGGACCTCACGCCCGGCGACGAGGACGCGCCGCAGGTGCGCTTCGGCGCAATCGCCGCTGGCGAGGTCGTCCAGAATTCGAGGATCTCGGCCGAGGCGAATTGGATCCGACAGCACTACAACGACGCACTGGCCATCGAGATGGAGGCGGCAGGGGTGGCACAGGCTGGCCATCTCAACGGGGCGCCGGTGGCCATCGTCCGGGGAATCAGCGACCGGGCTGACGGCACGAAGAACAGTGCTGAGGACCGTAACTGGCAGCCACGGGCCGCAGCGAATGCGGCAGCGTTCGCCATCCGGCTAGCAGTGGAGCTGGTGGGGGAACAGGAGGAGACCGCGATGCCCCAGGACGGCATGGCCCGATCGCTCGACCGGTTCGACCGAAGCGTCAGCAACACCGCCCACAACAGCACCGTCGGCATCATGGCCGGCTCGGTATCGAGCAGCAACGTCCACATGAACCCGGTACCAAAGGCATCCGACCCAATGGACCTGATTGCGGATCTGACCGGTTTCCGTGAGCAGCTGGGACGGCACCGCACCGAGGGCACCCTCGATGAGGACACCTACCGAGAAGCCCTGACCGATCTGGATTACGCGCTCCGGACGGCCGGGGGAAGCACCCCTGAATCATCGAAGCGAACCGCCATGACGCTCAGGAGGCTGCGCGGTTTGGTCGCGGAGTGCCCCGCACTAGTGGCCGCACTGGCCCCCATGGTCGCCGCGGCCGGTGAACGGACATGAACCAAGACAACGGCGCCTCATACAACTCGGCCGCCGACTCCACCGTGGGGATTCAGGCCGATACGGTACACAACTCCAACGTCTATTTCGTCCATCCGGATGCCTCACCGCAGGAGAAGTACACCGTAGGCGTTCGGTTCCTGGAGGACGGTATCCCCAGCCGTGCCCGCGAAATGATCACTGATGCGATTGCCCACGGTTACCTCGGCGCGGAGGTTCGTTTTCACTGGGTGCTCTCCGTTCTTAGCGCGCGCACTTACGACGAACTCAGCACAGAAGAGGTCCAACGGCTTCGCTACTTCTCCGAGCTCATACACACATACGCCGAGGACGAGTGGAAAGACGCTCTGCGCGTCACCTTCGACCTGCTGGCGGTGCTCAGCACCGCGACCGGCGAGACCGGACCCGTGCTGAAGCAACTCCACCACCTGCCGCTCCGCCAGCACAAAGCGATCCTTCGTCACCTCGACCTCATGCTCACCGGAGGGTTGAAAGACGACTTGTGGGTGGAGACCTGCGAACGGGCCACTGCGGAGCGCTTCGGCAACGACCGAGCCCGGCGGGTCTGGGCTTACTTCGTGCCTGCCCCCATTGGCGCGCGTGCCGTTCTGCCCAGCCCGAGCACCGCTGCCGCCGCCAAAGCGGCCCTTCCGGTCCGGACGGCCCTGTTTGCCGTCAGCAGCGTGCTCCTCTTTACCTTGGCACTCATCGCCAACCCACTCATGGCGATCGTCGAGTTGCTGGTAGCGCTCGGAGCGGGTCTTACTGCGACACGCTTCGGAGACCGGTGGTGCAGCCAAGAATCTCGGTTGGATCTCACATCCGCGACCCACGTCCCACACCCGCTCGGTCCCACCTCCGACGAGAAGGGGTTCACCAAGAGCGTTCGCCATTCTTTCGATCACTACTTCAGCGTCCGCACACCCTCAGAGTTCTCGCCGGACGCGTGGCTCGCCCATACCGCCCAGGTCCGCAGTAGCCTTGCCGCCGAGATCGCGGACCTTTATCGGGAGAGTCGGATCAGTGTGGAACGGGTCAATTGGTTGATCCGGTACCTCGCTGAGGACGCCCGGAACCGGCACAACAACGGCACCTTGTTTGAACCTCACGACCAATACCGGACTCCGTTCGGGACAAGAGCTCTGACCGTGGTGGCTTTAGCCGTGCTCTGCGCCACGGCTCTGACTGCGTTCGGAACGGCATTCTCGGGTGCCGCCTCACTGCGGTCGCTGTGGGCGTTCCTGGCCGTGCTGGGTGCGGCCTGGTCCGGGCACGCAGCCGCTTGTCTGTGGCTGGAGGTCCGGCGTGATGAGCACCGTCTGGCCCGGGAGACCCTGAAGTACCACGAGCAGTTGACTGCACGACAGGACGCCCACCAGCGCTGGAAATCGTCCCTCGATGCCACGCGCCCCAGCGAGCAGGAAATGGAGACCTGGCTCATCTGCGACAAGACTTTGTTCGTCGATGAAGCGCTCAGGCACCACCGGCTCACCTGGCGCGACCTGATCACTCATACCATCCTGGTGGCCCCTGCCCGTCCCTACAAACGAGGCCGGGTCAAGCACGGCCCCTGGCGGTACTCGCACTACGTTCTCCGCCTGTTCCTGTTCACCCAGGACGGCATTCGCGAAATGAGCTCGGAGTTCAACTTCTCCGACGCAACGCGCAAGAACGAGCAGCGGAGTAACTACCGATTCGACGCCCTGTCCTCCGTGCAAGTGACGGAGAAATCTGACGGAGGCTACGACCTGGAAGTCGTCCTCACCAACGGACCAGCCAGGAGCATCCGCGTTAAGGACGCCGATGCTCATCAATTGGCTCCGGAAGAGGATTCCAAAGAAATCTCCGAGATCAACCTCAGCGCGGCTGGCTCCACCCACACCTTCCGCCTATTGGAGGGGATGGCGGCGGATGGAAAGGGCTGGATCGAACGGTGCCGCCCTGACAACTTGGCACCTTTCCGGACCGCCGACTGATTCTGAACTCGAGCGTAGGAGTACCTGTGACTTCCACGGACGATGTCACCGAGAGTAAAATCCTGCTCTCTGAATACGACCGCCTCAAGGAGGAGCAGAAGACTCGCATAGGATTCCGCGACAACCTGCTCTATTTCACGCTCGCCGCGGCCACTGCGGTCGTGGCGGTTACTGTCCAGAGCGGGCAGTTTCGACTGCTGCTCTTCGTACCCGCGATCTGCCTGATTCTGGGTTGGACCTACCTGGTCAACGACGAGAAAATCTCGGCGATCGGCTGCTATGTCCGCGACCAATTGGGACCGCGTCTGGGGGAGCTCGCGTCCGCTCCCGGCACGGTGTTCGGCTGGGAGGTCTACCACCGCAACGTTGCGGGCCGCACCATGCGCAAGCGGCTTCAGACCGCGGTAGACCTGTCCGCGTACTTGGTTCTTCCCATGGTCTGTACGGCCGCGTTCTGGTGCTCTCCCCACGTTCAGCCCCTGCTCGTGCTCACTTCCCTCGTGCAGACGCTCGCTCTCGCGGTACTCGGTTGGCAGTTCCTGCGCCGCGCGGAGCGGTAGCACCAGCATTGCCGGAGCAGATCCTCCTCGCTTTGGAGCTCGTAACGGTCATGAGTGGATCATCTTGAGGTGTCGCCAGCAGATGAGGCCGCAGGCCAACGAGACGAAGACGTAGCGGAGGTCGGGTCTGCTTTCTCGGCGAACGGCGAGGCATTTGAAGTGGTGGAGCAAGGCGCAGGTCTGGTCCACGACATAGGGGAGTTTGCCCATGCCCCTCTATCGCGCGCGGCGAGGAAGCCGCCAGCCAAGCTGGTTGTCGCGCGCTGAGACTGTAGTTGGCGCCTTCGTAGCCGCTTCTTCGAAGTTCCTGCTGCGTAGGAGGGTGGCTCCGCGGAGTCCTTCGGGCTGGGCTTTCAGCCTCCATATCAAGACCTGGGCTGGATGGTTGGCGGTGTCGAGTTCGTGGATTTCTCCGGCTTCGGCGAGCAGCGTGACCGCCTGAAACCCGCTGGCCTCAGCGTGGCGCAGGACTGCCGTCAGCGCAGGCCATCCGGGGTCGGCCAGAATGCGCGTGGCGTGGACGGGGAGGGCGGTACGCAGAGTGGTTTCGTAACGGGTGACCGTCTCGGTGGATGGGGCACGGCGGGCGAGCTCGGTCAGGACGGGGGCGGCCTGTTGCTGGTACGCGGTACGTAGGTGGGTGAGGGCCTGGTGGGCGGTGGTTGCCTGTTATTGGTTGCCGCGCTGCTCGTGCCAGGGGGCGGAGGCGCGGGCCAGGTGGATGGCAGCGAAGAGGACGGCCATGAAGAAGCCGACCGCGTCGTGCGTGCCGTAGAGGAGTTCCTGTCCAGCCTTCCGCTGGGCGTGGCCGTCCTGGTGGTCGGCGCGGATCGCCGAGCGGTTGGCGCGGTTGAACGCGCTCGCTGCGGCGTGCAGTTCGGCACGGAGGGGGTGGGGTCCGTACACGGTGGCCGTGTGGAGGAAGTCGCCGAAGGCGGCGATCTCGCCCTGAGCCTGGTGTGCGTTGGTGTTTGGGTCGGTGAGGGTGGCGTGCGCGGTGCGCAGGGTGCGCTCGGCCTGGTGCCATGGGTGGGTCGGCGGGGCTGCGAGCGACGTGGACGCGTGGGTGGTGAAGCGTTCGCGCAGGCGGTGGATGGACAGGTCGGGGGAGAGTTTCGAGCCGCCGAACTTCACCGGCTGACCGGCTGCGGTGTCGCCGGGGGCCGACAGGCTGTAGCCGATCACCTCGCCGGACTCGGGGCCGATGCGGGTGTGGACCGCGATGCCCAGGTCGGTCAGGATCGCGAAGTAGTCGTCCTCGTTGCGGGACGCTGCGGCGGCGGTATGGGCTTTCTCGCGCAGCCAGGCGCGGGCGGTCACTGTACGGCCCTGGCGTTCCGCCTTGGCGCGCTCGGCACCGGTCGGGGTTTTGGGTGCGGTGCCGTCTCCTTGGCTGAGCTGGCGCAGGCCCAACTCCTTCTCGATCTTGCGGCATTCGGCTTGGGCGCGTTGTCCGTCGCGGTTGCTGCGGGGGCGGCGGCCGTCGGCGCGGACGCTGGTGGCGATGATGTGGATGTGGTCCTTGGCGTGCCGTACCGCGACCCACCGGCATGCCTGCTCGTCGCCCTCCGGGGCGATGCCGGCGGCGGCCACGATGCGGCGGGCGACCTCGGCCCATTCAGCGTCGCTGAGGTGGCGGTCGGTGGGCGCCGTCCGAACCGGACAGTGCCAGACGTGGTTTGTGGGCTTGGCTCCGCGCTCGCGGGTGGCCAGGGTGACGTACTGGTCGAGGCGCTTGGCGAGCTGGGTGACCGTGGCGGTCGGGTCGCGGCCGGGGTCGGGGGCACCGGCCATGTCCCAGGCCGCGATCAGGTGGGGGTCGAGGTGTTCGTCGCGGCGGCCGGGGCCGAAGGCGTAGGCGATCAGGCCACGGGTGTCGTTGCCGGTGGAGATGTCGGGGACCACCGGCTCACGCGCCCAGGACGTGGTCGGCCACGGTGTAGTCGTACCGGACGGCCTGCTCGACGGCGGCCAGGACGTGTTCGGTGCGTGCTGGGATCTCGCCCCGGTTGATGGCGGCGGTGATCTGATTGAGGTTCCGGCCGATGCGGTCCAGCGCCTGGGTGTGGGTTTCGATGGCGTGCAGGAGCTGACGGTGGGGATCGTCCTCCGGGCCTGACTGCCCGCCTGTGTGGCCGAGTGCGGCGCTCAGGGCGGCGTCTCCGACGAAACCCGCGAAGCGCTTCCCGCGGGCCGCCGCAGCCGCCGTGATCGCCTCGGCGGCCGAGGGCGTGAAGCGGACCTTCTTTTCCACGGTCCGCTTCTCCCGGGTGCGTCGTCGGTTCATCGCGAGCGGCAGCGGAGGGGCGTCGAGGTCACGCCAGACGGGACTCTCGATCGGTGACGGCTGGTCGGCGGAGGGGGTGGGCGTCGGCGGTGCCTCCTCAGTGGCGCTGCCCTCGGGCGGACGTGCCTCCTCCTGCTCCGGCGCCCCCTGGCGCTGGAGTTCCCCCGCCACCCCTGGGGCGGGGGCAAGCGCGGACGAAGCCCCGGAAGGGGCTCGTTCGCTCCAGCTTGCTGCTGATCGGTGGGCCAGGGCGAAGAGGCCCCTGCGACGACGTGCGGGGGCCTTGTCGGTGTCGTCGTTGTGCATGGTGATGGTGCTCCTGGGGCGTGGTGGCAGGGCTGCGACACATCCGTCCCATCCGTCGCATCGCTGGTCAGGACAGGTACGGATGGAGGGGCAGGTACGGGGGAGTCCGTCCCGGCGAGGAGATCCGTCCCCGCGCTGACCTGCGCGGGGACGGATGGGACGGTTTACCTCGATGGGCGTGCGGAGCTCAACGGGTGCGCTTGGGGCCGGAGATTCCGCCCATCACCCCGACGGGCATCCCTCCCGTCGGGGTGATGGGCGCGCTTCGGACCGGGCGGGCCGGAGTGGGCGGTACTACCTCCGAGGGTTCGGGGCAGTAACGGTCCCACGCGTCCACGAACTTGTTGCGGAAGTAGCCCTTGGCCTGCTTGCCCTGTTCCGGACGGAAGTTGGCTGGGTTGATGCCGAAGTCCCGCAGCAGGCCGGACAGGAGGTGCGCGTTGAGCCCGCTCTTGCCGTACTCGGGCCACGGGGATTCGGCGTCCGTGATGAGGGCTGCGAGCAGATCCTGCGTACGAAGGGCTTCGGGATCGCCGTGATCGGCGAAGACGCGTCGGATGTCGCGCAGCAGCCGGGTCCTGAGCGTGGACTCCTCGTCCTGGCCCGCCTGGTGCTTGGTCATGGCCAGACAGGCGGCTCGGGCGAGAGCGGGCCACTCCCCGCCGGCCAGGTCGGCGACGATGATCAAGGGTTCCCAGGTGTCTGCGGCGCGGTCCTCGACGGGCATGGGCGGTATGAGGCGTGAGGCGGCATCGAGGAGCGGGACCAGCCAGCCGCTCAACTGGTCTCGTAGCACATTCAGTTCGGGCACTGAGTGGCGCGAGCGGAACTGTGCGATCTTCTCGCCGTCCTTGCGCTTCTTCACGCGGACCACCACGGCCCGGTCCATGATCGTGTCTGGTAGGTCGCCGATTCCCGCCAGGGCGGCCATGGCGAAGGTGGGGAACGCCGTCGGCTTGTGCTCGGGGCCAGAGACCCGCCAGGCGGGCCGGTTGCGCTGGTGTCCGGCGTTCAGGAGGCCGCGCAGGTCCTCCTTTTCGCCGGCCTTGGGGCCGAAGATGGTGTCGGCCTCGTCCACCAGCAGGGTCGGCGGGTTCTCACCGATGACGCGGAAGATCACCGCCGGTGAGGTGTTCACCGTCATCATCGGCTGGTGCACGATCTCGTGGAGCACATCCAGGAGGCGGGACTTGCCGCACCCCTTGGTCGGGCCCACGACCGCCAGTCGGGGTGCGTGCTGCAACGCGGGCTGGAGGTGGGTCGCCGCCACCCATAGCGTGACGGCGGTCAGCACCTCCGGGCTCGGCAGGGCCACGTACCGGCCGATCGCCGTTTGCAGCTCGGCCAGCAGGTCCGCGCCCTTGGCGTCGGTCCGGCGGTCCCCGTGGTCGGTCCGGCCTCCGTCGTTGGTCCGGTCCGCCTGGTCGGTCCGGTCCCCACCGTCGGTCCGGTCCCCACGGTCCCCACGGTCCGTCCGGTCCGCCCGGTCCGTCCGGTCCCCGTAATCGGTCGGTCCCCGAGAGGGCCGGGGACCGGGTGCGCGGCCCGGTCCCCAAGGGGTGTCCGACTCGGTCCGGTCCCGTGGTCCGGTCCCCTGGGGACCGCCGTTCCCGGTCCCCGGTTCGGTGGGGACCGTGGCGTGGGGACCGGTCCCCACGCCGTTGACCTGCGAGTTTTCCGGTCCGATGAGTGGCTGGTCCGGGACTTCAGGTGTCCCGGGTGCCCCGGGAGCAGGCTCATGGCGCGGACGGTCCCCGGTCCCCGCGCGCGGTCCGCGGTCCGCGACGGCTTCGGTCCGGGGACCGGTCCCACCCTGGAGACGGTCCCCGATGTGGGGACGGTCCGTGTCCCGTTTCGGGACAGCTCCCTGGCCGGGGACCGCGACGGTAGGCCAGAGGGCCTTGATGGTCGAGGCGATGCCGCCGTACATCCGCGCAGCCATCGTCGTCCTCGCCGGATCAGGCTTGCGCATAGGGGAGTTGCTGGGGCTGAAGGTCTCGGACGTCGACTTCAAGCTCGGCACCATCCGTATCGAGCGGCAGCGGCTTCCGTCCGGCCTGATCGGGCCGCCGAAGACGAGCAAGTCGCGGCGTACGGTCCCGGTCGGCGAGGTCGTCACCGACGCGCTGCTCGCGCACCTCGCCGCACGCTCCTCGAAGTAGTGGCTGTTCACGATGGAGGAGGGGAGCCGCTCAACTACCGACGGGGGGAAGACGGAGTGGAACTGCGCCCGCAGGGCGCTCCAGGCGGCGGAGAAGGAGGCGGCCGAGCGCGAGGGCCGCAAGCCCGTCGAGCTGCCGCACATGGTGACCCACGACCTGCGGCACTTCTTCGCCTCCGCGCTCATCGCGGGCGGGGCGAGCGTCAAGCAGGTGCAGATTGTCCTCGGTCACGCGGACGCAGTGATCCCGCTGCGGATCTACGCGCACCTGTGGCCGGGGGAAGAAGACCGCACCCGCTCCGTCATGGACGCCGTTCTCGGCGGCCTGCGGACCGGGTGCGGGCAGGGAACCGATCTGACTAGCGAAACCGCGGGTCAGACCGCCTCACCAGAGATCAAGCCTTCTTGGTCTCCCAGAAGATGCGGTCGATCTCGGCGATCAGCTCGAGGGCCTTCTCGCCGGTCTTCGGGTCCGTGGACGCCTTGGCGGCGGACAGGGCCTTCAGGGTGTCGTTGACCAGCTGGTGCAGCTGCGGGTACTTCTCGAAGTGCGGGGGCTTGAAGTAGTCGCTCCACAGCACCGAGACGTGGTGCTTCGCGAGCTCCGCGCGCTGCTCCTTGATGACGACGGCGCGCGCCTGGAAGTGCGCGTCGTCGTTGGCGGCCATCTTCTCCTGGACGGCCTTGACCGACTCGGCCTCGATACGGGCCTGGGCGGGGTCGTACACGCCGCAGGGGAGGTCGCAGTGGGCGCTGACCTTGACCTTGGGGGCGAACAGGCGGGAGAGCATGTAAATCGCATCCTTCCTCGTGATCGTCTTCTCAAGGGTGGAGATTACTCCGTGCAAGGAGGGTTTTCGCGAGTGCCCCCATGGGCTTACGTCAAAAGTCCGGGGTGAGTATGGGACCGGGGGCGGTGAAGGATCGGGACGAGGAGGTGCCGCAGATGACGGACTACGGGCAGGGGCAGCCGCGTGAGCAGGGGCTGCCCGCGGGCTTGTTGCCGTTCGGGATGGCCGAGGTGACGGGGCTGTCCATGGTGCCCACGCTGCGGCACCGGGACCAGGTGCTGGTGCACTGGGGTGCCGCCGTGCGGGTGGGCGACGTGGTGGTGCTGCGGCATCCGTTGCGGCAGGACCTGTTGGTGGTGAAGAGGGTTGTGGAGAGGCGGGAGGGGGGGTGGTGGGTGCTGGGGGACAACCAGGACGAGGAAGTGTCGGACAGCAGGGCGTTCGGGGCCGTGCCGCCCGCCCTCGTGCTGGGGCGGGTGCGGGCGCGGTACCGGCCCGTGCGGGCCGGGCGTCAGCGGTCCGTGGGGGTCGTCGTGTCGTGGCTGGTGTCGGCGGTGCGGCCGGTGTGGGCGGACCGGTCGCTCTCCAGGCGCTTGCGGGCGCGGTAGGCGGCCACGTTCGCGCGGGTCGCGCAGCGGTCGGAGCAGTAGCGGCGCGAGCGGTTGGTGGAGGTGTCCAGGTACGCGTTGCGGCAGGGGGCCGCCTGGCAGAGGCCGAGGCGGTCCGGGCCGTACTCCGTGACGTGGAAGGCCAGGCCCATCGAGGCCGTCGCGGCGAAGCCCGCGGTCGCGTTCGAGGGGTGGTCGGCGAGGTGCATGTGCCAGTCCGGGCGGCCGTCGGACGTCCGGGTCTCGTGGCCGGAGATCTGGGGGCTCACCGGGAATTCGAGCAGGAGCGAGTTGAGGAGGTCGACGGCGAGCGTCTCGTCGCCCTCGTCGGCCGCCTCGAAGATCGCGCGCAGCCGGCTGCGTACGGAACGGAAACGCGTCACGTCCGCGTCCGTGGCCCGGCGGGCGGCCTGCTGGCTGGGGCCGAACAGTTCGCGGACGGCCTCCACGGAGGTGAGCGTGTCCTTGTTGCGGGCGGGTTCCTCGGTGTTCACCAGGCGCACGGCATGGTCCGCGTAATAGGCCAGTTCCACTTGTAGTCCTTACCGGGGCGGTTTAGTCTCGGTGCGAGTGCTCAAAGTAATGGGCGATTGTCTGTCTAGGGTATTACGGAGTGGGTGGTTTCTGTGGTGGACGGGTCGGTGGACGAGTCGGCGGCGGGGCGGAACGTGCGGGGCTGGGACGCGTGGCAGACGAGCTGGGACCGGCAGCAGGAGTGGTACATGCCGGACCGCGAGGAGCGCTTCAGGGTCATGCTCGACATGGTGGAGGCCTTCGTCGGGCGTGAGGCCCGGGTGCTCGACCTCGCGTGCGGTACGGGAAGTATCACGGGCAGGCTGCTCAAGCGGTTCCCGGGGGCGACGAGTACGGGCGTCGACCTGGATCCGGCGCTGCTCGCCATCGCGCGGGGGACCTTCGAGGGGGACGGGCGGGTGGAGTTCGTGAGCGCCGACCTCACCGACCCGGCGTGGCGGGACAAGCTGCCGTACGACTCGTACGACGCGGTCCTGACGGCGACGGCCCTGCACTGGCTGCGGCTCGGCCCGTTGGCCACGCTGTACGGGCAGGTCGCCGAACTCGTGCGCGAGGGCGGGGTGTTCCTGAACGCGGACCGGATGAAGGACCTCACCACCCCGCGGATCAACGCGGCGGAACGGGTGGTGCGGCATGCCGTCATGGAGCGCGCGAAGGGCGAGGAGGGCGTGACCGACTGGGCGGGGTGGTGGCAACTGGCCGCTGCTGACCCGAAGTTGGCCGCGCCGACCGCCGAACGCTTCGCGATCTTCGGGGAACACGCGGACGGCGAGACCCCGTCGGCGGAGTGGCACGCCTCGACCCTGCGCGCGGCCGGTTTCGCGGAGGCGCGGGCGGTGTGGGCGTCGCCGTCGGACGCGATGGTGCTGGCGGTGAAGTAGGGGGAGGGGCCTGTCCGTCGGGCGAGCCCGCCCGGTACGGGGCGCGCACCGGCGGCCGGTGGGTCCGCCTGGTACGGGGCGGGCTCGCCCGACGGTGGGGTCCGCCCGGTACGGGGCGCGCACCGGCGGCCGGTGGGGCCCGCCTGGTACGGGGCGCATCGGCCGCCAGTGGGGGCCGCCCGGCACAGCGCGTGCACGGGCCGGTGGAGGGCCGCCCGGTAAGGGGTGCGCCGTGCCCGGTGTGGCGTGCGAGCCCGCCCGGCAAGAGGCGTGCGAGCCCGCCCGGCAAGAGGCGTGCGGGCCCGCCCGGCACGGGCCGTGTGCGCGCGAAGGGGCGGTGCGGGAGTCGACCCGCACCGCCCCTTCTCGTACCGCAACGCGTACTGCCACCCGTACCGCAGCGGAGCGCTACAGCACCTTCGACAGGAAGGACTTCGTCCGGTCGTGCTGCGGGTTGGTCAGCACGTCACGCGGGTGGCCGGACTCGACGACCACGCCCCCGTCCATGAAGACCAGCGAGTCGCCGACCTCCCGGGCGAAGCCCATCTCGTGGGTGACGACGATCATCGTCATGCCGTCCTCGGCGAGGCCCCGCATGACGTCCAGGACGTCGCCGACCAGCTCCGGGTCGAGCGCGGAGGTCGGCTCGTCGAAGAGCATCAGCTTCGGCTCCATGGCGAGCGCGCGGGCGATCGCCACGCGCTGCTGCTGGCCGCCGGAGAGCTGCGCCGGGTAGTTGCCCGCCTTGTCGGCGAGGCCGACCCGGTCCAGCAGCTTCAGCGCCCGCTCCCGGGCGTTGGCCTTGGAGACGCCCTTGACCTGGACCGGGGCCTCCATGACGTTCTCCACCGCGGTCATGTGCGGGAAGAGGTTGAAGCGCTGGAAGACCATGCCGATGTCCCGGCGCTTCAGGGCGACCTCGCTGTCTTTCAGCTCGTAGAGCTTGTTGCCCTTCTGCCGGTAGCCGACCAGATCCCCGTCGACGTACAGCCGTCCGGCGTTGACCTTCTCCAGGTGGTTGATGCAGCGCAGGAAGGTCGACTTCCCGGAGCCGGAGGGGCCGACGAGGCAGAACACCTCGCCCGTGGCGACCTCCAGGTCGATGCCCTTGAGGACTTCCACGTTGCCGAAGGACTTGTGCACGCCCTCGGCCTTCACCATGGCGCTCATCGGACGCCCCTCCCACCGCTGAGGCTCAGCAGATTGGCCTTGATCTTCTGGAACGGGGTGTCCGGCAGCGCACGCAGCGTGCCGCGGGCGTAACGCCGCTCCAGGTAGTACTGGAAGACGGAGAACACGCTGGTCATCACCAGGTACCAGATCGCGGCGACGAAGAACATCTCCATCACGGCGTACGAGGTCGAACCGATCGCCGACGTCGAGCGCAGCAGCTCGTTGTACGTCACCGCGTACACCAGCGCCGACGTCTTCAGCATGTTGATGAACTCGTTGCCGGTCGGCGGCACGATCACCCTCATCGCCTGCGGGATGACGATCCGGCGCAGCGTCTTGCCCTGGCTCATGCCGAGCGCCTGCGAGGCCTCGGTCTGGCCCTCGTCGACGGCCAGCAGGCCGGCACGGCAGATCTCCGCCATGTACGCGGCCTCGTTCAGGCCGAGCCCGAGCAGCGCGCACAGGAACGGCGTCATGACGTCCGTCATCTCGTCCTTGTACAGCGGACCGAGGTTGAGGACGGGGAAGATCAGCGCCAGGTTGAACCACAGCAGCAGCTGGAGGTAGACGGGCGTGCCGCGGAAGAACCAGATGTAGAGCCAGGCGACCCCGCTGGTCACCGGGTTCTTGGAGAGCCGCATCACGGCCAGCACGATGCCCAGCGCCACGCCCATCACCATGGCGAGCACGCTGATCAGCAGGGTGCGTCCGGCGCCCGCGACGACGGTGTCGTCGAAGAGCTTGTCGCCGACCGCGCCCCACTGGATGTCGCCCTGCGAGAACGAGTACCCGAGCAGGAGCAGCAGTGCGATGACGATCACGCCGCTGATCCAGCGCCCGTAGTGGCGTACGGGAATGGCCTTGATGGTCTCGGGCGGCACGGCCGACGAGGGCGGGGTGGCCGCCTTCACCGCCGTGTCCGAGCGCTCCGACGGAGGTGTGTCCGCGGGCTCCTTGCTGAACTTCTCAGTCATGACGACTGCCCTTCAGTGGTGCTCAGTGGTACGCCGAAAAGGGACCGGGACAGGTCACTTGCCGCCGTTGATCGCGGCGGCCTCGATCGCACCCGTCTGGGCGCCCCACTTCTCCAGCACCTTCTTGTAGGACCCGTCCTTGATGATCGCGTCGACGGCCTCCTTGAGGACGTCGCGCAGCTTGCTGTTCTTCTTGTCGACGGCGATGCCGAACGGGCCCGCCTCGAACTGCTCGCCCACGACCTCGAAGGTGTTGCCGCCACCGGCCTTGCGGGCCAGGTCGGCCGCGACCGGGAAGTCGTTGACGCCGGCGACCACGCCACCGGCCCGCACGCGGGTCTGCGCCTCGGTGTCGTTCTCGAAGGACTTGATGTCGACGGCCTTCTTGCCGCCGTCGGTGCACTTCTTGGAGAGGTTCTTCAGGGCCGTCTCGTACGTGGTGCCCATCTGCACGCCGACCGGCTTGCCGCACAGGTCGTCGAAGGACTTGATGCCCGCCGCGTTGCCCTTCTTGACGTAGATGGCGGTGCCCGCGACGAAGTAGTCGACGAAGTCGACGCCCTGGCCGAGCTTCTTGCCCTTCTCGTCCAGGCCCTCCTGGCGGGACTTGTTGTCCGTGATGGAGGACATCGCGGCGTCGTAGCGGCCCGCGTTCACACCGGTGATCAGGGTGTCGAACTTGGCGTCGGTGAGCTTCACCTCGACGCCCAGCTTCTTGCCGATCTCGGCGGCCAGGTCGGCGTCGACACCGACGATCTTGCCGCCCTCCTTGGACTCCATCGGTGCGTACTCGGCGTTGGTGCCGATCTCCAGCACCTTCTTCTTCTGGATCTCCTCGGGGAGCTTGGCGAAGAGGGCGTTGCCGTTGGCCTTGGCGGAGCTGTCGCCGCCGTTCGGCTCGGCGGACTTCGTCTGGTCGCCGCAGCCGGTCAGAACCAGGGCTCCGGCGACCGCCAGGGCGCCGACCGCGGCTATGCGGGAACGTGCGGCAGAGCGGCGGGGGGTGCGAGCGGTCATGGGGGTCCTCCGGCAGACGAGGGTGAGCGTGCGGGCGCCCGGATCTTTCTCGGGCGCCGGGTGCCCGGACGATTCGGGCAGGTCGCGAGGGTTGAGCACGCGGCTCTGGGTGGCACGACCCGGACGCGACCAGGTGTGATGTCGGCATCTTGCCATTCGGACCCGGTCATGAAGGGGGCCGGTCATGTCAAAATCAGATAACGGGTGATCCCCGAACCCCAACAGGCCGGTACATCAAGGCCGGACCTTCTGCGGGCGGACGGCCGTACGGCCGGAGAAACTCCGGCAAGTCTCGCGATGCGGACACAAAAGAAGACGCAGAACGCGACATGTCCTGGACTTCCGCGGAACTTGTCCGACATGGCCGTACGAGTCCCCCCAGATCCCCTCGCGGCCCGCTCGCAATCGGCAACAGCGGGACCTCCGACCCGGAATCGGACTCGTCGCGGATGCGTTCGGTCCGGTAAGAAGGACGTTTACACCCCTCATCCGGGGCCCAGGGCGCGTGTGCGGCGCGCCCGCGCGTTCGCACCTCCCCCTGGCCGGGGCGGGGCCGACCGCTCTCGACGGAGCGGACCGACCCCCCTTGACAGGGCGCGAACGCGGACCCGCCCACCCCTCCTCAACCAGGAGTGGCCACCCTCAACTGATGAAGACTTAAGGGGTCAAAAGACAATGGCAGCGGAGATCGTCAATCCCGAGACCGGCACGGGCGCAGGGCTGGATGAGCCCTTCGACCCGGCCTTCGCGCTCCACCGGGGCGGAAAGATGGCCATCCAGGCCACCGTCCCCGTGCGCGACAAGGACGACCTGTCCCTCGCTTACACGCCCGGTGTCGCCAAGGTGTGCACCGCCATCGCCGAGCAGCCGGACCTGGTCAACGACTACACCTGGAAGTCGAACGTCGTCGCCGTCGTCACCGACGGAACGGCGGTCCTCGGACTCGGCGACATCGGCCCGGAGGCATCCCTCCCGGTCATGGAGGGGAAGGCCATCCTCTTCAAGCAGTTCGGCGGCGTCGACGCCGTCCCGATCGCGCTCGCGACCAAGAGCGTCGACGAGATCGTGGACACCGTCATCCGCCTCGCCCCGTCCTTCGGCGGGGTCAACCTCGAAGACATCTCAGCCCCGCGCTGCTTCGAGATCGAGGACCGGCTCAAGGAAGCCCTCGACATCCCGGTCTTCCACGACGACCAGCACGGCACGGCCGTCGTCACCCTCGCCGCCCTGCGCAACGCGGCCCGCCTCACCAACCGCTCGCTGAGCGACCTGCGCGCCGTCATCTCGGGCGCGGGCGCGGCCGGTGTCGCGATCGCCAAGTTCCTCCTGGAGGCCGGCCTCGGCGACGTCGCCGTCGCCGACCGCAAGGGCATCGTGAGCAAGGACCGCGACGACCTCACCCCGGTCAAGCGCGAGCTCGCCGAGCTCACCAACAAGGCGGGCCTGACCGGCTCCCTGGAGTCCGCCCTCGCGGGCGCGGACGTCTTCATCGGCGTCTCCGGCGGTACGGTCCCCGAGCCCGCGGTGGCCTCCATGGCCCCCGGCGCCTGCGTGTTCGCCATGGCCAACCCGAACCCCGAGGTCCACCCCGACATCGCGCACAAGTACGCGGCGGTCGTGGCCACGGGCCGCTCGGACTACCCGAACCAGATCAACAACGTCCTCGCCTTCCCGGGCATCTTCGCGGGCGCCCTCCAGGTGCGCGCGACGACGATCACCGAGGGCATGAAGATCGCCGCCGCGAACGCGCTGGCCGACGTCGTGGGCGACAAGCTCGCCGCCGACTACGTCATCCCCTCCCCGTTCGACGAGCGCGTCGCCCCGGCCGTCACGGCCGCCGTCGCCGCCGCCGCCCGCGCGGAGGGCGTGGCACGCCGCTAGCCGCTGCTCGCCGCGTTACGTGTACGGGCCGCGCCCGTGTCCCCAGTGCGGGGGGCACGGGCGCGGCCCGCTTGCGTGGGGGCGCCCCGGCAGAAGGCCGGGCCCGGCACACCGGGTGCGGACGCGGCACGGGTCACACCCGGGAGCTGTTCCGCCCCGCACCCCCTGCGGCCTATCGTCGGGCCATGTTCGCCGCCTACGCAGCCCGCATCGACCGTGACCGCCCCCTCGACGGCCTTGAGCTGGGGGAGCGCCCGGAGCCCGAAGTCCGCCCCGGCTGGACCACCGTGACGGTGAAGGCCGCGAGCCTCAACCACCATGACCTGTGGTCGCTCCGTGGGGTGGGCATCACCGACGAGGCCCTCCCGATGATCCTCGGCTGTGACGCCGCCGGTGTCGACGCGGACGGCAACGAGGTCGTCGTCCACTCCGTCATCGGCGAGACCGGCCACGGCGTCGGACCGTACGAGAAGCGCTCGATCCTCACCGAGAAGTACCAGGGCACCTTCGCCGAGCGGGTCACCGTGCCCACCTGGAACGTGCTGCCCAAGCCGCAGGGCATCAGCTTCGAGGAGGCCGCCTGCCTCCCCACCGCCTGGCTGACCGCGTACCGCATGCTCTTCACCAACGCCGGTGTGCGGCCCGGGGACGCGGTCCTCGTACAGGGCGCGGGCGGTGGCGTCGCGACCGCCGCGATCGTCCTCGGGAAGGCGGCCGGTCTGCGGATGTACGCCACCAGCCGCGACGAGGCCAAGCGCAAGCGGGCCGTCGAACTGGGCGCGGTGGACGCCTTCGAGCCGGGTGCGCGGCTGCCGCAGCGGGTCGACGCCGTCATCGAGACCGTGGGGGCCGCCACCTGGTCGCACTCGGTCAAGTCCCTGCGCCCCGGCGGCACTCTGGTCATCTCGGGCGCGACCAGCGGCCAGAACCCCTCCTCCGCCGAGCTGAACCGGATCTTCTTCCTGGAGCTGAAGGTCGTCGGCTCGACGATGGGCTCGAAGGACGAACTCGAAGACCTGCTCAACTTCTGTGCCGCGACGGGCGTACGTCCCGTGATCGACCAGATCCTGCCGCTGGACCGGGCCCGCGAGGGCTTCGAGCGGATGGCGGGCGGCGACCTCTTCGGGAAGATTGTGCTCACCGGGTCTTGAGAGTCGCGGGGGGCGCTGTTTGGATCACCGGCATCATCTGACTTGCGATGCCGGACGGCCGAGGAGTGCCCCCATGCGCAGCAGCACGTACGGAAGATTTGTCGTCGTCGGGGTGAGCTGTGCGGCGCTGCTGGCGGGTCCTGCCGCCCACGCGGCGCAGCCACAGCCGAAGGCCGGGCCCGCGATCCCGAAGCTCACCGACGACCAGGGCCGCACCCTCACCCTGCGCGGCTGGAACGTCGAGGACAAGACCAACCGGGGCGACAAGGCCCTGACGCTCATCACCGAGAAGCACTTCCGCGACATGAGCGCGCAGGGCTTCAACTTCGCCCGCCTGCTGGTCTACTGGGACGACATCGAGGCGGTGCGCGGCCGCTACAGCGAGGCGTACCTCCGAAAGATCGACCGCATCCTCGGCTGGGCCCACAAGTACGGCGTCAAGGTCCTCCTCGACGGCCACCAGGACGTCTTCGGCCCCGCCTTCGGCCACCGGGGCATCCCGGAATGGGCCACCCGCACGGACGGCCTCCCCTTCACCCCCAACCCCGACGACTGGTTCTCCGAATACTTCCAGCCGGCCGTGCAGCGCGCCTTCACCCACCTCTACGAGGACGCGGATCTCCAGCGGGCCCAGGCCAAGGTCTGGCGGCTGCTCGCCGACCGCTTCGGCGACCACCCCGCCGTCTTCGGCTACGACTTCCTCAACGAGCCGATGGGCGAGCTGAAGGAGGGCGAGGACCTGCCCACGGCCGCCCGCCGCATCGAACGCGACCAGATCACCCCGATGCACAACCGCCTTGCTGCGGCCGTCCGTTCGGTGGACCGTCAGAAGTGGCTGTTCGTCGAGCCGACCCCGATCGTCGGCGAGGGCGTCCCGACCGGCCTCGGCGAGATCAAGGACCCCAAGCGCAAGGTGGTCTACGCCCCCCACTTCTACAACACCGCCATGGAGGCGGGCGCGGACTACGACCCCGCGGAGGGCTGGATCGAACGCTACGAGGCCGCCGTCACCCAGTACCCGAAGCAGTACGGCGTCCCGGTCGTCGTCGGCGAGTGGGGCCCCCTGAACAACGACGGCCCGAACATGGGCGCCTTCTACCGCGACGCCCTCGCCTCCTTCTCCCGCTACAGCTCCGGCTGGACGGGCTACGTGTGGTGCTACGGCGGCGGTTACTGCGCGGTCGACGCGGCGGGCAGGTTGCGCGGCCACAAACAGCGGACGGCCGCCCCGTACGCGGCGAGCGTCGCGGGCCGCGTGAACTCGACCTCGTACTCGTACGAGAACAACTCCTACTCCCTCTCCTACACGCCGAGTTGGCGCGGCGGCACGGAGGCGGTGGTGTCCGTGCCCCCGACCGCGAAGGGCTGGCGGGTACGGGTGACCGGCTGGGGCTGGACGAACACGCGGGAGGTCCCGCCGTCCCGAGCCGGAACGGTGCGCGTCCACGGAGTACCCGGCGAGAAGGTCACCCTGACCGTCCAACAACGCTAGCGGCCCCACCAGTCGGCTCACGGCCGCCCAGGCTCGTGTGCTGCACATGCGGCTCCGCCGCTCCTTCAGGGGCGCGGGGAACTGCGCGAGCAACCACGACGGATCTGCACGGACCCGTGCAATGGCCGCGCGGCGAGCGCTTTAGGGAAAGGGGCGGGTCCGGGGCCTCTCCTGCCCGAGCCGGGCGGGGCTGACGTGTCCGGTACGGGGGCGGGCCGGGGCCCCTTTGGACGCGCACCCGGTGTCGGGGCTGGCCAAGGGGCGGCACCCGGGTGGGCCGGGAGCGGGAGGGGCCGCCCCCTTGCCCGCCCGTCCCGCCCCCGGGGGGCGGCCCCGCCGCCCAAGGGGGCTAGGGGGAGGAGGGAGGGGGGCGGCTCCGCCGCGCAAGGGGGTTCAGGGGGAAGAGGGGGTGGAGCTCAAGGGGGCTGGGCGGCAAGAGGCGGAGCCGTGGGGGTGGGGCGGCGCGAGGCGGAGCCAAGGGGCGGGCCCTCTTGTCAACTGGGGTTGACGGGTGGGGGTTGTCAACGTAAATTGACGAGCATGAGCGAAGCAACCGATCTCGCCGCCAGGGCGGGAGACCAGGACCCCAGGGTCGGGCTGCGCGCAGTGGTCGCCCTGAGACGACTGCTGGAGCAGCTGGAGGCCGTACAAGTACGGGGTGCTCGCAACCAGGGCTGGTCATGGCAGGAGATCGCCGCCGAACTGGGCGTCAGCAAGCAGGCCGTGCACAAGAAGCATGGGGGTCGATGATGTTCGAACGGTTCACGGAGAGCGCCCGCCGGACGGTGACCGGCGCGGTCGCCCAGGCCGAGCGGCTCGACCACCCCGAGATCACCGAGGAGCACCTCCTCCTCTCCCTCCTCGACACGGCGGAGGGCCGCGCCTTCTTCGCCTTCACCGCGCTCGGCGTACGCGACCGCCGCGCCGAGATCGAAGCGGCACTCGCGGCAGCCCGCCGCAGGGGCGGCATGTCGAAGGCGGACTCGGAGGCCCTCGCCGACCTCGGGATCGACGTGGACGCCATCGTCGCCAAGGTCGAGGAGACGCACGGCCCGGGCGCACTGGGCATGGGCACCCCGGAGACGGAGCCCGCCGGGCGTCCCCGGGCGCGCCGCAAGAGGGCACTGCTGGACCACCGGCCGTTCACGCCGGGCGCGAAGAAGGTGCTGGAGCAGTCGCTGCGGGTCGCGCTGGGCCGGGGCGACAGGCACATCGGCGAGGAGCACCTCCTCCTGGCACTGGCGGTGCGCCCGGGCGTCGTCTCGGAGGTCCTGGCGGACTTCGGGGCGGGGTACGGGGACGTGGAGCGGGTGATGTTCGGGAGCGAGGGCACCTAGCCTCCCCGCCCGCTCCGGACGGGCGTTGTCGGACCCGGCCGCTATGGTCGGGTCGACAACGCTCGTTTCGTCGCTTTGCGGGAGGTTCGTGGTGGTGGCTGATCCGGTGCCGGTGGAGTTCGTGCCCGCGGGGCGGGTGGTCGCGGAGCCGGTCACGAAGGTGGGCGGACAACCGGTGTGGCTCGACGCCCCGCAGTGGCCACTCTCCAAGGACTCGGGCGAACCCATGGAATTCATCGGCCAGTTCGAGCTGCCGGGCGACCGCCTGGCGTACGTCTTCATGACCGAGAACGCCCCGGGCACCTTCGTCCCGGACGGCGGCGAGAACGCGGTGATCGTGCAGCCGGGCGG
Source organism: Streptomyces sp. NPDC087440 (assembly GCF_044744005.1). Classification (NCBI taxonomy): domain Bacteria; kingdom Bacillati; phylum Actinomycetota; class Actinomycetes; order Kitasatosporales; family Streptomycetaceae; genus Streptomyces; species Streptomyces sp. NPDC087440. The sequence continues at coordinate 138,533 of NZ_JBIUXN010000004.1, read as the reverse complement.
CCGCGTGCCGTCCTTCGTCGCAGGGGTACGCGACCTGGCCTCCGGCCCCACCCTCGGGGACGACCACCTGGCCGTGCCGGGAAAGCTGGACGAGGACGGCGAGAGCTGGCAGTTCCTGGGCGGCCCGGGCGTGGAGCCCCTGTGGCTCCAGGGCGAGGAGACACCGGGCGAGGAAGAGGGCACGCCGTGGGACCTGCTGGTCCAGCTCGACGCGACGGCGCTGCCGGTGTACGTCAACTTCGGGGACGCGGGCATCGGTTACGCGTTCCTCTCCCCGGACGGGGGTGAGGGCCGCTTCCTCTGGCAGTGCACCTGAGCCGGGCCGGACGTATCCCGATCAATGCTTGACCTGAACCTTGGTTGACGTACGAGAGTCGTGCCATCGAAGCCCGACGTACGCGATGCGAGGAGATGCCCGATGACTCAGCCCACGATCCTGGTGACCGGCGCGACGGGGAAGGTCGGCGGCGCGCTGGTGGCCCAACTGCACGCGGCGGGCGTGCCGGTGCGGGCGCTGGTGCGCGGGAACACGCCGGACTTCCCGGAGGGTGTTCAGGCGGTGCGCGGCGATCTCGGCGACCCCGCGTCGCTGGGTACGGCCCTGGAGGGTGTCGACGCGGTCTTCCTGGTGTGGCCGTTCCTGAGTGCCGAGGGCGCGTCGGACGTGATCGACGCGATCGGCAAGCACGCCCGGCGGGTGGTGTACCTGTCGTCCGCCGGGGTCGGGGACGGGAACGGTGGCCGGGACGGGGCGGAGGAGCCCGACGAGGCGATCACCCTCTTCCACACGGAGCTGGAGCGGCTGGTCGAGGCGTCGGGCCTGGAGTGGACGGCGCTGCGGCCCACCGGGTTCGCGGGCAACACGCTCGGCTGGGCGGAGGAGGTCCGCACCACCGGTGCGGTACGGGCGCCGCTGGCCGCGCTGGCGCGCCCGCTGATCCACGAGGCGGACATGGCGGCGGTCGCCGTCCAGGCCCTGACCACCGACGCCCTGCTCGGCGCCCGCCCCCTGATCACCGGCCCCGAACTGGTCACCCAGGAACGGCAGGTGGAGCTGATCGGCGAGGCGATCGGGCGGCCGGTGCGGTTCGAGGAGATCACCTTGTCCGAGGCCGCCGCGGAGATGAAGGCCGCGGGCTACCCGGCGGAGCTGGTGGAGGCCATCGTGCCCGCCCAGGCGAAGATGCTCGCCGATCCGGAGCCGGTCAACGACGAGGTCGAGCGCATCACGGGCACCCCGGCCCGGTCCTTCCGCGAGTGGGCGCGGGACCACGCCGCGGACTTCCGCTGAGCGGACGGGCCTCGCTGAGCGCGAAGCGGCGCTTGTGCTGGAGGCGGGTGGTGCTCGATCGCCCGCTGGATCTGCTGCTCGACAAAGAGGCGCAGCGCTTCCTGGGCGGGGGTGGGCCGCCCTCGGGGGAGGCGTGTTCAAAGGCGTGTTCCGTCAGCTCGAGGAGGCCCGCGTCCGGGTGGGCAGGGGCGGGGCAGTGCGACCGGTCGGAGGCCGGGGGAGGCAGCAGTCATGACGCCACCCTCCGACCTCAACCGCGATCGCAGTCAGGTTCCGCGCGCCTGCGACTACCGCTTGAACCTGACGTACAGCGCCGCCGCGATGCCGATGACGACCACGACGGTCGCGATGACGGCACCCGACGCACCCGTGAGTGCGGCCAAGGTCTGAGTTGCCATGTCCTCTCCCCGATCCATCCGCCTCTTCCGCCGACCTCGGCGGCTCCTCCGCATGGCTTCTCGCGCCAGTACCCGGCTCCGAAGGGGGCATGCGCGGAGGGCTGCCGGGATGACGTACTGCACCGAGGTGGCCGTCGCGTCGGGTCAGGTGCGTCAGTAGTCGCGTGGTGGGTCGGGGGCGGCCGGGGTGCCCGTCACCGCGTCGAGCCGCCGTGTGCGTTCCGCCGTGCCCCGGGTGCCGACGTTCACCAGCCGCAGCGGGCGCCACTGCTCGTGCACCGGCTCGGCCAGGAGGAGACCGGTACCGATCACCGTTCACGTGCGGCCGCCGGCCTGCGCCGCCCGCCGCTCCGCCTCGGCGCGGCCGAACCGCGGGGCCGGGAGAACGGGGTCCGGGGCGAAGCGCGTGGTGAGCGACATCAGGCCACCGCCCCTGGTGAGGGTGAAGTCCAGGTGCAGGGGCATCAGGACGCCGTGACGGTAGCGCCGGTAGGTGACGAGCACCGGGCTGTCGAGCTGCGGGGTCTGCTGGACCCTGGTGATCCGGGTCTGCGGGCCGAAGAGCGTGGTGTTGGTCGTACGGGCCCAGTGGAGTGGGGCGGGGGTCAGATCCGGACCGTCGGAGAGGCCCGCGACGGGGGTGATCGCGGTCTGGAAGAGCGTCAGGACGGCCAGCGCCCCGCACGCGGTGAAGGCCGTGCCGCGTACGACCTCGGAGCGGGGGAAAGGCGTCGCCGGCCCGTCCGCGCAGCGCGAGCAGGAGCAGGAGCGTACTGGCTGCCCAACCGGCCCCGGCGCCTGCGTAGTTGAGCGCGAGGTCGATGTGCGTACAGCTGCGTCCGAGCGGCAGCGCGGCCTGGGCCAGTTCCACTCCCGGAACGGCCAGGCAGGTGACGCCGGGTGGCGAGTACGAGGAGGAGGCACGGCAGTGCGAAGAGCACCGCGTTGAGCTGTCCCGGGACCGTTTGCAGCGCCCCGTGCAGGGTCGTGCCCGTCGCACGCACCCGTTCCGCGGAGGTGCTGTTGTGCCCCGGGGTGAGGGTGACCGCGAACGCACCGGTGAACAGTGCGGCAGCCGCCGACGCGAGCCACGGACTGCGGCCGCGGGCACGCGCCCACAGGGTGGCGGGCAGGCCGAGGGGGAGCGCCAGGCCGAGGTGGCGGGTAGGTGCTCGTGCCGGGGGCGAAGGGGCGCTCGGGCGGCAGGGGTTGAGGGGCGGGCCCCGGACCGCCCCTGGGGCTTCTCCGCCGGGCCACCGACGGCTGAGCAGGTGCGGGACATGGCCTTCCCGCCGAGACTGTGCCCCTTGGTCTCGCTCTTGAGCGGCGTAGGACATAAGAAGGCAGGGCGGCGGAATGCTGGTCCACCCCCGTCGCCAACGCGCCATCCAGAAGGGTGAATGAGTCGTACGACGCCGATTCGGGGCGATCGCGATGCGTGCTGTGCCCGGCGGTGCCACCGCAAGAGAGGCTCTCGGAGGGGGCGGCCGATCCGTACGGCATGGGGTGTGACATGGGGCGGCCATCCCCCCCGCACGTGAGAAGTAGGACACCTTCGCGGGAAAGTGTCCTACTTCTCAGCGGGGTGGTCCTGGAGCGGTGTCGCTCCGAGGCCCGGGGTTCCAGGTGCCTAACCGGGTGCGTGGTGCTGGGCCGCTCCTTCTGCGGGCCTCGCTCCAGGCCGACCTCGCCGACGCCCAGGCCCGCAACACCCGCCTGGCCGCCCGTGTTCAGCATGGCCCCCCGCCGACATCGGCCAACCGACAGCCGACCAGGGCTCTCAACCGGCGCGGCTGAGACGTTCGGCCGGTATCGCCTCTTGCCTGCGACCCGCCCGACGCATGAGGCCACGAACGCCGACAGCCAGCGCCCAGAACAGGAGAGGAAGAGCGGCGACCCGTTCCATGCCTCCCATGCCGAGTCCGAGGTAGTGACGGGAGAGGAACAGCCCGAAGGCCGTGATCGCTGTGGCTCCCAGCAGGGTGGTGACCCACCGCAGGGGGGCCGGTACGTGTTCTGCCAGACCGAACCCCGCCACGACGAGACCGATATTGCCCGCTGCCATGATCAAGAGGGCGCCCAGGACATGCTGGTTCTCGTTGACGTCCGCAGGAGCCAGCCCGGCCAACACGAATCCCACGCCGGCACCGGCGAGCAGCAGACGGGCCACGGCAGCGGCCCGTCCCCTGCGCCACAGGGCACCACCGGTCAGGGCGGCACCCACAACGAGCAGCACCCCCAGGGCCACGAACGAAAAATTCATCAGACCGTGCTCGGGGGAACAGATGTACCGCGGCTCAGGATCTGGCTGTAGGGCGCAGTGAACGTTGCCCAAGTCGCTGATGTTGTTGCCTGCCCAGCTGTACGGTCTGGCCCAAGCCGACTCGGCAATTCCATGGATGACGAAGAACTGCACCACGCCCACGATCCATGCCGAGTACCCGATCCGGACTCTCACCTGTCCACCTTCCGCCTCGCGAATATCGTGCGGACAGCCGATCATGCGGCGCCGGGCTCGGGCACTCCGACAAGCCCCCTGGAACACAGTGGGGCAGACCCCACCGCGACCGTTCGTCCCCACCTTCACTGGCGGGACCGGCAGCTTCGTCGCGGGGAAGTGCCCTACTCCGCTACGGCCCTCACCCCGGAGCGGCGAGGCTCCGGGGTGAGGGGTGGGGCAGGTGTGTGTGCTGCGGGCCGTTACTTCTGCGTATCCCGCAACAGGTGGCCGATGTGCGCCGCCGCGCCCGCCAACCGGGCGCGTGCGTCGGCCAGTTGGGAGGCGGTCACGCCGTGGTCGCGGGCCGTGTCGCGGATGTCGTCGCGGAAGCGGTCCAGGAGGCGGTCCAGTTCGCGGGCCGGGTCCGTGCCGGGCTTGGTGTCCTCGTGGGCCCAGTCGGGGAGGGGGGCCGAGGTGGGGGTGTCGTCGCGGACGGCGTCCTCCCAGACGTTGCCGGACGAGGGGGCGGGCCTGTCGGTGCGTTCGACCGTGATGTCGGGGGCCTCCTTCGGGGCCTCCTGGCCGCCCTTGCCGAAGCGGCCGAAGTCCTTGCCCCAGGCGCGGGTGAACTCCTTCTCGATCTCGGCCAGTCCGTCCCGTACCGCAGAGGGCCAGTCGCCGCGCGACACGTGCTCGCGGACCTGCTCCTCGACCCGGCGGGCCGCCTGCTGCATGTGCTCGCGGGCCCGGTCGGCGGTCTCCTTGGCCTGGCGGCGGGCGTCCTGCGCGTCCTGGCGGGCGCGGCGGCTCTCGTCCTTCGCGCGGCGCGCCTGCTCCTTCCACTCCTGGCGGGCCTTGCGCATCTCCTCCTTGGCCGTGCGCCAGGCCTCCTTGTCGCCCCACGGGCCCCCGGTGCCCCAGTCGCCGCCGGACTCCTTGCCCGGCGTGGCGGACGTGCCCGAGGCGGCGGCCTGGGCCTTCATCTCGCGGCGCAGGTCACCCGCGGCGCTGCGCACGTCGTCGCGGATCTCGGCGGCCAGCTCGGAGACGGACTCGCGGATCTCCATCTCCAGGTCCGCCAACTCGCCGCCCCGGTCGGCCAGTTCGGCGCGGCCCGCGTCGGTGATCGAGTAGACCTTGCGGCCCCCCTCGGTGGCGTGCGTGACCAGGCCCTCCGCCTCCAGCTTGGCGAGCCGGGGGTAGACGGTGCCCGCGGAGGGTGCGTACAGGCCCTGGAAGCGCTCTTCGAGGAGGCGGATGACCTCGTAACCGTGGCGCGGCGCCTCGTCCAGCAGCTTCAGGAGGTAGAGGCGGAGGCGGCCGTGGGCGAAGACGGGAGGCATGTCAGAGGACCTTTCCGGAGGGCGAGTCGGTGGGCGAGTCGGTGGGAGGGGTGTCCATCGGTGCGTCGTCCACCGGTACGTCGTCCACCGGCGCGTCGTCCGTCGGCGGGCGGCGCAGCAGGGCGATCGAGCCGGAGACCGTCGTCGCGCGCAGCTTGCCCGCGCCCGTGCCCAGCGTTCCGGTGATCTTCTTCTGTGCCCACTGGCCCGAGACCCGCAGGTCCTCGAAGGCGCTGGAGACCGAACCGCTCGTCGTGTTCGCCTCGACCTTCGCGTCCGCCGGGTGCGGCAGGCGGATCGCCACCTCGCCGGAGACGGTCGTCAGGGCGATGTCGGCCGGACCGCCCCGGGCCGGGTCGACGTCGATGACCATCGCACCGCCCACCGACTCCGCCCGTACGGACGAACCCGCCCCGTCGACCATCGTCAGGTCGCCCGAGACCGACTTGAAGTGCAGGTCGCCGGTGAGGGAGTGGGCCTCCAGATTGCCGGAGACGGTCTCCGCGTTCACCTTGCCGGTCAGGCCGACCAGGGTGGTGTCGCCGGTGACGCCGCGCACGTCGGCCCGGCCGCGGATGCCGGAGACCACCGCGCTCGCCCCGACCGTGCCCACGCTCACCTTCGCGCCCGCCGGAACGGCGAGGGTGACCTCCGCCGAACGGCGCCAGCTCTGCCGCTCCAGGAAGCTCAGGAAGCCCTTCTTGCTCTTCCAGGGCAGGTCCTCGTACGTGACGGTCAGCGTGCCGCCCTCGTGCGTGACGAGCAGCGGCGGGCCGTCGATCCCGGTCACCTCCAGCCGGGCGCCGGCGGCCGGGTCGTCCGTGCCCACGACGTTCACGGCGCCGTTGACGATCTGGACGCTCAGGGCGTCGACGGGCTCGTCGAAGGTGAGTTTCTGCGGTTCGGTGACGGACCACTCGGTCATGGCGATCTCCCCGGTCTGGACGTGACGCGCGGCTTGCGGCATTGCGACGCAACATATCGCGTCTTCTCTCCAACACGATATATCGCGGTTGGGTGAAGTCAACATAAGGGTGGGTGACTGTGAGAGGTGGGGCGGGTGTATATGTCCTAGCGTGGGTGGTATGTCGCACCCTGTGTCCCCGTCCGTGTACGCCACCGGGGCCCTGCTCCTCTGCCGGGCGCCGGTCGCCGACGTACGCCCCGCGCTGCCGCTGCTGCGCGAGCGCGCCCTGCTGGCCCCCGCCGGGGACGGCTGGAGCGTCCTGGTCCCCGAGGGGAAGCCGTGGCTGGCCGAGGGGAGTGTGTACGAGCCGGTCGACAGGGTGGTGGCGGGCTGGGCCTCCGCCCTCGCCATCGGCACCAACTGGCCGGTGCTGGCGCTGTGGTGGGACCCCGACCGGGCGGGCTACACGCTGGCCTCGGGCTTCCGGCGGACGGTCGGTTACGAGTGGCTGGCCGACGGCACGCCGCTCGGCGAGGACGAGGCGATGCGGACCTTCGCGGTGCGGCTGGGGCTGGACCCCGTACACGACATGGAGAGCCTGGAGGGGCTGGCCCGGCCGGACAGCGACGCGGACGCGCGGGCGCGGCTGCTCGGGCTGATCGCGGTGCTGCACCGGGTGGGGCTGGAGCTGCCGGTGGGGCTGACCCCGGGGGAGAGCGCGGACCGGCTGCGGGAGGTGGCCAGGGTGGGGCCGCAGACGGTGGCGGTGGAGTGGGCGGGCTGGCGCGACGCGCTGGACCATGGGCCGCTGGCGGAGTGGGTACGGGGCCCGCGGGCCCGCGTGTTGGGGGCGGCGCAGGTGGTGGCGGGGGTGCCGATGCTGGTGTGGGGGTGGCGGAGGGGGTCCGCCGGGTGGGCGGTGGCGGGCGGACTGATGCTCGCCCAAGGCGTGGTGGGCCTGGCCTACGACCGCGTCCGCACCCGAACCTGACGGCTTCCGGCGCCGCGCGGTGCGCCCCGTCAGGGGCGCGGGGAACTGCGCGCCCAGCCACCCACTCACCCGCACGGGAACCGTGCGCAGCCGCGCGGCGAGCGCTTTAGGTGGAGGGGCGGGTCTGGGGCCTCTCTGCCTGAGCCGGGCGGGGCTGACGTGTCCGGTACGGGGGTGGGCCGGGGCCCCTTTGGACGCGCGTCCGGTACGGGTGCTGGGCCAGGGGCGGCACCGGGGTGGGCCGGGAGCGGGAGGGGCCGCCCCCTTGCCCGCCCGTCCCGCCCCCGGGGGGCGGCCCCGCCGCCCAAGGGGGCTGGGGAAGAGGGGGGAGGGCGGCCCCGCCGCCCAAGGGGGCTGAGGGGAGGTGGGGGAGGGGGAGGGCGGCCCCGGCGCCTAAGGGGGCTACAGGGGAAGCGGGGGCAGGGCGGGTTGCCCGGAGGGCATGCCGTTGGGGGGTGGGGAACGGCGCGACCAGCCACGACGGTGCTGCACAGGAACCGTTCACCAGTTCCCGCGATGAGCGCTACTCGTCCTCGTCCTCGTCGTCCAGGCGGGCCAGCCACGTGGCCAGGCGTTCCACCGGGACCTCGAAGTCGGGGTTCAGGTCCACGAACGTACGGAACTGCTCGGCGAGCCACTCGAAGGTGACTTCCTCCTCGCCGCGCCGCTTCTCCAGCTCTTCGATGCCACGGTCAGTGAAGTACATGCGTACAAGATTAAAGGGCCCGCCCCCGCGAAAACCTCTCGCGGGGGCGGGCCCCTCACATGCTCTGACCAGCGTCAGCGACTAGGCGTCGAAGACCTCGGTGACGAGAGCCTGCTGCTCCGCCTGGTGGCGCTTCGCCGAGCCGACGGCCGGGGACGAGCTGTGCGGGCGCGAGATGCGGCGCAGGCGCTCGCCGTGCGGGATGTCCGCGCCGACTGCCAGGTCGAGGTGGTCGATCAGGTTGAGGGCGATGAAGGGCCATGCGCCCTGGTTCGCCGGCTCCTCCTGGGCCCACAGGTACTTCTCGGCGTTCGGGTACTTGGCGATCTCGGCCTGGAGCTCCGCACCCGGGAGGGGGTAGAGGCGTTCGAGGCGGATGATCGCGGTGTCCGTGGCGCCGCGCTTCTCGCGCTCGGCCTCCAGGTCGTAGTAGACCTTGCCCGCGCAGAAGACGACCTTGCGGACGGCCGAGGCGTCCACCTTGTCGTCGCCGATGACGGGACGGAAGCCGCCCGTGGTGAACTCCTCCGCCTTCGACGCCGCCGCCTTCAGACGCAGCATCGACTTCGGGGTGAAGACGATGAGCGGCTTGTGGTGCGGGTTGTGGACCTGCCAGCGCAGGAGGTGGAAGTAGTTCGAGGGGAGGGTCGGCATGGCGACCGTCATGTTGTTCTGCGCGCACATCTGGAGGAAGCGCTCCGGGCGGGCGGACGAGTGGTCCGGGCCCTGGCCCTCGTAGCCGTGCGGGAGGAGCAGGGTGACGCCGGAGGTCTGGCCCCACTTCTGCTCGGCGGAGGAGATGAACTCGTCCATGACGGTCTGGGCGCCGTTGACGAAGTCGCCGAACTGGGCCTCCCAGATGACCAGCGACTCCGGGCGGGCGAGCGAGTAGCCGTACTCGAAGCCCATCGCCGCGTACTCCGAGAGGAGGGAGTCGTAGACGTTGTAGCGGGCCTGCTCGTCCGAGAGGTACTGGAGCGGGGTGTAGTCCTCGCCCGTCTCCTGGTCGACCAGGACCGCGTGGCGCTGGCCGAAGGTGCCGCGGCGGGAGTCCTGGCCCGCCAGGCGGACCGGGGTGCCCTCCATCAGCAGGGAGCCGATGGCGAGGGTCTCGCCCATGCCCCAGTCGATCGTGCCGTCGTCGACGGACGCGGCGCGGCGCTGCATCTGCGGCATCAGGCGCGGGTGGACGTGGATGTTGTCCGGGATGTTGACCTGCGACTCGGCGATCCGCTTCACGGCCTCCTGCGAGATCGCGGTGGTCACGGCCACCGGGAACTCGGCCTGCGGGTCGCTGTACGGGGCGGCGGCCGGGGTCGACGTGGCCTCGCGGACCTCCGCGAACACCTTCTCCAGCTGGCCCTGGAAGTCCTGGAGCGCCTGCTCCGCCTCTTCCAGGGTGATGTCGCCGCGACCGATCAGGGACTCGGTGTAGAGCTTGCGCACCGAGCGCTTCTTGTCGATCAGCGTCACCATCTGCGGGTTGGTGAACTGCGGGTTGTCGCCCTCGTTGTGACCGCGGCGGCGGTAGCAGATGAGGTCGATCACGACGTCCTTGTTGAACGTCTGGCGGAACTCGAAGGCCAGGCGGGCCACGCGGACCACGGCCTCCGGGTCGTCGCCGTTCACGTGGAAGATCGGCGCCTCGATCATGCGGGCCACGTCGGTGGCGTACATCGAGGAGCGCGAGGCCTCCGGGGCGGCGGTGAAGCCGACCTGGTTGTTGATGACGATGTGCACGGTGCCGCCGGTGCGGTAGCCGCGCAGCTGCGACATGTTGAAGGTCTCGGCCACGACGCCCTGGCCCGCGAAGGCCGCGTCGCCGTGCAGGGCGACGGGCAGGACGGTGAAGTCCGTGCCGCCCTTGTTGATGATGTCCTGGCGTGCGCGGGCGATGCCCTCCAGGACCGGGTCCACGGCTTCGAGGTGCGAGGGGTTCGCGGCCAGCGAGACCTTGATCTGCTCGCCGTCGAGACCGGTGAAGGTGCCCTCGGCGCCCAGGTGGTACTTCACGTCGCCGGAGCCGTGCATCGACTTCGGGTCGAGGTTGCCCTCGAACTCGCGGAAGATCTGGGCGTACGACTTGCCCACGATGTTCGCGAGGACGTTCAGGCGGCCGCGGTGGGCCATGCCGATGACGACCTCGTCCAGACGCGACTCGGCGGCGCTGTCGATGACGGCGTCGAGGAGGGGGATGACGGACTCGCCGCCCTCCAGGCTGAAGCGCTTCTGGCCGACGTACTTGGTCTGCAGGAAGGTCTCGAAGGCCTCGGCGGCGTTCAGGCGGCGCAGGATGCGCAGCTGCTCCTCGCGCTCGGGCTTCGAGTGCGGGCGCTCCACCCGGTCCTGGATCCACTTGCGCTGCTTCGGGTCCTGGATGTGCATGAACTCGATGCCGGTGGTGCGGCAGTACGAGTCGCGCAGGACGCCGAGGATGTCGCGCAGCTTCATCATCGACTTGGAGGCGAAGCCGCCGACGGCGAACTCGCGCTCCAGGTCCCACAGCGTCAGCCCGTGCTCGTTGATGTCGAGGTCGGGGTGCTTGCGCTGCTTGTACTCCAGCGGGTCCGTGTCGGCCATGACGTGGCCGCGCACCCGGTAGGAGTGGATCAGCTCGAAGACGCGGGCGGCCTTCGTGACGTCGTCGTCGTGGCTGGCGTCGATGTCCTTGAGCCAGCGGACCGGCTCGTAGGGGATGCGCAGCGCCTTGAAGACGTCGTCGTAGAAGCCGGACTCGCCGAGCAGGAGGTTCGCGACGATGCGGAGGAACTCGCCGGAGGCGGCGCCCTGGATGACGCGGTGGTCGTACGTCGAGGTCAGGGTCATGACCTTGGAGATGCCGAGCTTGTTCAGGGTGTCCTGCGAGGTGCCCTGGAACTCCGCCGGGTAGTCCATCGAGCCGACGCCCATGATGACCGACTGACCGGGCATCAGACGCGGGACCGAGTGGACGGTGCCGAGGCCGCCCGGGTTGGTGAGGGAGACCGTCACACCGGTGAAGTCGTCCATCGTCAGCTTGTTGTCGCGGGCGCGGCGGACGATGTCCTCGTAGGCCTGCCAGAACTCGAAGAAGTCGAGCGTCTCGGCCTTCTTGATGCCGGCGACGACGAGCTGGCGGTCGCCGTTGGGCTTCACCAGGTCGATCGCGAGGCCGAAGTTGATGTGCTCCGGCTTCACCATCGTGGGCTTGCCGTCCTTCTCCGTGAAGGAGTAGTTCATCGACGGCATGGCCTTGATGGCCTGCACCATCGCGAACCCGATGAGGTGGGTGAAGGAGATCTTCCCGCCCCGGGCGCGCTTCAGGTGGTTGTTGATGACGATGCGGTTGTCGAAGAGCAGCTTCACCGGGACCGCGCGCACGGACGTCGCCGTGGGGACCTCGATGGAGGCGTTCATGTTCTTCGCGACCGCGGCGGACGGGCCGCGGAGGGTGACGTACTCGGGACCGGCCGGGGCGGAGGTCGCCTCGGCGGCGGGAGCGGGCTTCACAGGTGCGGCCTTCTGTGCGGGTGCGGGTGCCTTGGCGGCCGGTGCGGCCTGGGCGGGAGCGGATGCGGCGGGGGCCGCTGCGGCGGGCTTCGCGGCCGGCGCAACTGCGGGCTGCGCCGGAGCGGCGGGGGCCTGCGCCGGGGCCGCGGGCTGGGCCGGGGCGGGCACCTGGGCGGCGGGCGCGGCCTGCTGCGCCGGAGCGGCGGCAGGTGCGGCCGGGGCCGGGGCGGCCGGGGCGGCGGCGGGTGCCTGTGCGGCGGGGGCCGACTTCTCTGCCGTACCGCCGGTGGCTCCCGGCTTGTAGTCGGCGAAGAAGTCCCACCACGCTCGGTCGACGGAACTGGGGTCCTGGAGGTACTGCTGGTAGATCTCGTCGACGAGCCACTCATTGGGACCGAAGGCAGCGGCAGGGTTCTTCCCCTGCTCGGCTTGGTCGGTCGACGAGAGACTTGAGCTACTGGGGGACTGAGACGACACGGCGTTAACCGCCCTCTTCCGCTTCGCAAGGTGGTGGACAGCGGAAATAAAGGCTACGCCTCCCCGGCCGGGAGATGCAGACCGGGCGGTGCATCCGTCGCGTAAGTCACATCGGAGAGCTGGTTTCGGCGCACGAAATGGCGGGAAACAAGCGGGGTTCCGGTGTGGACCGCGCGTCAAGCGGATGCGAGCCGGGTGCATCCGACCGAGGATGCGGCCTTCAGCCCCGCATCCTGGCAGGACGAACGCAGAACGTCCGTTTCTGGTTCGAACCCTACGTCAACTGCGCGAAGAGGCGGTCCCCGGAAGGGTCACCTGAATCCGGCAGCCCCGTTCGGATTCGGCCACGCCGATCCGGCCGCCGTGCAGATCGACGGCCCAGCGCGCGATGGCCAGACCGAGACCCGTACCGCCGTCGCTGCCCGACGTGGGCTTGGCGGGCGACTTGCCCTGATTGAAGCGTTCAAACACCCGGTGCCACTCCGACTTCGGTATGCCCGGACCCTCGTCCAGCACTTCCAGGTCGAGGCTCTCCGGGAGTTCCCCGCGCCGCGCCCGTACCGTGACCCGGCCGTGCGGCGGGGAGTGCTTCACCGCGTTGTCGATCAGGTTGGCGACCACCTGGTGCAGCCGCTCCTGGTCCGCGTGCGCGGTCAGCTCCGGTGGGGAGACGTCCAGGTGGAGGTGGACGTCCTTGCGCATGTGGCGGCCGGACCCGGAGGCCAGGTTGCGCTGCGCGGCGGCCAGATTGGCCTCCTTCAGCACGCCCGACAGATACGGCCACACCTCGAAGCGGCGCGCCTTCAGCGGTACGACACCGTTGTCGAGGCGGGCCAGGTCCAGGAGGGTCTCCACGAGGCCGCCGAGCCGCTCGGTCTGCTTGAGCGCGGTGCGCATGGTCTCGGGGTCGGCGGCGACCACGCCGTCCACCACGTTCTCCAGTACGGCACGGAGCGCGGCGATCGGGGTGCGCAGCTCGTGGGAGACGTTCGCGACCAGTTCCTTGCGGTTCTGGTCGACGGCCTGGAGCTCCTCGGCCATCCGGTTCAGGGTGGTGGCCAGGCCCCCCAGCTCGTCGCGGCGGTTCTCACCGTCGATGCGGCCCGTGTAGTCGCCGTGCGCCATGGCGGCGGCGACCTCGCGCATCTCGTCGAGCGGCTTGGTGAGGTTGTGCGCCACGAACTGGGTGATCAGCATCGACGCGATGATCGAGAAGACCGTGATGAAACGCAGCTCGGTCTTGGTGGCCAGCGCCACCATCACCAGACCGGTGGTCAGCGCCACCGACACCACGACCAGGGCGATCAGCTTGCCCCGGATGGTGAAGGGACGCAGAGCGAGCGGCCGGGACGCCAGGTTCCCGAGGCGGCGCAGCAGCCGGCCGGGGCGCAGCCGCTCCCGCAGGGGGCGCCTGACGCGCTGCCCGCAGTCGCCGCACCGGCGCGCCGGGCGCGCCGGCTCCCGCCGCTGCTCCGGCACCCGCCGTCGCAGCGACCCGCGCCCGGTCCCGCCGCGCTTCGTCCCGGCCGTACTGCTCACGGCGCCGGCGTCTCCAGCGCATACCCCACGCCGTGCACGGTACGGATGCGCTCCGCGCCGATCTTCCGGCGCAGCGCCTTGATGTGGCTGTCGACCGTACGGGTGCCCGAGGCGTCCGCCCAGTCCCACACCTCGGCGAGCAACTGCTCCCGGGAGAGGACGGCGCGCGGCGTGTTCGCCAGGCAGACCAGCAGGTCGAACTCGGTGGGCGTCAGGTGTACGTCCTCGCCGTGCACCCGCACCCGCCGCTGTGCGTGGTCGATCTCCAGCTCGCCGAGGCGCAGGATGCCGCTGCGCGGCGTGGCGGCGGCGATCGTGGCCCGCTCCACCCGGCGCAGCAGGACGTGCACCCGGGCCGCCAGCTCGCGCATGGAGAACGGTTTCGTCATGTAGTCGTCCGCGCCGACCCCGAGTCCGACCAGCATGTCGGTCTCGTCGTCGCGTGCGGTGAGCATCAGGACCGGCACGGGTCGCTGCGCCTGGACTCTGCGGCAGACCTCGAGGCCGTCGAAGCCGGGCAGCATGATGTCGAGGACCATCAGGTCCGGCTGCCAGGCCTCGGCCGTGTCGACGGCCGCCGGGCCGTCGCTCGCGGTCTGCACCTGGAAGCCCTCGGCCCGCAGCCGGGCCGCGATGTTGTCCACGATCGTGGAATCGTCCTCGACGACCAGTACCCGGCGCTGAGCGCCGGGCGTGGCCGCGAGGCCGTTGTGGCTGGTGTGTGTCTGCTCCATCGCCCCGCCCCTGGAGTGCGTTCGTAAGATCCCGCGGTCAGATGAGCAGCGTACGGGCACTGACCTGCTCACGGCTACGCGGTGCAACTGCCTGCCCCGGCACCGAAAGCGACGCCTCGGGCAAGTTGTTGGTTATGGCTTTAATCCCTCTGAATACGACATTCCGCAATGACTCTTCGTAAGTCGAGGCCGCGCAACTCGCCCTGTGCACAAGGAAGTAGACGTTGCGTAGGCGTCGTGCCCCGCCGTGTCGGCCCGGTGACCCGTTGTTCACCGTAGCCAGGGTTGTACGCGCAAACGTGCGGAACCTGTGAATGTTGTCTCGCGCGGGGCGCCGGGGGCCGCCGGGGCCCCGCGCGAGGCGTGTGGGGGCCGCCGCTCCGGGGGGTTGAGGGGCGGCGGCCCGGGGTGGTGACCGGCTGCTTCGATCAGACGCGCGGGGCGCTGTGCTTCACGTAGCTCTCCAGCTTGCGCAGCTCACGCGTGCCGTCGATCGAGGTGCCGTAGGTGCGGTCCCAGGTGATCGGGGCGATCGTCACGTGGTTCTTCTCCAGCAGCCAGACCTGGTCGGCGTCCTTGCGGCTCTCGTCGCACTCGCCGCCGGAGGACAGCTTGCCCTCGCACAGGCCCATCGTGATGTCGAAGCTGTCGCCGCCGTTCTTCTGCTCGTAGTCGTGGTAGATCGCCGCACCATTGCCGACGCGGGTCCAGACCGGGGCCTTGACCTTCTCGCCGTTGGTGGTGTCGGGGTAGTCGACCTTCACCGCGAACTTGCCGGTGAGCAGCTTGTTCTGGCGCATTCCGGCGAGGAACCGCGCGCCGAACTCGGCGGTGGCCCGGTAGGTCTGCACCGGGTAGCTGGTGTTGGTCGCGTCGCCCTCGGCACTGAACGCGACCGCCGGGACCTGCTGGTCGATGGCGGCGACGGCCGCGCCGACGGTGCCCGAGTCGTTCACGCTGGCGGCGATGTTGGGGCCGGAATTGATGCCGGTGAGGACGACGTCCGGGTCGCCGCTCCAGCCGACCTTGGCCTTCAGGCCGCCGCGCAGGGCCAGCTTCACGGTGTCGGCGGGGGTGGCGGACGGGGTGTCCTTGCCGCACGGGCCGTCGGCCACGCACACGCCGAACACGGGGGAGCCGGAGGGGGTTCCGGCGCAGTCGTTCTCGTACCCCTGGGGGAGGGCCGTGCGCCGCTGGGCGGTGAGGACGCCGCCGTTGGTGACGGCGGTGCCCTTGCCGGACTGGACCTGCCACGGGGCCATCACGACGACGTCGGCACCGGCGGCGCACATGGCGCGGCGCAGCTCGTAGAGGCCGAGGCCGTCGGAGTGGGAGGGCTTGGCGGCCTGCATGCCGTCGTCGTTCGAGATGAGGACGCGCAGGCCGGCGAGGGGCTTGGCGGAGGGCTTCTGGGGGTGGTGCTTGGCCTGCGGGGCGGGCGGGGCCGGGGTGGGGGCGGAGACGTAGGCCGTGGCGCCGAGGCCGGCGACGACGGCACCGGCCGTGGTCAGTGCGAGGAGATTGCGACGAGCGGAACGCATGGGATGGCAGTCCCTTCCAGGCAGAGAGTGGTGGGTGGTGGGGGAGGGCGGCTCTGTGGTGCGTGGTGCGTGGCCTGTGGTGTGTGGCCTGTGGTGTGTGGCCTGTGGTGTGTGGTGGTGTGGTCCGGGACCCGGCCCCCCACAGGCGGGTCCCGGACCTCGGCAGCGCGCGAGGCGTTGCCGCAGCGGGGTTGATCAGGAACCCCGCGGTCTGACATCGGTCGGTGCCCGACCGAAAGCTGTTGTGTCGTGCTGGGTGGGGGTGTTCGGCCGGACCCTGTTCCGACCGGCCCGCCGCCGATCCCTCGGGCTCGGCTTCCGCCCCGGCCCCTCGGACTCGGCTTCCCCCCTTGCCCCTTGGGCTCGGCCTCCCCCCAGTGCCCTGGGGCTCCGCCCCCCTCTTCCCCCGTAGCCCCCTTGGGCGGCGGGCCCGCCCCCCGGGGGCGGGACGGGCGGGCAAGGGGGCGGCCCCTCCCGCTCCCGGCCCACCCGGGTGCCGCCCCTGGCCCAGCACCTGTGCCGGGTGCACGTCACCGCCAAGGCCCCGGGTCGCCTCCCGGTGCCGGGCATGCGCAGCTCTGCCCCGCCGGGGCAAGGGGGTCCCCAGCCCCGCCCCTTCACCTAAACCCGCGGGGCTGATGGGGGGTGGGTCCCGGGCAGGGGGTGGTGGGTCTCGGTTCCGTGCGGATGCGTCGTGGCTGGTCGCGCAGTTCCCCGCGCCCCTGAAGGGGCACGGAGGCAGCGCAGCCGGTCGCGACCGCGCGGCGGAGCCGCAGGTTGGTACAGCCCCGCGCCCCTGAAGGGGCACGGAGGCAGCGCGGCCGGTCGCGCCTGCGCGGCGGAGCCGCAGGTTGAGCACAGCCCCGCACTCCTGAAGGGGCGCCCGCGCGGCGGAGCCGCAGGTTGAGCACAGCCCCGCACTCCTGAAGGGGCGACCGCGCGGCGGAGCCGCAGGTTGAGCACGGTCCCGTACCCCTCGCGGGGTGCCCGCGCGGCGGAGTCGCACCGTGAGCACGGTCCCGCGCCCCAGACAGGGCGCGAACGCTCCGGACGGGTCAGATTTCGAGGCCGTGGGCGTAGGGGAAGACCGGGTTCTCCGTGTCGTTGGGGACGTCCGGGCGGGCCGCCTCCACCGCCGCCATCGAGCGCGGGAGCTCGAAGGGCAGCCGGCCCTCCGCCTTCGCCCGGCCGAAGGCCACGTCCAGGAGCGCCGCGTCCGCCGCGCCGAAGTCGGCGATGACCGCCGCCGCGTGCTCCGCGATCTCCGGGATGACCGCCGCCCGCTCCAGGTTGATGCCGACCAGGGTGGGGACGGAGTCCAGCAGACCCACGATCCGCGCGAGCTCCTCGCCCTCGAAGGCCAGCGTGCCCGAGTGGAAGAAGGACTCGAACTTGTTGGCCCGCTCCTCGTAGGGGGTGCGCAGGCGGATCACCGCGAAGTCGGCCTCGGCGGGGGTCGCGACGACCTCGCCGTAGGCGGCGGCGACCGCGGGGTCCACGTTCTCGACGTACAGCTTCGGACGGCCGGAGAGGGGGAGCGTCAGCTCGCGGTTGGACAGGACGGTGAGGGAGCGGCGCTGGGCGCGCTCGCCCGCGGCCTTGAAGTCGGCGCGGCCCACCGTCTCCTCGGCCAGGTCCACGTCGACGTAACGGTTGTCGAAGAGGCCGAGGACGAACTTTTCGCGCAGGATCCGGCGTACCGAGACGTCGATGCGCTCCTCTGCGATGCGGCCCGAGCGGACCAGCTCCACGATCACCTCGGGGCAGGCCTCGCCGCCGAACTGGTCGCAGCCCGCGTCCAGGGACTTCGCGGCCAGCTCGGGGCGCGAGAGGTGCTCGACGCCCCAGGCGCGCGCGGGGTGCGGTTCGCCGAAGATGTTGGCCTCGGTGAGCAGGCCCCAGTCGGTGCACACGATGCCCTGGAAGCCGAGCTGGTCGCGCAGGAGGCCCTGGATGACGCCCTTGTTGAAGCCGAAGCCGACCTCTTCCCAGTCGGTGCCGACCGGCTGGCCGTAGTACGGCATCATCTGCGAGGCACCGGCGGCGATGGCCGCCTTGAACGGTTCGAGGTGCAGATCGCGCATGCCGCCGGGGTAGACCTGCTCCTTGCCGTGCGCGAAGTGCGGGTCCTCGCCGTCCTTCTGCGGGCCGCCGCCGGGGAAGTGCTTGACCATGGTGGCGACCGAGGCCGGGCCGAGCTGCTTGCCCTGGAGACCGCGCACGTACGCCTGGACCAGCTCGCCGGTGACCTTGGCGTCCGAGCCGAAGGTGCCGTTCTGGCGGGACCAGCGGGGCTCGGAGGCGAGGTCGATCTGCGGGTGGAGGGCGACCCGGAAGCCGACCGCCAGGTACTCGCGGCGCACGATGTCCGCGAACTCCTCGACCAGGTCCGCGTCGTTGATCGCGGCCATGCCCAGCGGCTCCGGCCAGGCGGAGAACGCGCCCGCGTTGAAGGACGCACCGACGTTGTCGGTGAAGGAGTGGCGCGGGTCGGTGGAGAGGGAGACCGGAATGCCCAGGCGGGTGCCCGCCGCCAGCTCCTGGATGTTGTTCGCCCAGGTCGCCATCTCACGGGGGCCGTAGGTGCCCATGAGGTTGAAGTGGGTGAGGTGCTTGCCCTCGACCAGCTCCGGCGTGGTGAAGGGAAGCATGGAGCCGTCGGTCTCGGTGACCAGGCTCCCGTCCGCGTTCATCATCAGCATGTCGTGGAACATCTGCCCGGCCTTCTCCTCCAGCGTCATGCGGGGGAGCAGGTCGTCGACGCGCTGGTCGGGGGTGAGGCTGGGGTCCTGGTAGGGGTGCATCCGGTACTCCTGAAGGGTGCTGCGAGGGGGGGAAGTGGTGTGCGGTGGCGGGGAGTTCGCGGGGGCGTGACTCCCGTACGGGACCTACGGGACCTAGGTGACCGACCTGATCAGCCGGGCGGCCACCGCGCCGCCCGCCGCGCAGAGGGCGCCGAAGAGGAACAGCGCCCCGTAGTTCTGGCCGCCGTCCGCGCTGCCCGCACCGATCGCGAGGACCGCCGGGGCGATCATCGGGACCAGCGACTGCGGGAAGGCGATGGCGATGTTGAGTACGCCCATGCCCTGGGCGGAACTGTCCTTGTCCGGCAGGACGCTCGCGCCGATCGCCATGTCTACCGACAGGTACAGGCCCTCGCCGAACCCGAACACCGCCATGGCCAGCAGGAACAGTCCGTACGACCCGGTCAGCGCCATCAGGGCGAGCGCGACCGCGACCAGCGCCGCCGAGGCGAGGACGAAGGGCTTCCGTCTGCCCCACCGGTCCGAGAGATTGCCGCCGAGCAGCGAGCCCACGACCGTCGAACCGACCATGATCAGCGTGCCGAGGAACATCTTCTGCGCGACCTCGGACCGGCTGAAACCGAGCCGGTCCATCAGGAAGTACACCTGGTAACTGGTGACGCAGGAGTCCGCGACGAAGATCATGAAGCGTGCGCCGAAGTACCGGGCGAAGTCCGGGTGCTTGCGCGGGCTGATCCAGAAGGAGCCGAAGAAGTCCTTCGTACGGTACGGAGGGAACGTGCCCGGTGCGGCCGGGCGGTCCTTCATCACCGAAGCGAGATAGACCACCGCGACCAGTCCGATCGCGCCCGGCACCAGGAACGCCAGCAGCAGCGAGCCGTGGAAGAGCTGGGCGAGGAAGGACCCGGTGACCATCGCCACCGAGATCATCATCCCGACCAGACCGGACACGCGGCCCCGCTGGTGTTCGGGGATCAGGTCCGGCAGGCAGGAGGAGAGGGCGCACAGTGCGGCATTGCAGCCGAGCTGGGCGACGGCCCAGCCGAGGGTGAGGACGAGGATCGAGTCCCCGAGCGCCACGACCGTCAGCCCCGCCATCGCCACCGCCATGCCGCCCAGCAGCCAGGGCCGGCGGCGGCCGAAGCGGCCGGTGGTGCGGTCGGACAGCGCGCCGAAGAGCGGGTTGCCGAGCATCGCCAGGACCGCGCCGACCGACAGGACCAGGCTGAGCCGCCCGCCGCGCCCGCTCTCGGGGACCAGCTGCGAGACGCGCAGGGCGAGGGTGACCAGGACCGGGGTGAGGACGGTCAGGTACAGCCCGAGCTGGGCGAAGGCGAGGCCGAGGACGAGGGAGCGGGGGGCGTCGGAGGGGGTGGGGGTGGGTTCCGGGGCCGGGGCCGAGAGGGCGGTGGTGGACGTGACACGTGTCAACGCCGTGCCTGCCGCCGCTGCGTCGCGGTCCGTGACCATGGGGAACTCCGAGAGGAAAGGGGGCCGGTCGGCTTCGGTGCCGACCCGGCGAGCACAGGCTAAACGCGAAAACCGAGTACCTACTAGGTTTGTGGTGTGTTGCGTGGATCACACGGCATATCCGGGCGGAAGGGGCGGACCGGGGGGCGGGGTCGGGACCGGATTCGGGGCGGATGCGGGCCGGATCCGGGGCGGGCCCGGGGTGGGCCCGGGGCGGGGCGGGGCGCGTCCGGGCGGGTGTCCGGGGGCGCTCTAGGGTGGGTGCATGGCAGCAAGCACGGGGGGCGCGACCCGGAAGAGCGCAGGTCGGGGCAGTTATGCGGTGGGCGAGGCGCGCCGCCAGCAGATCCTCGACACGGCGATCGAGCACTTCGGGCAGTGGGGCTTCCACGCCTCGTCCATGGCCCGGATCGCCCACGACTGCGAGATCACGCAGGGCGGGCTGCTGCACCACTTCCGCAGCAAGGAGGACCTGCTGCTGTCGGTCCTCGCCCAGAGCGAGCAGCACGACATGGAACAGCTCTTCGCGACGGACCCGGCGACGGTGGTCGAGGGCATGGAGGCGGTGATCCGCCTCGCGGAGTCGAACACGAGGCGGCCGGGGCTGGTGCGGATGTTCAACGTGCTGGTGGGCGAGTCCGGGAACCAGGGCCACCCGGCCCACACCTACTTCCGCGCCCGGTACGAGAGGGTGCTCGACCACACGGTCGGAGTACTCCGCGCCGGGATCGCCCGGGGCGAACTCCGCCCGGACGTGGACGTGTTGGAGCTCGCCCAGGAGCAGATCGCGGTGATGGACGGGTTGCAGTTCCAGTGGGCGCTGGCGCCCGAGGCGATGGACATGCCGGGGCGGCTGCGGGCGTACATGGATCGGATGCTGCGGTCGGTGACGGTGGACGGGAGCGGACTGGCAGGGGTCCCGGCGGGGTGATCGGGTCCCGGCGGGGTGATCGGGTGCCGCCGGGGTGATCGGGTGCCGCCGGTGGGGCGGGCTCCCGTCGGCCGGGGCGCGGACTACCCCCGCTCCACCCGCGCTCCCCGCCACACGTACAGACCTCCCCCCAGGGCGAGCAGCAGCAGCGCCGTCGTCCAGGCCGCCCCCTGCGGTCCCGGCTGCATCGGCCAGGCCCACACGGCGGCGGATCCGCCCGGGGTACGGGGGGCCGCGAGGTAGGCGGCGCCTCCGTAGGCCGTCATCGGCAGCCAGCTCAGGCGTGCTCCCAGGAGCGCCGCCCCCGCCGCCGCCAGGCCCGTCGCGCCGAGGGTGTTGCGGACCATCGCCGGTGCGCCGAACGCCTCGGGGTGGCCCGGCACCGCCAGGGCGAGCAGGACCGCCGCGAGTGCGGTCAGGGCGCCGAGGTGGAGGAGGCGCAGGGTCCACCACGGCCGTACGGCGGTGCGGTCCAGTTCGTCGGAGCGGGTGAGGAGTCCGGTGCCGATGGCGGAGGAGACCAGCAGGGTGGCCAGGAAGATCACGGGCGCCCGGGCGTGATGGTCGAACTGCGGCTGCCCCTGGATCCAGTCGGCGGCCCACGCGGCGGACCCGGAGGTCGCGACGAGCGCGGCGAGGGTGAGGGGGAGGGAGCGTGAGCGGGCGTGGAGGAGCCAGAGGGTGCGGGGGGTGCAGGGGGTGACGCTCCATGTCCCGGCGGCCGTGCGGCTTCCTGTCACCTCCGTCCCCTCCGTCGTGTCCGTCGCACCTGTCGTGCCCGTCGTGTCCGTCGTGTCCGTCGTGTCCGTCGTGTCCGTCGTGTCCGTCGTACGGGAGTGGGCGGGCCTCACAGCTTCGGCAGCCGCTTCGGGTCGCAGGCACGGGTGGCCGCGGCGTACCTGTCGAGCCAGGCCTTCCGGGCCGCCGGGGTCATCGCGGCCAGCGGGGCGCGGAGTTCGGTCTGCCGGGCGGGGGCCGGGGCGTCGGTGCCGGATGCCCCGGTGGGCGGAGCGTCCGGGGACGGCGGGGCCAGCCAGGCCAGGACGGCGTTCCTGGTCTCCCAGAAGTGTGCGGACTCGGCCTCGGTGAACTTCTCCGCCGGGCAGCTGCCGAAGAGCGGAAGCCTCGCCGCGGTCTCCCGGGCGAACCCCGCCGGGTCGACGAGTTCGTTGCGGGCCACGGTCCAGCCCCGGGTCAGCAGGGGCAGGCGGGCCTCGGCGGGACCGGGCCCCGTATCGGTCGAGACGTACGAGACCGGGGGGTCCGGCAGTTCCGCCACCCGGGAGTTCAGCCCGGCCAGGGCCGCCCTGATCGCGGGCAGCAGGTCGCGGTCCGGGTCGTCCACGCAGATGCCGGGCAGGGTGTCGTAGTCGCACACCCGGACGCCGGGGGTCGGTACGTGCCGCCACATTCCGGTGCCGACCTGCGCGACGGTGGTCCCGGCCGCGACCGCCACCACCAGCGGCACGACCGCGAGCACCCGGCGGCGTGCGGCGTACAGGACGAGGAGGGTGGCAGCCAGCCCGCACGTCCAGGCGGACATCACCAGGGGCTGCCACCACAGCGGGACATGGGTGGTGTCCACCTGCTCGTTGGGGCTCAGCAGACGCAGGTCCGACGAGACGTAGGAGGGGAAGCCCAGTCCGAGGTACGCGCAGGCGGCGAGCAGCGGGGCCGTCAGCCGCCACGGGATCACCCGTCCCGCGACGAAACCCACGACGGTGATCGAGGCCAGGAAGGTCAGGTCGGTCAGGGCGTACGGGACCAGGGGCCTGCCCCGGTGGGTGTACGGCAGGGTCGCCAGCAGGGAGGCGGCCAGGGCGACGGCGTAACCGATCAGCACCCAGGCGACGAGCGGGGCGACCGCGACGAGGGTGCGGGCGCACCGCCCGCGCGAGGCGGTGGAGAGGAGTTCGACGGTACGCCGACGGCGCTCGCGGCCGCCCTGCCAGCAGCCGGCGGCGACGGCGAGCGGACCGCCGATCAGGGTGGCCGCGGTCTTGAGCAGGGACTGGGTCTCGCCCCAATTCCCCTGCCACTGCCCGCTTTTCGCGGCCATGAGGACGGTCAGGGTGACCGCGACGGTCGCCCCTGCCCAGGGGGCGAGTCCGCGCCGGAACTCGCTGCGGAGAGGGGGCGGGCCCGAGGCGTGCCGGGGGCGGCGGAGGGGGCGGTGGTCCGGGGCGGGTGCGTGGCCGGGGGAGGGCGAGTGGTCCGGGGCGGTCGTGGTCATCGGCGGGCCGCCAGGCGGTGGGCGCGCAACACGCTCGTGTAGCCGCGCTCGATGGCGTTGTCGCCGAGGGCGTCCGTGTCCCCGCCGTCCCCGTCCGGGTGGCTCTCGTCGCCGATCGCGCTCAGTTCCTGCGGTGTTCCCCGGTAGGCGATACGGCCCGCCTCCAGCAGGGTCACCTCCGTGCAGGCCGCGGCCACGTCCTCCACCAGGTGGGTCGAGACGATCACTGTGGAAGCAGTGCCCACTTCGCGGAGCAGTGCTCTGAATTCGACGCGCTGCTCCGGATCGAGACCGGCGGTCGGTTCGTCGAGGAGCAGCACCGCGGGGTCGTTGACGATCGCCTGCGCGATGCCGACCCGCCGGATCATGCCGCCCGACAGCGACTTCACCTTCGCGTCGATCCGGTCGGCGAGACCGACCCGCTCGACGGCCCGTTCCACGGCTTCCGCCACGACGGCCGCGTCCATCTCCTTCAGCCAGGCCACGTACGCGACGAACTCCCGCACAGTGAAGCCCGGGTAGTACCCGAACTCCTGCGGCAGGTAGCCGAGCCGACTTCGCGCCGCCGTCCGTTCGCGATGGCCCGCGACGTCGCTGCCGAGCAGGGAGACGGTGCCGGAGGTGGGGGCCGCGACGGTGGCCAGCACCCGGATCAGGGAGGTCTTGCCCGCGCCGTTGGGCCCGAGCAGCCCGTGCACGCCGGGCCCGAAGTCCAGGTCGACGGAGTCGAGGGCGACGGTGCGGCGGTGCCGCACGGTCAGCCCGGTCACGGCGGCTCCGTCGTTGTCGATGGTTCGGCCGAGGGGGGTGTCGTGGTGGCGGCTCACATGCGTTCCATTCGGTCGAAGACGGTCCGCCGTACGGCGACGAGTCCCGCGCACAGCAGGGCCGCCAGGGCCCAACCGGCCTGGCGGGCAAGCCCGTCGAGGTAGGGGGTGGCGTAGTCGGGCGGCTGGTGCAGGGCGGCGCTGCCCAGCGAGGGCGCGGTCACCGCGAGCACCCAGCCGCCGCCGACGATCGCGGAGGCGGCCCGGAACCCCACCCAGCTGCCCAGCGCGAGGGTGAGCAGGGTGAGCGCGAGCCCCGGCAGCAGCCAGGCGGCCGCTCCGGGCACACCGGGCACGGCCGGCAGTGCGGCGCCGGTGGCGGTCAGCAGCGGCACGCTCACCCCGAGCGTGCAGGCCGTCCGGAGCAGCAGCAGGCGCAGCCCGCCGCCGGGGGTGGACGCATGCAGTTCGTGCACGGGGTCGGCGTGCCTGCCGTACGAGAGGGCCACCCCGGCCAACGGCACCAGCGGTGCGACGGCGAGCAGCAGCGGCCGCGCGAGGTCCTGCCCGCCTCCGTACGCCAGCGCGACGGCCCCGACCCCCACGGCGAACACGGCCAGCACCCACCCGACACGCAGGGCGGGCCCGAAGGTCCACAGGAGGCGTCGGACGCGGAGGGGAGCGGCTGTGGGCCGGACGCGTGGGGGTGCGGGGGCGGGGACGGGGGCGGGGGCGAGGGCGGATGCGGGCGCGGGTGCGGGCGCGGTCCGGTGGCGGGCCGGGCTCGGGGCCGGCGGCGTGGCGGCTGCCGGTCCGCCCACCAGGTTCAGCAGGGCCTCCCGTTGCAGGGCCAGTTCCGGGCCCGCCGCTCCCGCCCGTACCGCCTCCGACACCCGGCCCGCGCATGTCCCGCACGCCTCCACGTGCTTCTCCAGCGACCACGCTTCAGGGTCCGGGGCCGTGCCCGCGGCGTAGCGGGCGGCCAGGTCCGGGGGGACGTGCCAGGCCGGGTTCTTCCCGTGGGTGCTCATGCTGTTCCTCCCAACGGGTCGGATTCGGTGGTGAGTTGGGCCAGGGCGGCTCTCAGTTCGCGGCGGGCGCGGGAGGCCCGGGTCTTGACCGTGCCCTCCGGTATGCCCAGCAGGCGGGAGGCCTCGCGGGTGGTGAGGCCGTCGACGACCGTGGCCCGCAGGACCTCGCGCAGCTCCGGGGAGATGCGGTCCAGGGCCGCGCCCACGTCGCCGAACTCCAGCCCCGCCAGGACGTGTTCCTCGGCGGAAGGGGCGGGGAGGCGCGAGACGGGCTCGGCCGGGACCGGGCGGCCGGCCCGGGCCCGTACCCGCTGCGCGTCCACCAGGCGGCGGGCCGCGATCACCCACAGCCAGCCGCCCGCCTCGCCGCCCCGGTGCGAGGCGGCGGACTGCCAGACGGTGACGAAGGTGTCCTGGAGGACGTCCCGCACCGTCTCCGGGTCGGGGCAGCGCCGGGTCAGCCGCGCGTGCAGCCAGCCCGCGTGCCGGTCGTGCAGCGTGCCGAGCGCGGCGGCGTCACCGCGCGCGACCGCGCGCAGCAGGGCCGCGTCGTCGTCCGGGGCCTGGGCGGCCCGGGGTTCCCCCGAGGGGCGCAACAGTCTCACGCCCCTCTATCGCTCGACGTCGCTCGATCGGTTCACGGTGTCCGCCGGACGGTGCACCGGGGACCGGGGGACGGCCCCGAACCTGTGAAGGTTGCCTCAACACGCACAGGTGTGAGGTGTGTCATAGACGGGGCGGGAGATATGGGCGGAGGGTGAGCGTTGTCCTCGACGAAGAGGGACAGAAGCAGCGCAGCAAGCGAACGCGAAAGACGCGGCCGAGGGACACGGGCGTGGCTTGACGATTCCGGCCGCCCGCCCTACCGCGCGGTGCCCGGGGGAATGGGGCCTCACGCAGTGCACCGCACCAGCACGACACCGCAGAAGCAGATGCAGATGCAGAAGCAGCAGGGACAGGGGCAGGAGCAGGGGCCCGTGGGCACCGCCGACGGGGGCGCCGCGACGCTGACCGCCGTGCCGGGGCAGCGGGCCCAGGCCGAGGAGCAACCGCAGCCGCGGGCCGAGGCGCCCGCGCCCGAGACGCAGGCCACGGGAGCGGCCCGGACCCCTGGATCGGCTCAGGTCCCAGGAGCAGCCCCGACCGCCGGTGCGGCCCCCACCGCCGGTGCGGCCCAGGCCGTCGGCGCGGGCCAGGCTCCCCGAGCAGCCGCAACCCCGGGAGCAGCCCCGACCCCGGGAGCAGCCCCGGCCCCGGGAGCAGCCCCGACCCCGGGTGCGGCCCCGACCCCCGGAGCCCCCGCGACCCCCGCCCCCGACCGCCGCTGGCACCTCTGGCACCTCCTGCCCACCCCCACCGGCACCCCCTTCACCTTCGGGTACGCCCTTGTCCTCATCGCCACCTCCCTCTACGCGGAGCTCGGCGATCCGGCGACCGTCGACTCCCTCCTCCGGGCGTCCAGCACCGACGTCGCCCACCTCACCCACACCCCCGTCCTCGCCCTCGTCGGCAGCGCCCTGTGGGTCGCCGGGGGACTGGCCTCCCCGTACGCCATCGGGTTCCTGGTGATCCTCACCGCCCTGGAGCGGCGTATCGGCGGGCTGCGGAGCGCCGCCGTCTTCGCGTTCGGGCACGTGGTGGCCTCGCTCGCCACCGAGCTCCCGGTCGGCGTCGCGGTGTGGGCCGGGCACCTGCCCGAGACCTCCCTGCACCGCCTCGACTTCGGCATCAGCTTCGGGCTGATGGCGTGCGTGGGCGCGCTCGCGGCCGTTCTGCGGATCACGTGGCTGCGGTGGGGGCTGCTGGGGGCGGTGGCGCTCGTACTCCTCCAGGACCTGATCGCGTACGCCGACCCGCTGACCGCCCTCGGGCACCCGCTGGCCCTGTGCCTGGGGCTGGCCACCTGGCCGGTCGTGCGGCGCTGGAAGGCGGCCCGCGCCGCGCCGTCGTACCTGTAGATCACAAATGGGTGGCCGATGACTTCGTCCCCTCCGTACGGTCATCCCTTGGTGACGACTGACGACTACGGAGGGGACGGTCATGAGCGCCGCCGACGTGCAGAAGCAGCTTCAGCGCACCGCCGAGGAGCTGGTGGAGAGCGGGGCCGAGCGCAGTCTTCAGATCGCCGTGTACCGGCACGGTGAGCCGGTCGCCGACGTCGCCGCCGGGATCGCCGACCCGGCGACCGGGCGCGAGGTCCAACGCGACACCCCCTTCTACAACTTCTCGATCGGCAAGGGCGCCACGGCGACCCTCGCGCACGTGTGTGCCGAGAAGGGGCTGTTCTCGTACGACACCCCGGTCGCCGAGCTGTGGCCCGAGTTCGCCGCGCACGGCAAGGAGCGGGTGACCGTACGGCACGCGCTCAGCCACTCCGCGGGCGTTCCCGGCATCCCGCCGGGCACCACCCACGCCGAGCTGTGCGACTGGGACGCCATGTGTGCGGCCCTCGCGGACGCCGAGCCCTGGTGGGAGGCGGGGACGGCGGTCGGGTACCACGCCTTCACCTTCGGGTTCCTCGTCGGCGAGATCGTCCGGCGCGCCACCGGCCGCGAGCTCGCCGAGGTGCTGCGCACCGAGCTCACCGGCCCGCTCGGCATCGCCGACGAGCTGTACCTGGCCATGCCCGCGTCCGAGCACGGTCGCCTCGCCGTGCTGGAGGAGTCGCCGTCCCGCGCCGCGTCCTTCGACCTGAACGCGCTGCCGGACGACCTGCCGATGTTCAAGGCGGCACCCAAGCAGCTCTTCCCGAGCGCCGCGTTCGGCAACAGGACCGACGTCCTGGCCGCCGCCGTCCCGGCGGGCGCGAAGACCTCCGCCCGGGCGATGGCGCGCGTGTACGCGTCCGTGCTCGGGGAGGTCGACGGCGTACGGCTGCTGTCGCAGGACCGTACCCGCGAAGCGACCGCGCCCGCCGCGAGCGGCACCGACCAGGTGATGGGCAACGCGTCGTCGTGGGCGCTGGGGTACGCCCTCGGGCTGCCCGACAACAGCCCCGAGCCCGACCTCCAGGTCTTCGGGATGGCGGGCGCGGGCGGCAGCTGGGCGGGTGCGGACACGGCGAGCGGGACGACGTGGGCGATCACCAAGAACGCGCTCGGGGACCTGTCGACGGTCGCGCGGGTGACGGAGCTCGTGCGCCACCACGTCTGAGGCGGCGTTACGTGAGGCCGGGCAGGGCCGCGATCACGCGGTCCAGCTTCGGCAGCTTCTTCATGCCGTCCGTCGCGACCTCGTGGCCCTGGTAGATCACGGCGGTGGTGATGCCGTCCATGATCGGCGGGTCGGCCATCGAGACGCGCGGCAGCTTCGCGAAGTCGGAGTCGGCCAGGGCGTCCTTGAGTTCGGCCAGGTCCTTGGCGCCCATCCGGCCGGTCTTCGGCGGCTTCTTGCGGTCGAGGGTGGTGTAACTGCCGTCGTTGCTCACCAGCACGCTGCGGTGCCGCCCGTCGATGCCGCCGCTGACGGTGGCGGTCACGAGGCGCTCGCCCTGCGGGGGCAGGGACGCGGAGGGCTGGGGGTCGGTGGCGGGCGGAGGCGCGGGCGCGGGTGAGGTGGGGTCGCCGTTCGCGGGCGGAATGGTGGGAGGGGTGGCGGTGACGGGTGCCTGCGTGGAGGGCGGTGCCGTCACGGGTGTGCTCGGGCTCCCGGTGGGGGGCTCCTTGCCGTCGTCGCAGCCCCCCAGCAGCAGGGTGGTGCAGAGGGCGGCGGCGGAGATCGCCGCTGTCGAGACCGTCGCCGCCGTCGACCGCGCGGATCGAGTGGATCGCATGATGCTCCCGTCGTGTGCCGTGCCGTCTGATGCCGCTGGCTGAGGCTCTGACGTACGGACCACGCCTGCGCGTTCCCTTTCTGCGGGCCCCAGGTCGTCCCTGGGTGCGGAACACTCCCGTCCGGTGACCCCCAGGTAGCCCTCAGGCGGCCCTCAGGCGCGGAACACCCCCGTCAGCGGCGAGTGCCGGTGCCAGCCCAGCGTCGCGTACAGGGCCCGGCCGTCGTCCGTCGCGCCCAGCACGCAGTCCCGGGCCCCCTGCTCGGCCGCGTACGCCTGGAGGGTGCGCATCATCAGCGTGCCCAGGCCCCGGCGCTGGTGGAGGGGGTTCGTCTCCACCTGGTCCACCACCGCCGTGCGCCCCGTGACGGCCACCTGCCCGCGCACCCCGAGCGCACCGTCGGCCGCCAGCACCACGACCCGGGTCAGCCCGGCCCGGGTCCAGCTCCGCCGGGTGTAGCCGGCCGGCACCTCGGGGGCGGTCAGGTCCGGGGTGAGCGCGAGGGACATCAGGTGGCCCGGGGTGTCGTACTCCCAGCCCTCCGCCAGCCACGGCGCGATGTCCTGGGGCGGCTGGACGAACTTGATCCAGGTGCCCGGCGCGCTGTCCGCCCGCAGCACCTTGCGGACGGTCGCCTCGTCGGAGGCGTACGTGTCGAACAGGACGTGCCGGGTGACGGCCTTCGGCAGGCCGATGTCGATCGTGACGCCCCACGGCTGCGGCACCGGATCGGCGGTGCCGCGCGAGAGCGCCCAGCCCCCGGCCCAGGCGCGGACGGCGTCGTCGGTGGTGGCGAAGGCCATGGGATTCCCCCGGTGTAATAGTCACTGGTTGAGTTGGTCTATTACATCGCGTCGAAGGGGCGGGCGTCGACGGCTGATCGCTCAGAGCGAACACGGGTTGGGGAACACTGGAGCGCTCATATGCATTGAGTCCACATAGCTCAACTTCACTGCCCAAGGGGAGATCATGGCATCGACGTCCACACCGCTCACCCTGCCCGTGCTGCCGCTCGACGACGAGGTCGTGCTGCCCGGGATGGTGGTGCCCCTGGACCTGTCCGACACCGAGGTGCGCGCGGCGGTCGAGGCGGCACAGGCTGCCGTTCGTACCAACGGCAGCAAACCGCAGGTGCTTCTTGTTCCGCGCATCGACGGGACGTACGCCGGGACCGGCGTCCTCGGCACCGTCGAGCAGGTCGGCCGGCTGTCCGACGGCGACCCCGGCGCCCTCATCCGGGCCCGCAGCCGCGTCAAGATCGGCGCGGGCACGACCGGGCCGGGCGCGGCCCTGTGGGTGGAGGGGGCCCGGATCGAGGAGCCCGACCCCGACCCGCTGCCCGGCTCCGTCGCCGAGCTGGTCAAGGAGTACAAGGCCCTCGCGACGACCTGGCTGAAGAAGCGCGGCGCCTGGCAGGTCGTGGACCGCGTGCAGCAGATCGAGGGCGTCTCCGCGCTCGCCGACAACTCCGGGTACTCGCCCTTCCTGACCACCGCCCAGAAGGTCGAGCTGCTGGAGACCGCCGACCCGGTCGCCCGCCTGCGCCTGGCCCTGGCCGCCCTCAGCGAGCACCTCGCCGAGCAGGACGTCGCCGAGACCATCGCCAAGGACGTCCAGGAGGGCGTCGACAAGCAGCAGCGCGAGTTCCTGCTCCGCAAGCAGCTCGACGCCGTACGCAAGGAACTCCGCGAGCTGAACGGCGAGGCCGAGGGCGAGGAGTCCGACGACTACCGGGCCCGCATCGAGGCCGCCGACCTGCCGGAGAAGGTGCGCGAGGCCGCCCTCAAGGAGGTCGAGAAGCTGGAGCGCTCCAGCGACCAGTCCCCGGAGGGCTCCTGGATCCGCACCTGGCTGGACACGGTTCTGGAGCTGCCCTGGAACGAGCACACCGAGGACCAGTACGACATCCGCGGCGCCCGCGAGATCCTGGACGCCGAGCACGCGGGCCTGGACGACGTGAAGGAGCGCATCACCGAGTACCTGGCCGTGCGCAAGCGGCGTGCCGACCGCGGTCTTGGTGTGGTCGGGGGCCGTCGCGGGGGTGCCGTGCTCGCCCTGGTGGGCCCGCCCGGTGTCGGAAAGACCTCGCTCGGCGAGAGCGTGGCGCACGCCATGGGCCGCAAGTTCGTACGGGTCGCGCTCGGCGGCGTACGCGACGAGGCCGAGATCCGAGGGCACCGGCGCACCTACGTCGGGGCGCTGCCCGGGCGCATCGTGCGGGCCATCAAGGAGGCCGGGTCGATGAACCCCGTCGTCCTCCTCGACGAGATCGACAAGGTGGGGTCCGACTTCCGGGGCGACCCGGCGGCCGCCCTCCTCGAAGTCCTCGACCCCGCCCAGAACCACACCTTCCGCGACCACTACCTGGAGGTCGAACTCGACCTCTCCGACGTCGTCTTCCTCGCCACCGCCAACGTGCTGGAAGCCATCCCCGAGGCCCTCCTCGACCGGATGGAACTGGTCCGCCTCGACGGCTACACCGAGGACGAGAAGGTCGTCATCGCCCGCGACCACCTCCTGCCGCGCCAGCTCGACCGCGCGGGCCTGGAGCCGGGCGAGGTCACCCTCGACGAGTCGGCGCTGCGCAAGCTGGCGGGCGAGTACACGCGGGAAGCGGGTGTACGGAACCTGGAGCGCGCGGTGTCCCGGCTGCTGCGCAAGGTGGCCGCCCAGCACGAACTGGGCGACCGCGAGCTGCCGTTCGCGATCACCGACGGGGACCTCCGGGACCTGATCGGCCGACCGCACCACGTGCCGGAGTCCGCCCAGGACCCCGCCGAGCGGCGCACCGCCGTCCCCGGCGTGGCCACCGGGCTCGCCGTCACCGGCGCGGGCGGCGACGTCCTCTTCGTCGAGGCCTCCCTCGCCGACGCCGAGACGGGCGGCTCCGGACTGACCCTCACCGGTCAGCTCGGCGACGTGATGAAGGAGTCCGCACAGATCGCCCTCTCCTTCCTCCGCTCGCACGGCGCGGAACTGGAACTCCCCGTCGCCGACCTCAAAGACCGGGGCGTGCACATCCACTTCCCGGCGGGCGCGGTGCCCAAGGACGGGCCGAGCGCGGGCATCACCATGACCACCGCCCTCGCCTCCCTGCTCTCCGGCCGCCTGGTCCGCACCGACGTGGCCATGACCGGCGAGGTGTCCCTGACCGGACGCGTCCTGCCCATCGGCGGCCTGAAGCAGAAGCTCCTCGCCGCACACCGGGCGGGCGCCACCACGGTCGTCATCCCGAAGCGGAACGAGCCCGACCTGGACGACGTACCCGCCGAAATCCTTCAGAAGCTGGAGGTCCACCCGGTGACGGACGTCCGCCAGGTGCTGGAGATCGCCCTGGCTCCGGCGCAGGTGGCGGCACCGGTCGCCGCGTAACGACACCTCATGTGCGAGGGGCCGTACGGGAGTTGATCCCGTACGGCCCCTCCTGTCGCTCCCGTACCCGGTGATACAGATGGATGCCATGGACATCGGAATAACGCTGCCGCAGTACGGAACCCACGCCCGCGCCGACCTCATCGCCTCCTTCGCCCGCGACGCGGAGGAGATCGGCTTCGACTCCCTCTGGGTCGGCGACCGCGCCCTGACCCCGGTCGCCCCGAGTGACATCTATCCCGGGTACACGGCCGAGAGCCCGTACCCCGAGGGCTTCAAGAACTTCGTGGACCCGTTCGTCGCCCTCTCGGTCGCGGCGTCCGCCACCACCCGCGTCCGCCTGGGCACCAGCACCCTGAACGCCCCCTGGTACCCGCCGCTCCTCCTCGCCCGCAGCCTCACCTCGCTCGACCTCCTCAGCAACGGCCGCCTGGACCCGGGCTTCGGGATCGGCTGGATGCGGGACGAGTACACGGCCGTGAACGCGGACTTCTCCCGGCGGGGCGCACAGCTCGACGAGACCCTGGACCTCCTCGCCGCCATCTGGTCCGACAACCCCTTCTCCCACACGGGCAAGACCTGGCAGGTCCCCCTCTCGTACGTGGACCTGCGCCCGGTCCGGCCGGGCGGCCCGCCGGTGTACCTGGGCGGCTTCGGCCCCGCCGCGATGCGCCGCGTGGGCCGCCGGGCGGCGGGCTGGGCGGGCGCCGCGATGCCGGACGAGGGGCATGCGGTCCTCTGGGGAATCGCCCGCCGGGCAGCCGAGGCCGCGGGCCGAGACCCGGACGCACTGCGCCGGCAGATCCGGGTGAACGTGGCGCCGGGGCAGTCGGCGCAGGACGTGGCGGCCACGCTGCGCTCGGTACGCGAATGGGGTGCGGAGGGCGCCTTCGTGGAACTCCAGCAGCGGGTGTCGGAACCCGCGCAGGCACTCGAACTGGGCTCCACGATAAGGGACTTGGTGCTGGCGGGCTGAGCGGCCTCGGGGTCCGGGCGCCGGCCGTCGGATTCCGGGCGGCCCGCCGCGAACACGCCAGCCCTCCCCCCGGCGCGAGGTCGGGAAGTGGACAGGGCCGCGCACCGCGCCCCCGCTTCGGGGGCGGCCCCCGCCATCGCCCGGGGGAGACCGGCGCGGCCCCCTCCGCGCGCGGGCCGAAGGAGCCCAAGAGGTTCGACGTGCCTGCGCAGGCGTGGGGGTGGCCCCGGTGCGGCGGCCCGGAAGCAGGAGGCGAGAGCCTCCTCCGTGGCGCGGCAGTGGCGAAGCGGAAGGCGAATGCGCGCACTCCGTTTTCGGTCATCGCCGCCGCCCGCCCGGATTGGCCGGGAACGCGAAGGACATGCCCCCGGCTGCGTCACCAGGATGGGGTCCCTGCGGAAGGCCGAAACCTCAGGGGGACGCCATGCACGTCTACCAAGATCCTTCGGGCGGCTGGGAGTGGGCGTGGGCGGCACCGTGCCCCCGGCTCTCCCCGGGAGTCATCCGCTACCGCGGATACCGGCTGGCCCTCGGTGCTCCCCGCCGTCGGCTGGAGGTTCCCACCGCCACCGTCGCTCTCGTACTCAACTTCGAGCACGAACTGCTGCTCTCCGACGCGGTACGGAGTCCGGGCGTGCAGCAGGGTCCGGAAGCGGCACGGGCGCACCACTCGCTCGTCTCCGGGCTCAGGACCTCGGCGACGGTGGGCGCGCACGGGGGCCGGCTGTGCGGGATGGAGGTCGTTCTCGCGCCGTGGGCCGCCTTCACCCTGTTCGGAACCACCCTGCAGGACTGTTCGGAGCGGATCGTCGACGCCGGTGAGCTGCTCGGCCACCGCTTCGACGAACTCCTCGAATCCCTGGCGGGGCTGCCCCGCTGGGCGCAGCGCTTCCAGCGGCTCGACACCGTACTCACCTCCTGGGCGGAGGGGGGACCGGACTGTCCGCCGCAGATCATGTGGGCCTGGGACCAGCTCGTCAGCACGTCCGGGCGGGTGCGCATCAGCCAGGTGGCCGACGGCACCGGCTGGGGGCCGCGGCAGTTCGAGAACCGCTTCCGTCAGCACATCGGCGTCCCGCCCAAGTCGGCGGCGCGCATCCTGCGGCTGCAACGGGCGCTGGGGCTGCTGGCGAGGGGGATTGCGCCGGTGGAGGCGGCGGGGCGGGCCGGATTCTGCGACCAGGCGCATCTCACCCGTGAAGTGACGGCCATGACCGGCCGGCCCCCGACGCGCCTGCTGGCCGCCCGCAGGGCCGCGCCCCCGGGAGCCGGGGCGGGCGACCGCCTGGACGGACACGTCACCAGCGTGCTGCTCCCCGCGTGAGTGTGCGTGCGTTCACACGTGAGTGCGTATTCGTCCAAGACACCCGCGGCGGTGGGGTGGCACCGTTCCTCGCGCCCCGGCACTTCGTCGGGGCACCACCCAACAGGGGAGAGGGCACATCATGTCTGCTCGCACACGCATCGGGCTTCTGGCCGGGGCAGCCGCGCTGGCAAGCGGCTTCGCCTTCGCACCGACCGCCGGGGCGGCCGGTGCCACCGGGGGAGCCGCCCAGGAGACCGCGGCGAACACCTGCAACACCGGTTACTACTGCGTCTACTGGAACGCCGGCTACGGCGGCAACGAGTACCTCTTCGGCGGAAACAACCCCAGCTGGGCGCGGTGGGCCATCTTCAACGACGACTCCTCCTCCTGGAACGGCGGCACCTCGGGCATGGGCGTGATCCTCTACGGCGACGAGGGGTACAGCCGTCCGCTCGGCTGCCTGCCCCAGGGCAGGGGCTGGACGCAGCACCGGCCCAACGACGACGGCGAGGGCAACCAGTGGACGTGGAGCTGCTGACCTCGTACGCGTGATCGACCCCAGTGGCTCCGGCCCCGGGCGGGCCCGCCCCGCCCGGGGCCACGTCCCGCGTCCCCAGGAGGCCCCGTCATGCACCTCGCCCCTGCGTCGCGCCCCGCACGGGGACTCGCCCGCGCCGCACTCCTCCTCGTCCTCGTGAGCGCGTGCGCGGCACCCGCGAACAACCCGCCGGCCAGGTCCCCGGCCCGCGCCGTCACGGGCGCCGAACTCGCACAGGCCCGGGGCAGCGCCGCCGAACGGCGGACGCTCTTCGACGCCGAGCAACGGCTCACCGCCGCGTGCATGCGGGAACGCGGCTGGCCGTACCGGCCCTTGACGTGGCGCGCCGACGTACCGCGGCCCGAGACGGACCCGCGCCGGGCGGACGACGTGGACCTGCGCCGCCGTGCCGGGTACGGGGCGGCCGCCGCGGCCACGGAACGGCCGCCCGCCGACCCCAACGGAGACCGCCTGCGGGCGATGGCCAAGGCGCAGCGCGAGCGGTACGGACAGGCGCTCTTCGGCACGCCCGGGCACCGGATCGAGGTGAAACTCCCCGACGGCACCGCGTTCATGAACACGGACGGCTGCATCGCACGGGCCGAGAACCGGCTCTACGGGGACCTGAAGGTATGGCTCGGGGCACAGATGAGCGTGATGAACCTGGAAGGAGAAATCAGCCGCAGGAACTTCGCCGACCCGCAGGTGGAGCGAACGCTGCGCCCCTGGCGTGCCTGCATGAAGGAAGCCGGCCACACCTACCCGGACCCGGAGGCGGCGAAGGCCGCCTTCGTACGCGCCTACGGGGAGCTCGCGGAACGCGGCGGCCGTCACCCGGACGGTGCGCGGGAGCTCCGGCGCCGGGAGGTCCGGGTCGCGGTGGCCGATGCCACGTGCGACCGGAACACCGGCCGCGCCAGGACCCTCCGGACCCGGGACGCGGCGCACCGCGACGAGGTGGCGCGCGAGCGGGGGCAGGCGGTGCAGACGTACCGGACACTGCGCGAGCAGGCGCTGGCCGAGGCGGAATGAGGGCACCGGGGGTCAGGCCAGCCACCCCCGGGTGGCGGCCTGGGCCCCCGCCTGGAAGCGCGTCTCCGCGTGCAGGGCCTCCAGGAGGCGGGAGATGCGGCGCCGGGCCGTGTGGACATGGACACCGAGGCGGCGCGCTATCGCCTCGTCCTTCAGGCCCGCCGCCAACAGGCCCAGCAGCTCCCGCTGTTGGCCGGTCACGGGGTCCGACCCCGGCTCCGTACCGCTGAGCGGTATCGAGCGTTCCCACACCGTCTCGAACAGCGGGAGCAGTGCGTTGCGCAGCAGCGCGTCCCCGACGACGAGGGCCGAGGCGCGCGGGTCCCCCGACTCCGTGGGCGGCAGCAGCGTGATGCGGCGGTCGATGCCGATCAGCTTGGTCGGAACACCGGACGTCACCCGGGCCCGCAGGCCCCGCGCGGCCAGCGCCGTCAGGGAGCGCATCCGGCCCGGGAAGCCGAGCCCCTCCCGGTCGATCACGGCGCGTACCGTGATGCCCCGGTCCAGCAGCGCCTCGATGTCCAGTGCCGGAGGCCGGTCCGGATGGGCCGCGTCGGCCTTCACGTACGGCGGCCGGTCCAGGATCACCACCTCCTGCTCGGCGGAGGCCAGCAGCGACTCCGCGCGCTCCCCGATCTGCCGCTGCCCGGTGACGACCTCGATGCCTCCCTCGGACGCGCTCTGCGATCCGGCGGTGAGCCGCCCCGCGATCCGGTCCGCGGACATCATCAGCTGCTCCAACTCGGCTGACCGGATATGGAGTTCGGCTTGACGGCGGTGGATGAGTGTGCGGATGGCGGCGGCCGGTGCGGCGGGGCGGGGTGCCCCGTCGGTCCCGCGGACCGTGAACCCGGAGTCTTCGAGGCTGGTCAGGGCCTCGTCGATCCGAAAGTCCGGCAGGTCCAGCAGTGACGCCAACTCCGTTGTGCAGGAGGCCCGTTCCTTCAAAAGGGCCTCATAGACGCGTCCCTCGACCTCCCCCAGGCCGAGGCTGTGCAGTTCTTCCCCCTCGATCATGGGCCGAATTCTTTCGTGGACACACCATGCACACAAGTGTGCGTGTCCACATCTGAACACACGGGAAACATTGCCGACTTGAACACACAGCGACTTGCATGGCGATGCCCGACGACCGCCCGAAGTCCGTTCGTCCCGTGGGAGGGGAAGCGTGCAGCACAAGACCCGAGTGCGTGCAGCAAGACCCGGCATCACAAGTGCCGGTATATCCAAGGGAGTTGCCGCGACGTTCGCCGCGGCCGCCCTGCTCGCCGGAGTCGTTCCCGCCGCGCAGGCCGCCCCCGCGGCCCCGGCCGGACCGGCCGCCGAGGTGATCCCGGGGACGGACACCGCGACCCCGGCCCTCGTCGACGGCATCAACGAGCCCGCGAAGGCGACCGGCAGCGCCGCCGACGCCGCCGTCGGCCACCTGACCGAGAAGAAGAGCCGGTACCGGATCGGCAACCCGAAGGGCGACCTGAAGGCCGTTGCCGCGGTGGCCAAGGGCGGCACCGAGACCGTACGCCTGCAGCAGAAGTACAAGGGCCTCGACGTCCTCGGCGGCCAGTACGTCGTCCGGATGGAGAACAAGGGCGGCAAGCGCAGCGTCGTCGGCACCTCCGGCAAGTACTTCACCGAGCTGGCGACCGGCACCACCGCCACCGTCTCGGAGAAGACCGCCGTCGAGCGCGCCGTCGCGGCCGTGACCCGCGAGCTGAGCGGCAAGAACCTCAGCCTCAAGGACGTCCGCAAGGCCCAGGGCCAGAAGTCGAAGGCCGCGACCGCCCTCACCGGCACCGCGGGCAAGCTCGTCGTCCTCCCGCAGGGCAAGGGTGTCCTGACCCGCCAGGTCACCGTCAAGGGCAACGACCCGGTGACCGGCGAGGCCGTGCTCCGCCAGGTCTACATCGACGCGAAGGCCGGTTTCCCGGTCCTCCAGTACAGCTCGATCAAGACCTTCGGCGTCCCGAAGCAGGCCAAGGGCACCGCCCCCAAGAGCGCCGCGAAGTCCGGCGCGAAGGCGCTGGGCCCCGGCGACGCCACCGGCACCGGCGTCAAGACCGACGGCACCAAGGTCGACCTGAACCTGTACTACGACGCGTCGCGCAAGGAGTACACGCTCAGCGACTACGTCCGTATGCAGAACACCAGCAAGAACCCCATCACCACCTGGGACGCACGCGGCGTCGAGGCCGACGACGCGGCCGGCAAGTGGCCTTCGGGCATCAAGGAGTTCGGCTCGCCCGTCCAGGACTTCGGCAAGGACGCGACCGACGCGGGCGCCATCGACGCCCAGTGGGCCGGCACCCAGGTCTACGACTACTACAAGACCAAGCACAACCGCGACAGCCTCGACGGCCGCGGCATGACCATCAACTCCCTGGTGGGCGTCACCAACGGCGGGCAGCCGTGGGTCAACGCCTTCTGGGACGGCTCGAAGATGGTGTACGGCGTCGGCGACGACGAGTACAAGCCGCTGGCCTCCGACGTCGACGTGGTCGGCCACGAGATGACGCACGGCGTTGTGGAGAACACCGCCAACCTGGTGTACGCGGGCCAGTCCGGCGCCCTGAACGAGGGCATCGCCGACTACTTCGGCAACGCCATCGACACCAACTCCTCCGGCACCGCCATGGACGACCCGGACTCCGGCCTCCTCGGCGAGGACCTGTGCCGCACCCTGCCCAAGGGCGAGTGCGCGCTGCGCGACCTCAACGACGGCCGCACCACCTCCAAGGACTTCCTCGGCGTCTCCTACGACGTCGACAACGGCGGTGTGCACCTCAACTCGACGATCTTCTCCGGCGCCCTGTGGGACATCCGCCAGGACATCGACAAGGACCTCGCCGACCGCATCGTCTACAAGGCGCTCTCCGAGTACCTGACCCCGCTCGACGGCTTCACCGAGGGCCGCAACGCGGTCATCGCCGCCGCGAAGGACCTCAAGGTCTCGGCGAAGGACCAGAAGGTCATCACGCGCTCCTTCAACGCCCACGGCATCGTCCCGGGCTGGGAGGACGCGCTGGGCATGGACTCCGACACCCTGCTCGGCAAGCTCAACACCGCGGGCACCGGGGCGGGCGCGGGCGGCGGCCAGTACGCCGTCTCCAAGTCCAACGACGACGGCTCCGAGCCGTACTCGGTCTACACCGGCCGCACCGACGGCAAGGGCGCGCCCAAGCTGGTCAGCCCCAACGATGGCCGCTACCACGTCTACCCGGCGACCGACGGCAAGAACGTCGTCTGGGCGGCCTTCGGCACCACCAGCATCGACGTCCTGGTCCGCCCGGTCGCGGGCGGCCCGATCAAGAAGGTGTGGTCCTCCTACACCGGCCTGTCGGGTCTGCGCATCGACGGCGACCTGGTGGTCTGGGAGGAGAACGACCCCTTCGGCGGACGGCACGCCGCGTACAAGAACCTGAAGACCAACGAGCAGGCGTACGTCGACGGCGGCCGCTACCACCTCAGCTCGGCGCTGCCCTCCGTGAAGAACGGCAAGGTCGCGTACGCCAAGCTGTGGCCGGTCAACGGCGAGTACAAGCTGGACGTCGAGCTGCTGGACACCACGACCAAGAAGACCAGCATCCTGCCGCAGACCGCGACGGTGGAGAGCCTCGGCCAGACCGGTCTGTCCAAGACCCACGTCTCCTGGCTGGTGGACGAGAACGCCGCGGACGACGGTCAGATGGCCGTCCGCCGGGCCAACCTCGACGGCACCAAGGTCATCGACCTCAGCCCCGAGGCCGGCGCCAAGGCGCTCTTCGCCACCGACCTGACCGCCTCCGAGGAGGCCGTGACGGTCACCGCGGCGCTGCCGGACACGCAGTGGCGCAACGAGACGCTGCCGAAGCTGTGGCAGTTCGACGCGGCGGGCATCCGTGCGGGTGAGCGGGTCTCCTGCAACCGCGGCGACCAGGCCGGGGCCTCGGCCGACACCGGCAAGCGTGTGGTGTGGATCGACGGCACCACCAGCAACCAGGACCTGGTGGTCCGGGACCGCGCGGCGGGCCGTTGCTGATCCCGTTGGCCGCATGACCCTGTGAACCGGACCCCCGGCGCCCGTGCGCCGGGGGTCCTTCGCGTGCTCCGAGGGGCGTGCTACCCGTTGGCGAGGGCGCGGACGCGGTCCAGGGCGCCGTTGAAGCGGTTGTGGTCGCCGACGACCGGGCCCGTCGAGGTGTACTGCCACATCGTGTACGTGCCCCAGCCCGCCGGGAGTTCGCCCACGGTGGTGTTGTAGCGGGCCACCCACAGGGGGTTCGTGGCGGCGAAGCCCGCGTAGTTGCCGGTGCAGGTCTTCCACCAGCTGGTGGCCGTGTAGAGGACGGCGTCCCGGCCGGTGCGGGCCCGGTAGGTGGTCAGGAAGTCACGGATCCAGGCGACCATCTGCGCCTGCGTCTTGCCGTAGCACTGGGCCCCGTACGGGTTCCACTCGATGTCGAGGGCGCCGGGCAGCGTACGGCCGTCGCGGGACCAGCCGCCGCCGTTGCCCGCGAAGTAGGCGGCCTGGGCGGCGCCGCTGGAGTTGTCGGGGAGGGCGAAGTGGTACGCGCCGCGGATCATGCCGACGTTGTACGAGCCGTTGTACTGCTGGGCGAAGGAGGGGTTCTTGTACGTCGTCCCCTCGGTGGCCTTCACGTAGGCCCACTTGACGCCGCTGCTCCACAGGGCCGGCCAGTTGACGTTGCCCTGGTGGCTGGAGACGTCCACGCCTTCGGTCTGTACGGCGCGGGGGGCGGCCGGGGGGAGCCCGCCGACGCCGTCG
Source organism: Streptomyces sp. NPDC087440 (assembly GCF_044744005.1). NCBI lineage: Bacteria > Bacillati > Actinomycetota > Actinomycetes > Kitasatosporales > Streptomycetaceae > Streptomyces > Streptomyces sp. NPDC087440. Next base: position 97,721 of record NZ_JBIUXN010000004.1, on the reverse strand, counting down.
TGCGCGGCGACGCCCATGCCCATGTGGGCGGAGCCGGGCGGGGGTGGGGGAGTGGGGGCGGCGGTCGCGGCGGTCGCGGCTCCTGCTGCGAGGGTCAGGGCTGCTGCTGCCGCGGTGAGGGCGGTTGCTGCGGATCTTGCTCTGAGCACGTGCATGAGCGTGCCTCCGAAAGATCGACAAAGCGACTGAAGTGGCCTTGCCGTACTGAAGCTACGCACGTAGATGTGAGGGGCGGAAGGGGGTCTCTGCGCCGACATTGGTCCACACCTGCGAAATACTGGACGAACTGCGGTGATGCGTGCCGCTGAAAGTTTCCGGGTGCGGTCCGGGGGCGACAGGGTCGAACAAGAAGGGTCATCGTGGATCACGAATTCCTCGCGCTGGAACGGGAGTTGGCACTCTTCCTGCGCCGGGCGCGGGCGTCGTCGGGGGACATGGCCCGGGAGGTCCACCCCGAACTGGAGCCCGCCGCGTACGGACTTCTCGTACGGCTGGACGAGGTGGACCGGCAGCGGGCGACGGAACTGGCGGCGTGGTTCGGGGTCGGCAAGGCGACGATGAGCCGGCAGCTGCGTGCGCTGGAGGAGCTGGGGCTGGTCGCCCGGGAGCCCGATCCGGCGGACGGGCGGGCCTCCCTCATCCTCCTCACGGCGGAGGGGCGGGACCGGTTCCGCCGGGTGCGGGACGCGCGGCGGGCGAGCTACGTCCAGAAACTGGCCTCCTGGGACCGCCGCGAGGTGGCGGAACTGGCCCGCCTCCTCCACCAGCTGAACACCCGGGCGGGTGAGTAGGCGGGGGTTTCCGCGCGGGTGGGTGGGTGGTTGCTCGCGCAGTTCCCCGCGCCCCTGGATGGATGCCCTCCGGGCACCATCCCCCGACCTCCCGGCGGCGAAGCCGCCCTCTACCTCCCCCTCGCCCCCTTGGGCGGCGGGGCCGCCCCCCGGGGGCGGGACGGGCGGGCAAGGGGGCGGCCCCTTCCGCTTCCGGCCCAGCCCGGTGCCGCTCCTGGGCCAGCACCTGTACCGGGTTCACGTCACCGCCCGGGCCCACCCCTCAGAGCTCCGCGTAGACCACCGCCGCGTCGTCGTGCCGCTTCCCCCGGGCCGGGCCCTCCGGCGCCAGCTCCAGGTCCCGTACGCGCGCGATCAGCGCATCCGCCCCCTCCTTGCGGAGGACCCCCAGGCAGTCCGCCCAGGACCCCGCCCCGAACAGCTCCACCCAGCGCGACACCCCGTCCGTCATCGCCGCCACGGCCCGCACCTCGCCACGGGGTGTCGAGCCCGTCACCGCCCGCGCCGCCACCGACGGGTCCGCCGCCGCCGTGAAGAAGCCGCCCTCCGCGTTGCGGTAGACGTCCGCCGTGGCCTGGGAGCGGAGGGCCTCGCGCGGGACCCGGTCCAGGCGGTCGTCGAGGACCGGACGCACCTCCCCGGACGGGGACTCCAGGAGCAGCACCGAGTCCGAGAGGACCAGGTGCTCCACCCGCTCCGCCCCCCAACGCACCATGACCACCGTCGCCTGAGGCGTCCGCACGTGAGAAAGGTCACAGGTGGACCGGTGGGCGTCCGCCGTGCGGGCGATGGCCCCGGCGAGCACCTCACGCAGGGGCAATTCCGGCCGGGAAGCGGACAATTCGATCATGGAGCCGCCCAGGTGTGCCGTGAACCACGGAACCGAGTGCACGCACCCCGTTTCGCTCGGTGGCGGCGTCACTCCGTCCAGGACGACGATCACTCCGCCCTGCCCCGCCGAGCCCTCGGGCCCGCCCGCAGGCAGGGCCACGGATGTCCAGTCCTCGTTGGGGCGTTCGGGGCTTCCGGGTGCGGTGGAGAGGTCGATGCGCATGGCGGCCAGTCTGCCGGACCGTGCGCGCCGCCCCCGCGCGGGCGCGAATTGGCCCATACCAGCAGGTCACACTGCGGCAATTGGGCCGGAATGATCCATTCCGGGAAGCTGCGGGGGTGCATCCTGCCAAAGCCCGCACCGAACTTCCAACCGGCGCACAGGAACGGCTCCTGACGGACCGTGACGGAAGTTGTTCGCCAACTCCCGAGTGATGTTCACTCGTTCGGGTGGCGGGGCGGATGATGTGCGCCTCCCTCCCCGGGGCGCTGGAAGGGTCGAAGGCTCCAACAGGGGTGGGGGTGGGGGCGCTCGGTCCGTACGTACCGGAGGTACCAGTCGTCACCTCGGCCAGCTGGGCGATGAATCTGGGCGGACGAAAACAAGGATGCGAGCACCGGTGCAGAACAAGCGGCCTCGGGGCGGCAGCAGCGAAGGCGGCAAGGGCGGCCGGGGCGGCAGCGACACGAGCGCTGCGGGCCCCCTCGGCTCCGCAGGCCCGGCGGGCTCCGCAGGCTTCCCGGGCCCTGCGGGCTCCCCGAGTTCCGCGGGCTCCGCTCCCGGTGGCAAGAAGAGGCGCGCCCGGCGGGTTCGCAACCGGCTGGTCGCCTCCGTCGCGGCCGTCGGGGTCCTGGTCCTGGCCGCCGGAGCGCCCTCCCTCCTCACCGCCTCCGACGAGCTCACCGGCAGCCAGCGCCTCCTGGACCTCGCCGAGCTGAACAAACAGGCCGTCACCCTCGCGCACTCCCTCGCCGACGAGCGCGACGACGCCACCTTCCGCAAGGCCGCCGCAGGGGAGCAGAGCCGCGACAAGGGCTCCTCCGGCGGCGAGCGCAGCTCCCGGGTCGACCGGCAGATCGCCGAGCTCACCGTGCTCTCCGGGGCCGCCGACCTGCCCGACGGTCTGCGCAGCGCCCTCGCCAAGGTCTCGGGACTGCGCAAGGACGCCGGGAACGACCAGGTCTCCGCCCTGGCCCTGCACCGCGCCTACACCACCGCCCTCGACGAGTTGCGCTCCCTCGCCCGCGAGCTGGCGACCCGGACCCCGCCCCGCGCGGGCGGCTCCGGCACCGCCCCGGCGGCCCTCGGCAACGCCGTCGAGCAGGCCGCCGCCACCCGCGGTCTCCTCCTCGCCGCCCTCGCCGTGCCGCGCGGTGAGACCGTACGGAGGATCGACCCCGAAACGGGGCTCCTCACCCGCGTGGAGGGCGGCGCCGCCAAGCGGGAGCGGGACCAGCTCTCCGCCGCCGCCCAGCAGGCCCGCCACCGCGAGCAGGCCGCCCTCGCCGACTTCGCGCTGGCCGCGCCGCCCAAGGACCGCGACTCCGTCTCCGCCACCGTCAGCGGGCCCGAGGTCACCACCGCCGAGCGGTATCTGAAGACCCTCACCGACGAGTCCACCCTGAGCACGGCCGACCGCAGGCTCGGGGCCGAGCAGGTCGGGGCCGCGCTCACCGCCCGCGTCGACCGCATGCGCGGCGCCGAGGCCGCCCTCGCCTCCGCACAGGCCCAGAACCTCGCCGCCCTCCGCGACGACGACGTCAGTGCCCTGGAGTGGCGGGTCGGCCTGCTCGCCGCCTGCTTCCTGCTGGCCGTCGGCATCTCCACCGCGATAGCCCGCACCCTCACTCAGCCCCTCGCCGTGCTCCGGCTCGGCGCGGCCCGGCTCGCGGGCAGCCCAGAGACCGAGGAGCCGGTGCGCTACACCGGCCGCAACGACGAGTTCGCCCAGGTCGTACGGTCCCTCAACGCCCTGCACGGCAAGCTGCTGGAGCTGAACGCCCGCACCGAGAAGCTCGCGGGCGACCGCACCCACCTGGTCGGCCAGCGCGAGACCCTCGACGCCCAGCGCCGCACCCTCGCCGTCGAGAACAGCCAACTCGCCGCCGAACACGCCGAGTTGCTCGCCCGCGCCCAGGACACCACCGCCCGCCTGGACGAGCTGCGGGCCACCGTGCACTCCTCCTTCGTCAAGCTCTCCCTGCGCACGCTCGGCATCGTCGAGCGCCAGCTCGCCGTCATCGAGTCCCTGGAGGAGCGCGAGCAGGACCCCGACCGGCTCGCCACCCTCTTCAAGCTCGACCACATGGCGACCGTGATGCGCCGCCACGGCGAGAACCTCCTCGTCCTCGCGGGCACCGACCACGGCGTCGCCCACACCGGGCCCGTCCCGCTGGTGGACGTACTGCGCGCCGCGATCAGCGAGATCGAGCGGTACGAACGGGTCACCCTCCAGGCCCTCCCGCCGCACGCCCAGGTCGCCGGGTACGTCGCCGACGACCTCAGCCACCTGCTGGCCGAGCTGCTGGAGAACGGCACCTCCTTCTCGCCGCCCGACGCCCACGTCAAGCTGTCCGGCTGGCTGCTGGAGAGCGGCGAGATCATGCTCTCCGTGCAGGACGAGGGCATCGGCATGACGCCGGACCGCCTCGCCGACCTCAACGACCGCCTCGCCGACCCGGCCGCCTACACCCCGCCCGCAGACAGCGACGGCCTCGGACTCCAGGTCGCCGCCCTGCTCGCCGCCCGCCACGGCGTCCGCATCCAGGTCCGCGCCCAGGACCAGGGCGGCGTCACCGCCGTCGTCGTCCTGCCCACGGCGCTCCTGCCGGCCGGGCCGCCCGCCGTGCCGCCCGTGACCGGGGCCGCACACGGGCTGCCGGGCTCCGTCGCCGAGGCCAACTCCAACGTCCTGCCGGGCGGCCGCACCGCCGGACGCGACCCGGACCAGGACCCCCTGATCGCCATCGCGGAGAAGGCCGTGCAGGAGGCGGCCGTCCAGGAGACGTCCGGGCAGGAGGCGACCGTCCGGGAGCCGGAGGACTCCGCGCACGCACGGACACCGGACGAGTCGTCCGTACGGGAGGACGTGCAGCCCGTACGAGAAGAGCCCTCCGCACCCGAGACCCCCGAGGTGGACCAGCCCACCCGCGAGATCCGGCTGCCCAAGCCGACCCCCGAGCCCGCGCCCGAGCCCGAGCCCGAGCCCGCGCCTGAGCCCGAGCCCGCGCAGACCCCCGAACCCGCCCCCGCAGCGGAGCCGACCCCTCCGCCGCTCACCGCCAAGGGTCTCCCCAAGCGCACCCCCAAGGTCGTCAAGCCGACGACCCCCGCCGCGCCACCGCGCACCGGCGGTGTTGACGCCGAGGCCCTGCGCCGTCGCCTGGGCGGATTCCAGCGCGGCGCGCAGAGCGGCAGGCGCGACGTCGAGGCGGAGATCGCCAACAGTGATAACAACGCCAGTGATAACAACGGGACGCACGGGGTAGACGGGGCACTCGGGGAACCCCATGCCCGGTCCACGACCGACCGCAGGACCACGGGGCACGACCAGACCGACACCGAGGGGGACACCGTCGAGGAGGCACGCAGTTGACCGCGCCGATCACATACGGGCTGAGCACCGAAGCCCGTAATCTGCACTGGCTGTTGAGCAATCTGGTGGAGGAGGTGCCCGGCCTCGTCTCGGTCGCCGTCGTGTCCTCCGACGGACTGCTCCTGCTGTCCTCGGACCCCGACCACATGCTGCCGGACACCACGCCCCGGCTGGTCAGTCCCAAGGGCTCCACCGCGGACCTCGCCACCATCGTCTCCGGCCTCGGCTCCCTCACCCTCGGGGCGGCCAGCCTGATGGAGGGCGGCGGCGTCAAGCAGACCATGGTCGCCATGGAGTACGGCAGCCTGTTCGTGATGTCGATCAGCGACGGCTCGCTGCTCGGCGTGCACGCCGCCCCCGACTGCGACATGAGCATCGTGGCGTACCACATGGCGCTCTTCGTCGGCCGCGCCGGACACGTCCTGACCCCCGAACTCCGCAGTGAGCTGCGCCAGTCGCTGGAGAGTGCCGACCGATGAGCGCCTCGTCCGTGAAACGCCTTCCGATACGTGGCGAGGGCCGCCGTCCCGCGCGCGTGCGCCCGTACTCCCTGACCGGGGGGCGGACCCGCTTCACGCACGCCCTCCTGGTGGAGACCTTCGTGGCGGCCCTCGAAGCACCCCCGGAGAGACCCGAGCTGACCGGCCGTCAGGCCAGTAGTCGGGTCGGCCCCGAGATGCAGGCGATCGTCGAGATCTGCCGCCGGATGCGCACCGTCGCGGAGATAGCCGCCCTGCTGAAGATGCCGCTGGGCGTGGTCCGGGTCCTCCTCAGTGACCTGGCCGACCAGGGAAAGATCCGCGTGTACGGAACCGGCCACGGAGCCGGTCGCCCCGATCGCGCACTGCTGGAAAGGGTCCTGGATGGGCTCCGTCGCCTCTGAGGCACCACTCGAAACACCCGCCGAACCCGCCACGCCCGCCTGGCAGTTGGACCACACCCGGGCCCCCACCGCCGTCAAGGTCGTGGTCGCGGGCGGCTTCGGCGTGGGCAAGACCACCTTCGTCGGTTCGGTCTCCGAGATCACCCCGCTGAAGACCGAGGCGGTCATGACGACCGCCAGCGAGGAGACGGACGACCTGTCCGCCACCCCGGACAAGACGACCACCACCGTGGCCATGGACTTCGGCCGGATCACGCTCGACGACGACCTCGTCCTGTACGTGTTCGGCACCCCCGGCCAGCAGCGGTTCTGGTTCATGTGGGACGACCTGGCGCGCGGCGCGATCGGCGCGGTCGTGCTCGCCGACACCCGCCGCCTCACCGACTGCTTCCCGGCGCTCGACTACTTCGAGAGCTGCGGCCTGCCCTACTTGGTGGCCGTCAACCACTTCGAGGGCACCGACCGCTACGAGGCCGACGACGTCCGCGAGGCGCTCAGCGTGCCGCCGCACGTGCCGGTCGTCGTGATGGACGCCCGCAGCCGCGTCTCGGTCGTCGACACGCTCCTCGGCCTGGTCGGCCACGCCCTCGACGCCACCCCCGCCTAATCCCCGCTTCTTCTTGAGAGAGTCACCCACCCCATGCGGAAGATCCTCATAGTCGGCGCCGGCCAGTCCGGTCTCCAGCTCGCCCTCGGCCTCCAGTCGAAGGGCTACGAAGTCACCCTGATGTCGAACCGGACCTCCGACGAGATCCGCTCCGGCAAGGTCATGTCGACGCAGTGCATGTTCCACACCGCCCTTCAGCACGAGCGCGACCTCCAGCTCAACTTCTGGGAGTCCCAGGCCCCCCGCATCGAGGGCCTCGGCGTCTCCGTCGCCGCCCCCGACTCCTCCCGCGCCGTCGACTGGGTCGGCAAGCTCGACGGGTACGCCCAGTCCGTCGACCAGCGCGTGAAGATGGCCGGCTGGATGGACACCTTCGCCCAGCGCGGCGGCCAGCTCGTCATCCACGGCGCCGCCGTCTCCGACCTGGACTTCTTCTCCCGTACGTACGACCTCGTGCTGGTCTCCGCGGGCAAGGGCGAACTCGTCCAGCTCTTCGGCCGGGACGCCTCCCGCTCCCCGTTCGACGCCCCGCAGCGCGCGCTCGCCGTCGCCTACGTGCACGGCCTGGGCCCGCGCCCCGAGCACCCCGAGTTCGACGCGGTCCGCTGCAACCTGGTGCCCGGCGTCGGCGAGCTGTTCGTCATGCCGACCCTCACCGTGTCCGGCCGCGCCGACATCCTCTTCTGGGAGGGCGTCCCCGGCGGCCCGGTCGACGCCTTCAAGGGCGTCAAGGATCCGGCCGACCACCTCTCCCTCACCCTGGAACTGATGGAGAAGTTCCTGCCCTGGGAGTACGCCCGCGCCACCAAGGTCGAGCTGACCGACGCCAACGGCACCCTCTCCGGCCGGTACGCCCCCACCGTCCGCAACCCGATCGGCCGCCTCCCCGGCGGCGGCGCGGTCCTGGGCGTCGCGGACGTCGTCGTCGCCAACGACCCGATCACCGGCCAGGGCTCCAACTCGGCCTCCAAGTGCGCCGCTTCGTACCTCGACGCGATCGTCCGGCACGGCGACGCGGAGTTCGACGAGGCCTGGATGCAGCGCACCTTCGACCGCTACTGGGACACCGCCCAGCACGTCACCAAGTGGACCAACGCCATGCTGGGCGTCCCGCCGGAGCACGTCCTGAACCTGATCGGCGCCGCCGGCCAGCTCCAGCCCGTCGCCGACCGCTTCGCGAACGGCTTCAACGACCCGTCCGACTTCGAGAACTTCTTCTACGAGCCGGAGAAGACAAACGCCTACCTGGCGTCGGTGTCCGGCTGAGTATTCATTGGGCGCACTTCATTGTGCGTCCGGTGCATACGTCGCCGAGTACCCCGCGTCGGATTCGTTCCCGTCCGTCGTGCGCCCCGTCGGCAGGTCCGGCGGGGTGTAGGACGGCAGGGAGGCGAGCGCCGGGTCGGGGCGGACGGCCCCCAGCACCGGGTTCGACGCGAGCGGCGACACCTTCACGTACGCACCCGGCCGGGGGGCCTGCACGACCTGCCCGTTGCCCAGGTAGATCGCCACATGGGTGGCCTTCGGGAAGTAGATCACCAGGTCGCCCGGGCGCAGCGCGGACAGCGGAACGCGCGGCAGGTACTTCCACTGCTCCTGGCTGGTGCGCGGAATCGTCCGCCCCGCCGCCGCCCACGCCTGCTGGGTGAGCCCGGAGCAGTCGAAGGACCCGGGGCCCTCCGCCCCCCACACGTACGGCTTCCCGAGCTGGCGGGTCGCGTAGGTGAGCGCCCGGTCGCCCTCCCGCGAGGGGGCGCGCGAGGCCCGTACCCCTTGCGGACCCAAGGCTCCGGAGCCGAGCAGATCCTGGGTGGCCCGTTCGGCCGTACGGCTCTCCAGCGCGGCCAGCGAGGCCAGTTCGTCGGCGGTCAGCGCGGCCAGCATCGCCTCGACCTGCTTGAGCCGGGACTGCACGGCGTCCCGCTCCTTCTTCTGCTTCGCCGCCAGGGTCTGCTGCCTGTCGAGCGCGGCCCGGGCCTTCGTCGCCAGGTCGTCGGCGCGCTTCTCGGCGCCCTCCAGCCGCGCCACCTTCACCGCCCGGGCGGCCGCCGCCCGGCGCAGGGCGTGATTCTGTGCCAGTGCGTGCCCGGGGTCGGTGGAGGTCAGCATCCGTACGAAGGTGGAGTACGCGTAGTCGCCGCGCCCCTTGTACTGCTCCCGGGCGAGCATCCCGGCGGCCCGCTTGCCGTCCGCGAGGGTGACCCGGGCGGCCCCCAACTCCTTGGTCACCCTTGCCAGTTCGGTCTTCTGGGTCTTCAGTCTCTCCTCGGTGGCGTTGAAGGCCTCGGTGGCCTCCTCGGTCTGCTGGTAGAGCCGCCCGAGGTCGGTGAGGAGCCGCCCGACGCCGCCGCCCGGGTCGCCCGGTGCGGCGTGCGCGCTCCCGGTCGCCGTCAGTACCGTCGTCGCCGCTGCCAGTGCCACCGCGGTCGCGATCCTCGACACACCATCACCTCCGGTACGAAGCCGGGAAGTCGACCCGGCTCACGGCGATGGTGCGCCGCCGCACACCGGTCAACCCGGCGTGTGGGCCCTGCGGCGCAGTTCAGTCACCCGTACCGGTCGAAGGGCGGTCGTCGTCGGCGTGGCGGGTGGACGCGGGGGCGGGTTTGGTCCACGGCCACTTCGGGGACCAGGGCTCGCGCCCCTCGGGGACGTACACGTACCGCCAGCCCCGCTGGAGACCGAGCCGCTTGGAGTGTCCGGCGGCCCGGCGCTCGTACGCGTACACGGTGGGCGGGCCGTCCTCGCTGGGCACCGGCACCTCGTACCACTTGGGCGGATTGCCGGTGGGGCCGGTCAGGACGTCGAGGGCCTGCCCGTCCAGGGGGCCGCCGACGAAGGGGGTCTTCTCGCTTCTCACCCCACCAGTGTCACAGCAGTGCGGTGGTCACAGCAGGTGGGCGGCCTCGGAGATCACCGGTATGACCCGGCGGGCCAGCACCCCGGCCGCCCCCTCGGAGGTCTCCAGGGCGAGGGCCTCACGGGTGACGTCCGCCGTCTGGGGGTCGGTCGCGGAGGTGGCGGTGAGCAGGGCGACGAAGTGGTCGACCATCCAGTCCCGCAGCTCGGGCAGCGGCGGCTGCTTGCCCTCGTCCAGCCAGATCAGGGAGGCCGCCTCGACGGCGGCGATCCAGGTGCGGACCATCATCCGCAGCCGGGGACCCGCGGTGTCGGTGACGTCCAGGTGGAGCAGGATCTGCTCGGCGGCCTCGCGCCGCACCCCGTCGACGGTGGCGGTGGTGCGGGACGTCTCGACCACGCTGCCGCCCTGGAGGAGGGCGCTGAACCCGGTGTCGTGGGTGTCCACGAAGCCCAGGTACCGGTCGAGGGCGCTGGCCAGCCGCTGGGTGAGCGGGCCGGTCTGCGGTTCGGCGAAGCACAGCTTCAGCTCGTCGGCCGCCGAGCCCAGCGCCACCTCGTACAACTGCACCTTCCCGCCGGGGAAGTAGCGGTAGACCAGCGGCCTCGACACCCCGGCGGCCTCGGCGACGTCGTCCAGCGAGACGTCCTCGGGGGCGCGGTGGGCGAACAGGGACAGTGCCGCGTCGATGAGCTGGAGACGGCGCTGCTCGACGCTGAGGCGGCGGTAGGCGGGGGTGGACGCGGCGGTGGTCATGGCTCGCAGCGTAATCGGCCGTCGGCCGGTGCGGGGCGCTCCTCGGACCGGGCTGCTCGGCCCGGGCTACGGCTCCGTACGGGGGTCCATGTCGCAGGTGCCTTCGGTGACTTTGCCGTCGGTGCCCGTCAGCACCACGTTGGACCGGCCCTCGCGCTCCTCGCCGTAGGCGGCGGTGCAGATCAACTGGCGTACGCCCGTGGGGTCCAGCTCATCGACGCCGAAGGGGAGGGACACCGTGATGTCGTCGGCCCGGGGGCCCTCGCCGGCGCCGCTGCCGGGCCCGGCCACCGAGAACCGGTCGGGGGTGCGGGCCGCGGGGAGCGCGCTGGTGAAACCGGCGGCCCGCTCGGTCCTGTTCGGGCCCGCGATCAGGGCGGTGAGTATCTTGTCCGCCGCCGCGGGCTGCGGCTCGAAGTGCTCGGCGGAACTGCCCAGGCGCCCCATGGGACGCAGCACGGGGGCCAGTTCGCCGCTCGGCTGCCGGAAGAACAGCAGCGCGTCGACACCGTGCTGGGCGTAGCTGTCCACCGTGGCCGGACCGCCCGCCTCGATGACGTCCGTCTCCCGGATGCCGCAGCCGGCCAGCAGCAGCGCGGCCAGCGCCCCGGCGGCCGGGGCCCGGCGGCGCAGACGCCCCCGCCTCACGCGTGCTCCCCTTCCCTGTGCAGCGGTATCTCCACGGTGAAGACGGCGCCGCCCTCCGGGCGGTTGCCCGCGCGGATCTTCCCGCCGTGCAGGCGGACGTTCTCCACGGCGATCGCCAGGCCGAGGCCGCTGCCCGCCGAGCGGGTGCGGGCCGCGTCGGCCTTGTAGAACCGGTCGAAGATGTGCGGCAGCACGTCCGGGGCGATGCCGGGGCCGCTGTCGGCGACCTCGGTGACCAGCACGGGCGCCCCGTCGGAGCCCGACTCGCTGCGCAGCCGCACGGTGACCGGTGCGGACCCGTGCCGCAGGGCGTTGCCGACGAGGTTGGCGACGACGACGTCGAAGCGGCGCGGGTCGAGCCGCACCCGGATGCCGTCGGGGAGTTCGGTGTGGATGCGGGCGTCCGTCCAGTGGCGGTTGGCGAGGGTCTTGCGGATGGCTTCGGCGGCGTCGAGCTCGTCGGTGTTCAGCTCGGCGGCACGCGCGTCGAAGCGGGAGATCTCGATCAGGTCCTCCACCAGGACGGCCAGCTTGCCGGTCTCGGCGCTGATCAGCCGCACCGCCCGCGCGGTGTCGCTGTCCAGGTGCCCCGCGTCCTCGTCCAGCACCTCGGTGACCGCGAGCATCCCGGCCAGCGGGGTGCGCAGTTCGTGCGAGACGTCGGAGGCGAAGCGCCGGGCGCGTGCCTCCGCCCGGCGCAGTTCCCGTACCGAATGTTCGAGGTTGGCGGCGGACTCGTTGAACGTGTGGGCGAGGTCGGCCAGTTCGTCCCGGCCGCGCACCTGGATGCGGGTGTCCAGCTTGCCGCTGCCCATGCTCCGGGCCGCCCGGTGCAGCTCGCGCACGGGACGCAGCACGCTGCGGGCGGCCAGCAGACCGGGCAGCAGGGCGACCGCCAGGCCGGGCAGGGCGCCGTCGCGGGCGGCCGTCAACAGGGCGTCGACGTTGAGCTGTTCGTCGCTCATCCGCATCACGGCGTACAGCACCAGACCGGTGGGCAGACGGCCGTTCGGCCCGGTCTTGAAGACGGTCGGCATGGCGATGGTCAGGTACGGGACGCCGTCCTTGACGACCCGCTCGAAGCTGCCCCGGGGCTCGGTCTGCGCGGCCCGGCGCAGCTGCGGGGTGATGACGCCGGAGACGCGGCTGGTGCCCGAGGAGGCCCGGATCGAGCCGTACTCGGCGAAGACGATCCAGGGGCGCGGCTTGCCCTTGCGGGCGATGTCGCGCAGGTTGGCCTCCAGGTTCCCGACGTCCGTGGGGGTGGCGAAGCTGTTCAGCTGCACCTGGTCGCGGAAGGACGAGACGGCCGTGTCCTGGGCGGTCTTCAGCAGGGCGGTACGGGCCTCCCGGTAGGTCAGCGCGGACGTGGTCCCGGCACTGACCGCCGCGACCAGCAGGAACGCCAGCACCAGCCGGGTGCGCAGCCCGAACGCCCGGGTCCGCTTCCCGTGGTCCCGCTCCCGGCGACGGCGCCGGGGTCTGCCGCTCACAGCGGCCCGAAGCGGTAGCCGAAGCCCCGCAGGGTCTGGACGTAGCGGGGCGCCCCGCCGTCGTCCTCGATCTTGTTGCGCAGGCGGCGCACACACGCGTCGACCAGGCGGGCGTCCGCGTGATAGCTGTGCTCCCACACGTGCTCCAGCAACTGCTGGCGGCTGAAGACCTGGTCGGGGGCGGCCGTCAGGTGCAGCAGCAGCTTCAGCTCGGAGGGGGCCAGCGCGAGCCGCTGCCCCGCCTTGGTGACGGTCAGCCCGGCCCGGTCGATCGTCAGGTCGCCGTGCGTCTCCACGGCCGGCCGGTCGCCGCCGGTGACGTCGATGCGGCGCAGTACGGCCCGGATGCGGGCCTCGATGACGTCGGGGCGGGCGGGCTTGACGATGTAGTCGTCGGCCCCGGCCTCCAGGCCCACGATCATGTCGAAGTCGTCGCCGCGCGCGGTGAGCATGATGATCGGCAGCTGGCTGTCCTCGCGGACCCGGCGGCACACCTGCACGCCGTTCATGCCGGGCAGCATCAGGTCGAGCAGCAGCAGGTCGGGCCGGAAGTCGTCCAGCGCGGCGAGCCCGGCCTCGCCGGTGGCGGCCGACCGTACGTCGTGGCCCCGGCGGCGCAGGCCGAGTTCGACGCCCTCCCGCACGGCGGGGTCGTCCTCGATGAGCAGTACGCGGGGCATGGGCAGGTTCTCCATGTTTTCGGGGGGCTCTTTCAGCGCCGGGCGATACGGCGACGTGCACCACGGATCAGGGCGTCGAGTTCGGCCAGCCGCAGCGGCCGCGCGAGCAGCGCGAAGGCGAGCGCGACGACCGCCGCACCGGCCGCCGCCGCGGCCACGGCCCCCGCCCGTCCCGCCCAGGAGGCGACGACGTACGCCAGGACGGTGGCGGGCACGGCGGCCACCAGCAGCCGCACGACGGCACCGAGCGCGGACGACCGCCACGGCCGGTCCACACCCAACCGGCGGCTCAGCACCAGCCCCGTCACCGCCCACCCCGCGAACAGGGCCAGCGAGTACGCCGCCGCGAGCCCGGTGACCGCCCAGCGGGCGGGCAGCACCTGGGCCGCGGTCACCGACAGGCCCGCGTTGAGGGCGACGATCACCAGGTTGAGCAGGAAGGGCGTACGGGTGTCGCCGAGCGCGTAGAAGGTGCGCGCCAGCACGTACTGCCCCGACAGGGCGAGCAGCCCGGGCGCGAACGCCATCAGGATGGTGGCCATCGCGGCGGTGTCGGCCGCACTCGTCGCACCGTGCCCGTAGACGACGGCCATGATCGGGTGGGCGAGCGCGAGCAGCGCGCAGGCCGCCGGGACGATCACGGCGGACGTGGAACGCAGGGCGTACGCGACGTCCCCGCGCACGGCCGCGAGGTCCTGGTCGGCGGCGGCCGCGCTCATCCGGGGCAGCAGCGCCGTCAGCAGGGAGACGGTGACGATGCCGTGCGGGACGAGCCACAGGACGTAGGCGTTGTTGTACGCGCCGTAGCCCGGGGCCCCGTGGGAGGAGCCCGCGGCGGTGGCCAGCCGGGTCGTCACCCAGTACGCGCCCTGGTTGGCCAGCACCAGCAGCACCAGCCAGCCCGCCGACCGCAGCGGCCGGGTCAGCCCGCTGCCCCGCCAGTCGAAGCGCGGCCGCCACCGGAAGCGGGCCGCGCGCAGCGCCGGGGCGAGCGCGAGGGCCTGGACGGCGATCCCGGCGGTGGTGCCCCAGCCGAGCAGGGCGGTCTCGGAGGGGGTCAGGAGGCCACCGCCGCCCAGCGAGAGCCCCAGGAACAGCCCGAACACCCCGATGACGACGACGTTGTTGAGGACCGGCGCCCACATCATCGCGCCGAACCGGCCGCGCGCGTTGAGCACCTGGCTCAGCAGGGTGAACACGCCCAGGAAGAAGATCTGCGGCAGGCAGTAGCGGGCGAAGGCGACCGCCATCGACGCCTGCGCGCCGGTGTAGTCGGTGTACGCGCCGACGATCGCGGGCGCCGCCCACACCCCGGCGGCGGTGATCACCAGCAGGGCGAGCACGCACACCGTGATGAGCCGGTCGGTGTACGCGGCCCCGCCGTCCTGGTGCTCCTTGGCCGCCCGGACCAGCTCGGGCACGAAGACGGCGTTGAGCGCGCCGCCGAGGAGCAGCATGTAGACGATGGTGGGCAGCGAGTTGCCGACCGCGTAGCCGTCGGGGACGGTCCCGATGGTGCCGATCGCCGCCGCGACCACGGCGGACCGTACGAAACCGGTGGCCCGCGAGACCAGGGAGCCCGCGGCCATGAGGAGGCTGCTGCGGGCGGCGGACGCGGGCTCGGGGGAGGAGGGCCGGGGGCCGGCCTCCGGGGCAGTCTCGGCCTCGGGGGGAAGCGCCTGGCGCGCGGAAGCGCTCACCGGCGGTTCAGGTACGCCTGGAAGGCGCGGTACAGCGTCCGGTTGGTGGTGCCGCTCAAGGCCTTCTCCCATTCCCCCAAGGTCTCGACGACCTGTCCCCCGGTGCCGAGCTTCCACCGCAGGAGGCCGTACGCACGTTCGCCCGGGTCGAGAGTGGAGGGTACCCCGCGCATGTCGTACACGTCAGCGCCCGATGCGTGGGCGTCCAGCAGCATGTGCCACTGGAGGGCGTTGGACGGGCGCACCTCGCGGCGGTGGTCGGCGGAGGCGCCGGTCTGGTACCAGGCCCTGCGCCCCACGGTGATCATCGTGTGGGCGGCGAGGACCTCCCCCTGGTGCCGGGCCAGGTACAGCTTCATCCGCCCCGGCTCCTCGGCGTTGAGCGCCGCGAACTGCCGCTCGTAGTACGCGAGCGAGCGCCCCAGCCGGA
Source organism: Streptomyces sp. NPDC087440 (assembly GCF_044744005.1). Classification (NCBI taxonomy): domain Bacteria; kingdom Bacillati; phylum Actinomycetota; class Actinomycetes; order Kitasatosporales; family Streptomycetaceae; genus Streptomyces; species Streptomyces sp. NPDC087440. The sequence continues at coordinate 82,446 of NZ_JBIUXN010000004.1, read as the reverse complement.
AGCCGTCCCGCTCCTCGGTGATGCGCAGCAACCGGTAGAACTCGGGCAGATCGGCCGCACTGCCCACCACCACCTCCACGCCCTCCTTCCGGGCCCGCCGTACGTTCCTGCGCCACTCCTGGCTGAGCCCGGACCACAGGTCCTCGGTGCTGCGCCCGGCGAGCGGCACCCGGAAGACATGGCGCGGCTGGGCGTCCCCGTCACCCCCCTGGGCGTCGTCGCCGCAGCGCTGCCAGCCCCGGGCGCGCAGCCGCTCGCCCACCGCCGCGCCGAGCGGGTCGACCTCGCTGGCCAGGACGTCGCCGAGCCGTCGGCCCGGGTGGCCGGCGGACTTCAGCAGGGCGGCGTCCCAGCGCCGGTACGCGGGCGAGGGCCCGATGCGGACGGCGAAGGCGCCCTCGGCCCGCAGGTGTTCCACCAGGGGGTCGAGCCAGCGGTCGACGTCCGGCTCCGCCCAGTCGACCACGGGCCCTTCGGGGAGGTACGCGAAGTACTTGCGTGTCCCGGGCAGTTGGCGCAGCAGCACCAGCGCCACGCCGGTGAGCCGCCCGGCCCGCGGATCGGGCCCCCAGCCGAGCAGCAGCGACCGCCACCCCTCCTTCACGTCGGCCCAGGAGGGGCACTGGAGGAAGGCGGCCTCCAGATCGGTGCCCTCATGGGAGGCGAGGAAGGCGCGGTAGGCCTCGGCGGTGACGGGGGCCAGGACGAGGGCGTCCTCCGCACGGGGTTCCTGGCGGGACGCGCCGGATGCGCGGGATGCGGGGGACGCGGGGGACGCGGGCGGAACGAGCAGCGCTGTCACGGTCTGGGCCTCTCCATCTCCCCGGACGGGGACGGGGGTTCTCCCCGGACGGTCCGTGGGGTCGCCGCAGATGCTCACAGCCGTCCATGACCGCTCCGTACGGCGAATGTGACCGGACCATGACCGTTCCTCACCAGTCGCCGTCACATTGCTCCGGCACCGCTGACCTGCCCTTATCCCGTCCTAGAGTCACAACCCGGGTCGCCGTCGGCGCACTTGCCGACCCCTGCGCCCGCCTTTCCCGCCACGGAGGTCCCGTTGACCCGCACTCGCGCCCACCACTCGATACGTACGGTACGAACCCTCGTCGCCGCGGCCCTGCTCGCACCGCTCGTGGCCGCCTGCACCGCGGACCCCGCCCCGTCGGCGGCCGGAGGAGCGGGGACGGGGACGGGAACGGGCAAGGGCGCCCCGGCCGCCGACAACGAGGGCCCCGTCACGGTGAAGGTCACCCCCACGGGCAAGCAGGCCGAGGCGGGACAGCCGGTGACCGTCACCGCGACCGGCGGCCGCCTCACCTCGGTCACCGTCACCGACACCAAGGGCGGCGACCTCCCGGGCAGGGCTGCCCCCGACGGCCTCACCTGGACCTCCGCCCGCAAGGCCGCACCCGGCACGACGTACGCGGTGACGACGCAGACCCGTACCCGGGGCGGCACGTCCTCCACCCACCGCGCCTTCTTCACCACGACCGCCGCCGCCCAGGTCAACAAGGTCGACTGGCGCCCGGGCACCGGCACCACCGTCGGCGTCGCCCAGCCCGTCTCCCTGGTCTTCGACCACCCGGTCAAGAACCGCGCCGAGGTCGAGAAGCAGCTGAAGGTCACCACCTCGAACCCCACCGAGGGCTCCTGGGGCTGGATGCGGGACTACTCCGGCAAGGACCGTGTCGACTGGCGCCCGAAGGACTACTGGAAGCCCGGCACCAAGGTCACGGTGACCGCCGAGCTCAACGGCACCGCCTCCTCCGACGACCGCTGGTTCGTCCGCGACTACACGACCACCTTCACCGTCGGCCCGCAGCAGATCGTGAAGGTCGACCTCGACACCCATCGGCTGACCCTGCTGCGCGACGGCAGGACGGTCCGTCGCATCCCGGTCTCCGGCGGCACCCCGGGCGGCGACAAGCGCTCCTGGCGGGGGACGGCCGTCCTGATGGCGAAGGAGGGCACGATCAACATGAACTCCGAGACGGTCGGCCTCGGCAACGCCTACGACAAGGACGTCGCCTACTCGATGCGCCTGACCTGGTCGGGCATGTACGCCCACGCCGCCCCGTGGAACGCCCGCTACTTCGGCAACTCCAACCAGAGCTCCGGCTGCATCGGCATGAGCAACGCGGACGCGTCCTGGTTCTACGCCCAGGTCCGCCCCGGCGACCCCTTCGAGATCACCGGCAAGGACACCAAGGGCGTCGTCGCCCCGAACAACGGCTTCGGCCAGTGGAACATGTCCTGGCCCGCCTGGCAGGCGACCAGCGCACTCCACTGAGGCCGGCGCACTCCGCTGAGGCCGGCGCGCCCGTCTCCCCGCGCGCCCTTCCGGCGCTCAGCCGCCGCAGCCCCCGCATCCGCCGCAGCCCCCGCACGAGGAGGACGCGTCGCCGTCGTGCGACGCGTCGTTGTCGGAGTGGAGGTCGTTCAGGGCGGCCGTCCACGCGGCGGTTCCCACCACCGCGCCGCCCGCCACCCAGCTCGTGGCGCTGCCCCCGTGTGTCGCGTACGGCGCGGGGCGCGGGGTGCGACGTCTGCGGGCCCTCCTGGCGAGGGCGATCACCACCAGCAGGAAGGCCGCCGCGAGCACCGCGATCCAGATCCCCGACACGGACCTCACCGTCCCTCTGGGTTTCCCCCGCCACACGGGGGGCGCACTTCGACGGTCCCAGAGGGGGGAGGGGCGCGTCCAGAGTGCGGCGCGCCCCTGTCCCGGGAGGGGGCTCAGCGGGCCAGCAGGCCCGAACTGACCCACAGGCGGCGGCCCGCGCCGCGCAGTACGCCGATGTCGTCGAGGAAGTCGGTGAGGCGGCGGGCCCCGTTCTGCATGACCTCTGTGCGGTGGCCGCTCGCCTTCACCTGGGCGATCGCCTCGCGCCGGTCGAGGCCCACGTTCTCGTACACCTTCGGGTTGATGAAGCAGGTGGAGAAGACCCGTGCGGCCTCCCCGCAGCTCAGCCGGGTGAACTCCTGCTCCCAGCGCGGCGCGGTCACCATCTGGCGCCGCAGCTCCTCACGCGCGTACCGCACGTGCCGCGCCTCCTCGATGACGTGGATGCGGGTCACCCCGCGCACCAGGGTCTGGATGCGCTCGTCCGGGAAGGTCAGCCGCTGCATCCAGTCGAGGATCTCCTCGCCGAGGAGGGTGGCGGCGAAGGAGCCGGGGGTGGTGGAGACGGTCTTCAGGACGCGGGCGAGGTTGTGATAGACGCGCGGGACCGGGTAGTTGGGCGCGCCGCCCTTCTGGATCATCTTCGCGAACATCATCGAGTGGCGGCACTCGTCCGCGATCTCGGTGAGCGCGTAGCGGACGTGATTGCTGGTGACCGACTTGTCGTAGATGTGGCGTACCAGGAGCTGCATCAGGATGATTTCGAACCAGATGCCGAGGGAGGCGATCGCCGCCGCCTCGTGCCGGGCCAGCTCCATCCGCTGGTCCTCGGACATCTTCTTCCACAGCGGGGTGTCGTAGAGGGACACCAACTCCGGCGGCCAGTACCACTTGCCCTCGTCGGCGGGCGCGTCCCAGTCGAGTTCCGTGTCCGGGTCGAAGGAGTGCTTGGCCGACGATTCGAGCAGCCGCTCGGCGACCTGCTCGCGGTCCTTGAGCCACCCGAGCGCGTCGCGGAGTGCGGTGAAGTCGGTCTCGGTCGGCTCGGTATTCCGTGCCGGGGCGGTCGTCATGGTCGGAGCACCTCGTGGTTGGGGAACCGGGGATTCCCGGCGGCCGGGCCGTGGGGGACAGCCGGGTTACCGGGGGTCACCTCTTATGAGACTCCTTGTCAGCAAGGCCGTCAATCCCCTGTGCAGCACTTGTTGGCGCCGTGTTGACGGGCTTGTTGACCGTGCGTCTACCTACGTGTGAGCCTGCCAACTAAGCGATTGCATACGTCTGTTGGAGATGCGAAGGGGCCGTTCATGTCGACGCACGAGCTCTACACCAACCCTCCGTCCGAGCCGGTCTGGCAGGTGCCCGCCACCGGTCAGGCGCGTTTCTCGTGGGAGTACGACGAGGGCCGCGAGCGCCTCATCGCCCTCTACCAGAAGGGCAAGGACAAGCAGTGGGACGGTGCCAAGCGCATCGACTGGTCCCTCGAAGTCGACCCGATGGACCCCCTGGGCACCCCCGACGAGGCCCTGAACCTCTACGGCACCCGCTACTGGGACCGGATGACCGACAAGGACAAGGGCGACCTGCGCCGGCACTACACCTCCTGGCAGTTCAGCCAGTTCCTGCACGGCGAACAGGGCGCGATGGTCTGCGCGGCCCGCATCGTGGAGTCCGTCCCCGACCTCGACGCGAAGTTCTACTCCGCCACCCAGACCATGGACGAGGCCCGCCACGCCGAGATCTACTCCCGCTTCCTGCACGAGAAGATCGGCATGCTCTACCCCGTCAACGACAGCCTCCAGGGCCTGCTCGGCGACACCCTGCGCGACTCCCGCTGGGACATGCCCTACCTCGGCATGCAGGTCCTCATCGAGGGCCTGGCCCTCGCCGCCTTCGGCATGATCCGCGACACCACCACCAAGCCGCTGCCCAAGCAGATCCTCGCGTACGTCATGCAGGACGAGGCCCGCCACGTGGCGTTCGGCCGGATGGCCCTGCGCGACTACTACAAGCAGCTCTCCGACGCCGAACGCAAGGAGCGCGAGGACTTCGTCATCGAGGGCTGCTACCTGATGCGCGACCGCCTGCGCGGGGTCGAGGTCCTGGAGAACTTCGGCGTGCCCAAGCAGGAGGCGCACGAGTTCACCGAGCAGTCCGAGTTCCTGCACCTCTTCCGCAAGCTGCTCTTCTCGCGCATCGTCCCATGCGTGAAGGACATCGGCCTGTGGGGCGAACGCCTCCAGAAGGCGTACGTCGACATGGGCGTCTTCGAACTCGGCGACTCCAACCTCGACCTCCTCATGACCCAGGACGAGGAGATCGCCGAGCAACTGGACCGCGAACGCTTCGCGACGGAGGAGGCGGAACGGGTGGCGGAGGTACGGGACGCCATCGCGGCCGGTGCGGCGGACGCGGAGTCCTGACCCCGCGAACCCGGCCGGTCACCGCGTCCACCAGCGCGTAACCGCGCGTGCCGGGCGTCGCCGGTGCCGCCACGACCGCGTCATCGGCCTCGGGCAGCACCTCGCCGATGGCGGTGCGCACGGGGGCCGCGACACAGTGCACGAAGTCCTCGGCGGAGGAGATGGTGGCCACGCAGGGGCGGGGTCCGAGGCGCGGACGGCGGAGGGGGCCCTCTGAAAAGTGGGACAGTTTGCCGCCGAAGTGTCCCACTTTTGAGCGCGACCCCCTCCGCCCGGCCGCCTCAGCCGCCCAGGGCGCAGGATTCCCCGCCACCGTTCAGGAGGCGTTCGACCTCGCCCTGCGCCGCGTGCACGACGGCCCGAACCCGTTCCGCAGCGCCCGGTTCCCCGTTTCGCCTCGCTACGTCAGCGGGCCGCGGCCCGCGCGAGCCGGTCGAGCAGGGTCCGTACCCGTTCGCCCGCCGCCCCGGCCCCGCCCGACGTCAGCGCCGAACCCATGCCGCAGGCCACCGCACCGGCCGAGATCCACTCCGGTGCGTTGTCGATGGTCACACCTCCGGTGGGTATCACGGGGGCCTGCGGGAGCGCCGCGCGCACGTCCCGCAGCCAGGAGGGGGAGACGGCGGAGGCGGGGAAGAGCTTCAGGCCGTCGGCGCCCTCCTCCAGGGCCCGGACCATCTCGGTCGGCGTCGCGACACCCGGGAAGACCGGCACCCCGTACCGGTGACCGGTACGGATGACCTCCGGGTGCAGGCTCGGCGAGACCAGGAAGCGGGCCCCCGCCTCCACGGCCGCCCGCGCCGCCGCGCCGTCGATGACGGTGCCCGCCCCGATCAGCGCCTCCGGACGGGTCTCGGCGAGGTGCGCCACGGCGGTCAGCGCGCGCGGGGTGGTCAGCGACACCTCGACGGCGTGCAGCCCGGCGTCGAGCACCTGCGTGGCGGCCGCGACCGCGTCCTCGGGCCCCGCGCTCCGCACGATGCCGAAGACACGCTGTTCGGTGACGGCACGGACGAGTTCCCAGCGGTACGTCATGTCAACTACTCCTCTGATTCACGGGTGTTCAGCGATTCACGGTCTCGGCGTCCCCGCCGAACGACGTCAGCGCGCGCTCCAGGCCCCGCCGGTCCGGCAGCCCGTCGGTGTCCGTGGCGCACTGCACCACCAGAGCGGCCACCGCCGCCGCCTCACGCAGACAGGTCTCGTACGGTGCCTCCCGCAGCAGCGCCGACAGGAACCCGGCGGCGAACGCGTCCCCCGCCCCGACCGGGTCCACCACCGGCACCGAGAAGGCCGGGTGGGTCCAACTCCCCTCCGGGGTCAGGCACGTGGCCGACTTGTCACGGTGCTTGACGACCACCACCGGCGGCCGGTCCGTCGCCGCCCGGGCCACCCAGTCCTGCACGCCCCGCCGCCCGGCGAGCGCCGCCTGCTGTGCCGTCAGCACCCCGGCCGCCCCGTTCCGTACGCCCAGGACCTCCAGCTCGTCCTCCCCGGCCAGCACCACGTCCGCCCGCGCCAGCAGCGGCGCCACCACCTCGCGCCACTGCTCCGGCGCACCCAGCTTCAGCCGTACGTTCGGGTCGAAGGAGATCCGTACGCCTGCCGCGTCCGCCAGGTCGAACAGTCGCAGCGTCGCCCGGCGGGCGGCCGCCGACAGCATCGGCGTGATGCCGGTGACGTGCAGCAGCCGGGCCCCGCCGAGCGCCTCCGGTGTCAGCTCCCGGGCCGACAGCCGGGACGCCGCCGAACCCGCCCGGTAGTACTGCACGTCGATGCCGCGCGCCGGATGGCTGTCGCGCAGCAGCAGCCCGGTCGGGGCCTCGGGGTCGACCACCGCGTGCGTGGTGTCGATGCCCTCGGCCCGCAGCAGGCCCAGCACCGCCCGGCCCGCCGGATCGTCGCCGACCCGCCCCAGCCAGCGCACCGGGTGGCCCAGCCGGGCCAGGCCCGCCGCCACGTTGGACTCCGCGCCCGCGACCGACCGCCGGAAGGCGACCGCCCGCTCCAGCGGAATCCCCGGCTCGGCCAGCATCAGCAGCATGGCCTCCCCGTACACCACCACCTCGGGGCTCATCGGCCGAGCTCCGGTATCTCGGCGGCGAATTCCACGCAGAACCGGTCGATCATCCGCAGTTCCTCCTCGTCCAGCCGGTGCCCCGGCGCCCGGCAGTGCGCGGAGCCGAACCAGCCGCGCCGTACCGAGATCTCCTTCTCGGCCGCCACGATCAGCTCCACGCCCTGCATCCAGTACGAGAGATACGGAACCATCCGGGTGTGCAGGGCCACCGCACCGGCCTCGTCGCCCGCCTCCCACCGGCGCCACAGCTCGACGTACAACTCGGTGAACGAGCACCCCGGCTGCACCCCGACCGCGCCGCGCCGGCGTACCCGACGAACGCGGGCAGCGGACGCTCCCCGGCGGCGAGCAGGTGCAGCGTCGCCGCGTCCAGGGCGGTGCCGGTCTGGGCGGGCGCGTACTGCACCACCACCGGCAGCGGGTCCATGGCCGTCAGCACGGCCCGTACGTGCGCCGGCACCGCGTCCCGGGAGGGGCCCAGGAAATGCGGCGGCAGCAGGTTCAGGGCGTCCGCGCCCAGCTCGGCGGCGCGCAGCGCCTGCGCGACGGCGTGCCGGGTGGCGTGGTCGGGCACGGACACCACGGCGGCGACGTCGGTGCGGCGGCGGGTGCATTCCAGCAGCAGCGTGGTCAGCAGCTCCCGCTCGACGAGGTCCAGCTTGCGATCCGTCGGCGTGGAAGGGCACTTCGAGGACGGGGGAGACGCCAGGCGGACCAGGTCCCCGGTGTGCACGAAGGCGAGCGGGCCGCCCACCGCCGCCTCCGGCGCCACGTGCAGCACGCACGTGCCGAAGGCGGTGCCCGACATCCGGGCGTCGGAGATCCGCACCATGTCGCGCACGCCCGCGTCGAAGACCAGCGCCGGGCCGGTGTGCTCCAACCCCCTCACAGCCGGGCAACTCCCCACACCCTGAGGGATGTACCCCCTCCCGCCCACCGGGCACGATGCTGCCCATGAACCCACCCGGTACGAGCACGGACGCACCCGCCGAGAACCGCCCCGCCGCCCGCCGCAGCCTCGAAGCGCTCGCCCTCGGGGACGCCTTCGGGGAGCGCTGGTTCCCCCTCTTCCGCTTCCGGGAGGGCCTGGTCCCGGACACCGCGTACGACGACGTCCGCGCCCGGCGCCTCCCGGAGGGCCCCGTCTGGCACTGGACCGACGACACCGCGATGGCCCTCGCCCTGCACCGCGTCCTCACCGAACACGGCCGCGTCGTCCCCGACCGCCTGGCCGCCTGCTTCGCCCTGACCTTCGACGCGGACCCGGGGCGCGGCTACGGCCACGGCATGCACGTCCTGCTCCCCGGACTCCTCGCCCACCCCGGCGACTGGCGCACGCTCGCGCCCTCCCTCTTCGAGGGCGGCAGCCTGGGCAACGGGGCGGCGATGCGGGTCGCCCCGCTGGGCGCCTGGTTCGCACCCGACCTCGACCGTGCCGCCGAAGAGGCCGCACTGTCCGCCCGGGTCACCCACGCCCACCCGCAGGGCATCGCCGGGGCGGTGGCGGTCGCCGTCGCCGCGGCCCTCTCGGTACGGGGCGAACTGACCCTCACCGGGGTCGCGGAACGCACCCCGCCCGGCCCGGTGCGTGACGGACTGCTCAGGGCGGCCGGCCTCCCCTTCACCACCGCCCCGTGGAAGGCGGCCGACCTGCTCGGCAACGGGCAGCGCATCCGGGCCGACGACACGGTCCCCTTCGCGGTGTGGACGGCCGCCCGCCACCCCGACTCCCTGGAGGACGCCCTGTGGTCGACCGCCGAGGGCTTCGGCGACGTCGACACGACCTGCGCGATCACGGGCGGAATCGTGGGGGCACGCGTGGGAGTGGAGGGGATGCCGGGGGAGTGGTTGGAGCGGAGGGAGGCGCTGGGGTGAGGGGGCGGCTGTCAAGGGCGGATCGCCGATCACTCGTACGAGGGGCGGTTCGGCAATCACTCTGGGTAGGCTTTCCGCGTCAGACAGACTCCGCCCCATGGGAGCAATCATGAGCGCCGCACGCGAGTACGGGCTGGACGAGAGCTACGAGTGGGTCCGTCCGCCCGTCGGCGGGTGGACGGCTGACGACCTCGACCGGCTTCCGAATCTTCCTCCGCACACGGAGCTGATCGACGGGAGCCTCGTCTTCATGAGTCCGCAGACCCGGTTTCACTCGCGCGTCATGCGTCTGCTGGAGAACGCGCTGATGGAGCAGGCTCCGGAGCATCTGGAAGCGGTCCGGGAGCTGACAGTCCGGCTGAATGACCGGAACCGCCCGGAGCCCGACATCGTCGTCGTGCCGGTCGACGCGGACACAGGGCCGGGGCAGACCTGGTTCACACCGGAGGACGTCGTTCTCGCGGTGGAAGTCGTCTCTGCCGAGTCCGCTGAGCGTGACCGTGAGACAAAGCCGCGCAAGTACGCCGCCGCCGGTATCCCGCACTTCTGGCGCGTCGAGGAGAGTTACGGCCTCCCCGTCGTGTACGTCTTCGAACTCGATCCTGCGACCCACACGTACGGCGCGGCCGGAATCTTCCACGACCGCCTCAAGCTTTCCGTCCCCTTCCCGATCGACATCGACCTGACCGCGATCAACCGCCGCCGCTGAACCGGGGCGGCGGCCCCGGGGCCACCCGTGCCGCCAGCCCCGCCAGCAGGTTCTCCGCCCCGAAGCCCGCGACGAGTTGCAGGCCCACCGGGCAGCCGTCCGCCGTGAAGCCCGCCGGGACGCTCGCCGCCGGATGCCCGCTCACGTTGAACGCCCACGTCAGCGCGGTGGAGAAGCGGCCGTCCGGCCCCTCGTGCCCGTGCGGGCCAAAGGGGGTGACCGGAGTCGCCAACACCCGTACACCGGAGAAGAGTTCGGCCAGGCGGGCATCGTTCTCCCGGGCCACCGGCCCCGGCGCACCCCCGCCCCGTATCGCGAACCACTCCTGTCGGGGGTCCAGGAGGGCGAAGTCCGCAGCCTCCTCCAGTACGAACAGCCGCTCCGCCGCCCGCCGCGCGATCCCCGCCACCTCCTCGTCCAGGTCAGGGCCCGCCGCGAAGCCCAGGTCCGGCGACCACACCGCCCGCGTCGGCAGCACCTCCGCAGCCTCGTACCCCTCCACCACGCACCCCAAGTACGCCTCCAGCTCCGCCGCCGACCTCCCCAGCACCCCCGCCGTCGCCAGCCCCGTACGGTCCGGCGACGGCAGCAGTCCCCGCGTCGTCCGCAGCCCGAACACCCCGCACCACGCCGCCGGAATCCGCACCGACCCCGCCCCGTCGCTCCCGGTGGCCAGCGGCACCATCCCCGCCGCGACCGCCACCGCCGAACCGGCCGAGGAACCCCCGGGGGTGAGGTCCGGCCGGTGGGGGTTCAGGGTCCGGCCCCCGGCGCCCAGGCCCCACGTCTGCCAGTACGTCCCCGGGCCCGGCACCGACGTCGCCCCCACCGGCACCGCCCCCGCCGCGACCAGCCTCCGCGCGGCGTAGGAGCGTAGACCCGCACGCCCCTTCACCGCGAACGGCAGCCCGTACAGCGGGAGTTCGGAGAGGGCGGGGTCGGGAGCCGCGTCCTGCCACACCTCCAGGAACGCGCACAGGCGCGGGTCCGCCTCCGCGATCCGCGCCAACGACCGATCCACATCCATGCGGATCAGTCTCCCAGCACCGCCTCCATCACCGACCGCGCGATCGGCGCCGCCAGCCCCCCGCCCGTGATGTCCCCGCGCCGTGCCGCCGCGTCCTCCACCACCACGGCCACCGCCACCCCCGGCACCCCCGCCCCGTCCTTCTGCGCCCAGGAGATGAACCAGGCGTACGGCACACCGGAGTTGCCCACCCCGTGCTGCGCCGTGCCCGTCTTGCCGCCCACCGTGACACCCGGGATCGCGGCATTGCCGCCGGTGCCGTTCTCCACGACGTCGACCATCATCCGCTGGAGCTGCATCGCCGTCGCCGGATTCATCGCCTGCTGGTACGAGCGGGTGGCCGTCTGCGCGACCAGCCCGCCCTTCTTCGTGGTCGTGCTGTCCACCAGGTGCGGCCGGTTGAGGTCGCCGCCGTTGGCCACCGCCGCCGCAACCATCGCCATCTGCAAGGGAGTTGCCCGCGTGTCGAACTGCCCGATGGAGGACAGCGCCAACTGGTCGTCACTCATGCTCTTGTCGAAGTTGCTCGCCGCGACCGGCGACGGAATCCGGATGCCCCGGTCGTTGAACCCGAACCGCCCCACCGTGTCCAGCATCGACGCCAGTCCCGTCTTCACCCCCAGGTTCGCCATCACCGTGTTGCACGACACCCGGATCGCGTACGCCAGCGACGCCTTCTCGCAGCCGCTCGCCTCGTTGGGGAGCGGGGTGCGGGTGCCCGGCAGGACGTACGGGTCCGGGGTGTCCGTCGGCGCGTCCACGTCGCCCACCACCCCCGCGTCCAGCGCCGCCGCCGCCGTCACGATCTTGAAGGTGGAGCCCGGCGGATACGTCTGCCGGATCGCCCGGTTCAGCATCGGCTGGCTCGTCGCGGCGTTGAGCCGCGCCCACGTCTCGGCGACCGTGCGGCCCGTCCCCGACAGCAGTCCCGGATCGTACGAAGGGCTGCTGACCAGCGCCAGAATGCGCCCGGTGGCGGGCTCCAGGGCGGCGACCGCACCGCGCCGCCCGCCCAGGCCCTCGTACGCGGCCCGCTGGGCGGCGGCCCGGATCGTCGTCGCCACGTTCCCGCCGGGCTGCTGCGCCCGGGTCAGCTCGGTCCAGAAGGGGAGCGGGGCGAGCATCGGATCGGTGCCGGAGAGGATGTCGTCCTCGGCGGCCTCGACGAAGGCCGTCCCGTACGTCTGCGAGGCGTAGCCGGTGACCGGCGCGTACAACGGGCCCTGGGCGTAGGTGCGTTCCCAGCGCAGCTGCTCGCCGGTGTCCTTGGAGCCGGTGACGGGCTTGCCGTCGACCAGGATGTTCCCGCGCTCCTGGGCGTACCGGACGATGTTCTGGCGCCGGTTGGCCGGGTTGTCGTCGAGCGCGTCGGCCTGGAGGACCTGGACGCGGGCGGCGTTGAGGAGGAGGGCGACCAGCAGGATCAGGCAGCACCCGGCCGCCCGGCGGATGTAGCGGATCACGTCGGCCGCTTCCCTTCCAAGGTCGACTGTTTCCCTTCCGACTTCGTCCGTACGTCGCTGAGCCCGGCCAGGTCCCGTTCCACCACGGCGGCGATCTGCCCGGTGTCCGCGGCGGACGGGCGGGGGCTGCGGGCCGAGTCGCTGACCCGGATCAGCAGCGCCACGATGATCCAGTTGGTGACGACGGACGAGCCGCCCTGGGCGAGGAACGGCATCGCCATGCCGGTCAGCGGGATCAGGCCCATCACCCCGCCCGCGATGACGAAGACCTGGAGCGCGACGATCGAGGCGAGACCGATGGCGAGCAGGCGGCCGAACGGGTCGCGCAGGGCGAGGCCCGCCCGGTAGCCGCGGGCCACCAGGAGCGCGTACAGCAGGAAGAGCGCGGTCAGGCCGGTCAGGCCGAGCTCCTCGCCCGCGGTGGCGAGGATGAAGTCGGACTTCGCGGCGAAGCCGATGAGGATGGAGTGGCCGAGGCCGAGACCGGTGCCGAGCATCCCCCCTGCGGCGAACGCGAAGAGGGACTGGGCGAGTTGGCCGGGCCCGTTGCCCGCCTCGATGGAGGCGAAGGGGTGCAGCCAGTCCGCGACCCGGCTGTGCACGTGCGGCTCGACCGACCCCACTGCGTACGCGCCGACCGCCGCGAGCAGCAGGCCCACCGCGATCCAGCCGGTGCGGCCGGTGGCGACGTACAGCATGATCACGAAGAGGCCGAAGAAGAGGAGCGAGGTGCCCAGGTCCCTCTCCAGGACCAGGACGCCCACGCTGAGCAGCCAGATCGCGGCGATCGGGCCGAGCACCCGGCCGGTCGGCAGCTGGAGGCGCTTGAAGAGGAAGGTGCGGCCGGTGTAGGCGAGGGCGTTGCGGTTCGCGGCGAGGTAGGCGGCGAAGAAGACCGCCAGGAGGATCTTCGCGAACTCGCCGGGCTGGAAGGACAGGCCCCCGAACCTGATCCAGATCTTCGCGCCGTTGATGGCGGGGAAGAAGATCGGCACCGCCATCAGGAACAGGGCCGCCGCGCACGAGACGTACGCGTACCGGGACAGCACCCGGTGGTCGCGCAGCAGCACGACGACCGCGATGAACAGGCCGACCCCCAGCGTCGACCAGGTGAGCTGGGTGAACGCCGCCTGGTCCTTGGGCGTTTCCAGGTCGAGGCGGTAGATCAGGACCAGCCCGATGCCGTTGAGCAGCACGGCGATCGGCAGCAGCAGCGGATCGGCGTACGGGGCCCGGAAGCGCACCGCGAAGTGCGCGACCAGGGCGAGGACGCCGAGACCCGCGCCGTACTTCAGGGCGTCGGGCGGGGCGGTCCCGGTCTTGCCCAGGCCCGTGGCGCAGTAGCCGAGCACCGCGATCAGGACGGCGCCGACGAGGAGGCAGAGCTCGACGCCGCGCCGCTTGGGGAGGCGGAGCTCGGGTGGGGGAGCGTCGGTCACCCCGGGAGCGTCGGTCACCCCGGAAACGTAACAAGCGATTGTGCTTAATGTCCGTATATGTCATCGAGGGGGCGGGGGCGTCATTCCGGAGTGTGGCCCCAGGTGCGCGCCCGCCCCTCGACGGAGTCGCGGGTCAGCACCAGCGGGGGGAGTGCCCGCCCCTCGGCACGATGTACTGGGCGGAGCCCCAGGCCCAGGTGCCGTCGGTGAGCAGGTACCAGTGGTCGTTGCCCTCGACGTGGTCGCCGGTGGTCTTGCAGAAGATGTGGACGATCGCGCCGTAAGGCTCGGTGCGGATGATCCGGCTGCTGCGGGTCGGCTTGTCGCGCAGCTTCAGCCCGGACCTGGCGGTGACGCGGCCCTCGGTGTGCTGGGGGTGGGCGGCGGCGGGGTCGACGGACGCGGTGTCGGGGACGGCCTGCCCGGCGAGGGCGCTGTCGGGGACGGCCTGCTCGACGGGGGCCGTGTCGGGCACGGCCTGGTCGGCGAGGGCCGGGGTGGCGGCGAGGGCGGCGGACAGTGCACCGGCGGCGGCGCACAGGGCGACCTTCTGGAGCTTCGTGGGGGTGAGCATGTTGCCTCCTAGGGAGGAGTGGCCGCGCCCCGTTGCGGGACGCAGCCCTCAACTCGCTTGTCTCACCCTAGAATCGCCACTTATTGATCGCAAAGTGTCACTTTGTGTTGATGTGCGGGGCTTTGGGGAGTTGCTCGTGCACGGGGAGTACGAGCCGGGCGACGGCCCCTCCCTCCGGCGCGTTGGTGAACGTCAACCGGGCCCCGATCACCTCCGCCTGGCCCACCGCGATGGTCAGCCCGAGCCCGTGCCCGCCCTGCGAGCCGCCCGCCTCGGTACGGAAACGCTGCGGCCCGTGCTCCACCAGGTACGCCGGATAGCCGTCCCCGTGGTCACGCACGGTGATCACCGGACCGTCCACGGTCAGTACCACCGGCACCCGCCCGTGCTTGTGCGCGTTCGCCACGAGATTGCCGAGCACCCGCTCCAGCCGTCGCCGGTCCGTCTCGACGCCCACGTCCCGTACGACCCTGACCTCGGTCGGAGCGGGAATCGCCCGCACCGCCCGCTCGGCCAGCGGACCGAGCCGGTGCAGGTCCAGCTCCACCTGCTCGCTGCCCGAGTCGAGCCGGGAGATTTCGAGCAGGTCCTCGGTCAGCCGCCGCATGGCGTCCACCCGCTCCTGCACCATCTCCGACGGCCTGCCCGGCGGCAGCAGCCCGGCGGCGGCGGTCAGACCGGTCAGCGGGGTGCGCAGCTCGTGGGCGACGTCGGCGGTGAAGCGCTGCTCGCTCAGCAGCTTGCCCTGGAGCGTCCCGGCCATGGTGTCCAGGGCGCCGGAGACGATGGAGACCTCGTCCTCGTGCCGGTCCGGGTCCTGGTTGCGGGGGTCGTGCACCCGGGCGTCCAGGTCGCCCGCGCCGATCCGGCGGGCCACCCGGGCGGTCTGGTGCAGCCTGCGGGTCACCCGGGTGACGGCGAACGCGCCCACCAGCAGCGTTGCGCCGATGGCCAGCACCGAGGAGCCGAGGATGGCCCGGTCCAGGCCGGTGATGGTGTCCACGCCCTGCTGGTAGTCGAGCGCCACGGCCAGGGACCGCCGGTCGGCGGCGCGGGCCGCCCACATCCGGGGGCGGCCGTCGAGGTCGTTCTCCACGACGGTGCCCTGCTCGCCCTTGCGGTTCAGCTGCCGCAGGGGCTCCGGCAGCCCCGGCAGGTCGATGCCCGCGCCCGGCGGCAGCGGCTCGCCCGCCTCGTACGCCTCGGCCGCCCGGCCGAGGCGGTCGAGGGCCTTCTCACGGGCCTGCTCGACGGTCTGGTGGGTGACGGAGACGTGCACGAGGGCGCCCAGGAAGAAGGCGAGCAGGCAGCAGATCACGGTGAGGAAGGCGAGCGCCTTCCAGGTCAGCGAGGCGGTCCAGGCGGGGAACCGCAACCGGCGGGGGCTCATGCGGGGGGTCCGGGGGTGGGGCCGGGGTCCGGGTGGGCGTGGGGGCCTCCACCGCGACCGGTGCCGGGGCCGGTTCCCGGACCCGTGCCGGTGCCCGTTCCCGGGCCGGTGCGGTGCGGTCTCGGGCCGCGGACGACATGGACGATCTGGTCCTGCGTGGCCAGCATCGCGTGCTGGCGGGCGTCCCAGGTCCAGGCCGTGCGGTACTCGTATCCGGCGATCCCCGCGGGCACCCGCAGCACCAGGTCGCGGCCCGCGAACGCCACGCTGGTCACCGCGTCCGAGGTGCCCATGATGCGGGTCAGCCCGCCCTTCTCGGCGAGGTAGGCGCGGATGGCGAGCTGGTGCTCGGGCATCTTGATCCCGAGGATCAGCTCGTCCTTCCCGTCACCGGTGAGGTCGCGGTAGTACGGCTGGAGCACCGGGCACTGCTTCGGCCGCTCCCCGCACCGGTCCAGCTGGGCCACGGTCTCCGCGTACAGACCGTCGGGTCCGCTGTACGTGTCCGGGTGTGCGGCCACCTCCGCCTGGACGACCGCGACCGCGTTCACCTTGTGCACGTCGCCGTCCGGGACCTTGATGCCCCGGGCGGTCTCGGTCTCGGCCGCCCCGAAGTCCTCGGCGGGCGCGGTGGCGGGCGGCAGTGTGGGCCACAGCCGCACCGGGCCGACCGCCGTGGGGGCGGGGCCCGCGCTCTTCAGCTCGCCCGCCTGGACGCAGCCCGTCATCCCGGCGCAGACGGCGCCCGCCAGAACGGCCGCCGACACGACGGAGCGCCGTCGCGCGGTGGGCGACGGCGACAGCGACAGCGACGGCGACGGTCCCGGCTCGGGGGTGCGGCCGTGGGGGGGGGGGGGGGGGGGGGGGGGGGGCGGGCGCGGGGGGGGGGGGGGGGGGGGGCCCCGCCCGGCCCCCCCCCCCCCCCCCCCCCCCCCCCACACGCCCCGCACAGCG
>NZ_JBIUXN010000004.1:0-65876 GCF_044744005.1 Streptomyces sp. NPDC087440 | reverse complement strand
GGGGTGGGCGCGGCCCGCCGCGGCGGGGCGGGGGGGGGCGGGGGGGGGGGGGGGGGCGGGGGGCGCCGGGGGCCCCCCCGGGCCCCCCACGGCCGTCGGGGCGGCGGCGGAGGAACAAGGACTCCCCTCCCTGCCGGCCCCTACTTCACGAGGTCGGCGAAGAAGATGATGTTGTCAGAGCGGTGTCCGTCCCGGATCGGGCCCCCGCAGGTGATGAGGCGCAGTTCCGGACGGTCGGTCTTCCCATAGACCTTATTCGTAGGAAAGTCCTTTTTGTCCACTTGCTGGATCTCGCGGATCCTGAACTTCGCGGTGCTGCCGTCCGCCCGCTTGACCTCGATGGAGTCGTTGATCTTCATCTTGGCGACGTTGCGCAGCAGGGCCGGACCCTTGGCGGTGTCGTAGTGCGCGACCAGGATCGAGGCGCCCTTCTCGCCGGGGGTGACCGCGCCGGTGTACCAGCCGGGCTTCTCGGCGTCGGCCACGGACGGCACCTCCAGCTCCTGGTTCTTGTCCAGGCCGAGGTCGAGCATCGTGCTGGTCTTCACGCCCGCGGAGGGGATGGTCAGGCCGGTCGGCTTGGAGGCCTTGAGCGGCTCCGCCTCCTTGCCCTGGTCCTGGCCCTGGTCCTGACCCTGGGTCGCGACGTTCTTGACGTTCACGTCCGGCGCGAGGGCCGCGGAGGCGCCACCTCCGCCGCAGGCGACGAGTCCGCCGCCGAGGGCGACGGTGAGAGCGGACGCGGCCACGAGCCTGGCCGTGCGGGGCTGCTGCTTGCGGGGCTGGGTCGTCGTACTCGTGTGACTCATGCGATGAATCCTAAATGTCCGCTATTGCGGAGATTCATCGTTCTTGTAACAGCCGCCCAACGGCCGACGTCCGTGCAGGTCAGAGGTGTGCGGGGGTGTGCGGGGGTGCGCTACTGCTGGTACGGGTTCTGCTGCTGCGGTATCCCGCCGGCGCCGGGCTGGAAGCCCTGGCCGCCTTGGCCTCCCCCCATGCCGCCCTGGGCCTGGAGGCGCTCGGCCTCCTCCCGCTCCAGGCGGCGTTCGGCCCCGCAGAAGGTGCACTGGGTGGCGTACTTCGTGGAGACCGGGAACAGCGGCACGAAGAAGAGGGTGAACTTCGTGACCCGTTTGCGCAGTGCGTGCGCGGAGGGGTTGCCGCAGTGGCCGCACAGAAGGGTCAGCATCGCCAGCTGGTAGATGTAGCCCCTGGTGCCAAAGATGATCATTTCTGCCCCCGATTCACTGCGCCCGGGGGGTCGGCCTCGGGCGCTGGTCCTCTGTCGTACCGCCTGCTCCTGTCAGTGCTTCAACGCGCGGGGGGCCGCCGGTGGTTCCCGGGGCGACGTCCGGGGGTCGAACGGGCGGTCGTACGTGGTGCCGGGGCGGTCGTGCGGGCGGTCGTGCGTGGCGTCGGGGTGGTCGTCCGGGCGGTCGTTCCTGACGCCGGTGAGGTCAACTCCCGGACAACTCGCGGTCAACTCCCGCCCACACGCGCACAGTTGTTGCCCCGGAGGGGCGCATGCTGTTCCCATGGCAAGGGGTGATGCACCATGAAGCCACTGCGAGTCACACCGGCCCACGGCCACGGCGGCGCCCGGCTCTACGTCACGCTCGCCACCGGCCGCACCCTCGCCTGGTACGACCGCGACACCGGCCGGGTGAGCCTGCTCGCGGAAGGGCGCCGCGAGGAGGTGCTGACCGCCCTCGCCCCGTACGTCACCGGGCCGCTGACCGTGGGGCCGCCACCGGTGCCGTCCTCGGCCGACCTGCTGCGCCTCGCCCTCCACCCGGACGACGACCTCGCGCCGAACCGGCCGGGGGAGACGCTGTACGCGGGGCTGGGGGAGGCCCCGGTGCTCCGGCGCTTCCGGGCCGATCCGCAGCGGGAGGCGCTGGCGGCGCTCCAGCGGATGGGGGAGGAGCTGGAGGGGCTGGAGGGGGTGGGGTGGCGCGTCCTGCACTGCGTGCCGCTGGCCGGTGGGACCCGGCTCGACGTCCTCGACCATCTGCTGATCGGTCCCGCGGGGGTGCTCACGGTCCGTACGGTCGCCTCGCGGAACCGTCGCTTCCAGCTGACGGACGCGGTCGTGCGCCGGGCGGTGCACGACGCCGAGCGGGCGTCGCTGGTGCTGGCGGCGGGGGTGCGGGCGTGCCTGGCGGTCGTCGGGGCGAGCCGCGTCGACGGGACCGTACCGGCCCCGGACGACCTCCAGGTCCTCCGCGACGGCTCGGCGGCGGCGACGCTCTCGCGCCTGGGCGGCGTTCTCAAGCCTGCGGACATCGAGTCCCTCCACGCACTTGCGCGCAACCGCCACACCTGGCTCCGCTCCTGACCCTCCGGGGCGGCTCGGCTTCTTCGTGCGGGCCGGTGGGGGTGCTGTTCCTGCCGGGGACTCCGCCCCCGAACCCCGCCCCGCCTTCGGCGGGTTCTCGCCCCGGCCCCGCCCCTTCACCTAGACCCGAGGGGGCGTGCACGGTTCCCGTGCAGGGGGTGGTGGGTTTCCGGCCCGTGCGGGTGCGTCGTGGCTGGTCGCGCAGTTCCCCGCGCCCCTGAATGGCATGCCCTCCGGGCAGCCATATCCCCGGCGGCGAAGCCGCCCCGGCCCCCTTGGACTCCGCCCTTTGCAGCCCCCGCCCCCGGGGGGGCCCCCCGCCCCCCCCCCCCCCCCGGGGGGGGGCCCCCCCCCCCCCCCCCCCCGGCCGGCCCGCGGGCCCCCCCCCCCGCCCCCCCCCCCCCCCCGGCGCCCCCCCCCCCCCGGCCGCCCCCCCCCCCCCGGCCCCCTTGGACTCCGCCCTTTGCAGCCCCGGCCCCTGGGGCTCCGCCCTCCTCCCCCCGCCCCCTGGGGCTCCGCCCTCCTCCCCCCGCCCCTTCGGCCTCCGCCCTTCCCCCCCGCCCCCTTGGGCGGCGGGGCCGCCCCCCGGGGGCGGAACGGGCGGGCAAGGGGGCGGCCCGCCCGACTCCGGCCCAGCCCCGTACCGGCCCTCTCGCCCCCGGCCCACCCCGACACCGCCCCCCGGCCAAGCCCCCCGCCGGACGCCCGTCCAAAGGGGCCCCGGCCCACCCCCTACCGCCCACACACCCCCGCAGGGGCCAAGCCGCACCCCCTCACCCCCGCGGCCCCCCTCACCCCCGCGGCAAACCCCCCGCCCGATTCAAATTCAGCAACGGCCCCAGCAAATCCCCCCTCTCCGCCAACCTCCCCACCACCTCCCCCATCCCGAACGACAACCCCCGCGGCGCCCCCTCCAGCTCCTCCCACCCCACCGGCGTCGACACCGTCGCCCCCGCCCTCGCCCGTACCGTGTACGCCGCCGCAGTCGTCTTCGACGCCGCGTTCTGGCTGAAGTCCACGAAGACCTTGCCCCGCCGCAACGCCCGCGTCATCCGCGCCACCACCAGCCCCCCGAGCCCCGCATCCGCCTCCGCCTCCTGCGCCAGCCGCTTCGCGTACGCCGTCACCCGTTCGGAGGGGGTCGGCTCCACCGGCACCAGCACATGCAGCCCCTTCGAGCCGGAGGTCTTCGCCCACGCCCCGAGCCCGTCCGCCGCCAGCCGCCCCCGCAGCCACAGCGCGACCTCGGCGCACTCGGCCATGCCCGCCGGTTCCCCCGGGTCCAGGTCAAAGACCAGCCGGTCCGCCACCCCCGGCGACTCCGCCCGCCACTGCGGCACATGGAACTCCACGACCAGGTTCGCCGCCCACATCAGCGAGGCCAGGTCGCTGACGACGACCTGCCGCGCGGTCACCCCCTCCGACCGCGGCACCTCCACCGTCTTCACCCAGGCGGGCTTGCCCGGCGGCGGATTCTTCGCGAAGAAGGTCTGGCCCCCCACCCCGTCCGGAAACCGCAGGAAGGACATCGGCCGGTCATGGACGTGCGCCAGCAACGCCCCCGCCGTCGTCGCGACGTAATGCAGCAGCTCCCCCTTCGTGGTCCCCGTCCCCGGAAACAGCACCTTCTCCAGATTGCTGAGGGCCAGCCTTCGACCCTCCACCTCCGTCATGGGCGACATACCATAAGAATCCCACCGAAAGGGATCACGGGCATGAGATCAATCTGGAACGGCAACATCTCCTTCGGACTGGTCAGCATCCCCATCAAGCTCTTCAACGCGACCGAGAACCACGCCATCTCCTTCCGCCAGATCCACACCGCCGACGGCGGCCGCATCCGCTACCGCAAGGTGTGCGAGCTGGACGAGCAGGAGGTCCAGTCGGCCGACATCGGCAAGGGGTACGAGGACGCCGACGGCTCGATCATCCCCATCACGGACGACGACCTGGCCGCCCTCCCGCTCCCCACGGCCCGCACCATCGAGATCGTCGCCTTCGTCCCGCTGGCCTCCATCGACCCCCTCCAGATGGACCAGGCGTACTACCTCTCCGCGAACGGCGTCCCGGCCGCCAAGCCGTACACCCTGCTGCGCGAGGCCCTCGCCCGCAGCCGCAAGGTCGCCATCGCCAAGTTCGCCCTGCGCGGCCGCGAGCGCCTGGGCATGCTGCGCGTCGTCGACGACGTCATCGCCATGCACGGCCTGCTCTGGCCCGACGAGATCCGCCAGCCGGAAGGCATCGCCCCCGAGGGCAACGTCACCGTCCGCGACGCCGAACTCGACCTGGCCGACACCCTGATGGACACTCTCGGCGAGGTCGACCTCGCCACCCTGCACGACGACTACCGCGAAGCCGTCGAGGAGCTGATCGCCGCCAAGTCCGAGAACGGCGGGGCCATTTCACCGTCCGCCACGGAGAAGAGCGGCGGCGACGCCCAGGTGATCGACCTGATGGCCGCCCTGGAGAACAGCGTCCGCGCCGCGAAGAGCTCCCGGGGCGAGCAGCCCGACACGCCGTCCGCCGCCGGTACGGTCACGGAGCTCAAGCCCCGCAAGAAGGCCGCCGCGAAGAAGACCACCACCACGGCGAAGAAGCCGACGTCGAGCCCGGCCAAGACCACCAAGACCGCGACCACCACCAAAGCCTCAACCACCAAAGCCTCAACTACCAAAGCCTCCAAGGCCTCCACCGCCAAGAAGGCCCCGGCCAAGAAGGCACCCGCCCGCAAACGGACCCCCGCCTGACCGGCCCCCTCCCGGTCAGCCCGCCGTGTCCACCGCCGGTGCCGCAACCCCCTCCGCACCGGCACCAGCCCCCACACCCGCCCCGGCCATCCGCGCCCGCCCCTTCTTCCCCGTCCTGATGGTGTACGTCAGCAACCCGGCCAGCACCACGAACGGCAGGATGCCGGACACCCCCACCATCGTCCGGGTGTCCAGGACGTACGTCAGCGCGATCCGCACCCCCGCCACCACCAGGAAGGCCACCCCCCACACCACCGTCAACTTCCTCTGACTGGACCGGAATCCGGGATACGCGTCCCAGAACCCGTTCCACCGCGCGACCCCCTCCGCCGACCCGTCGGTCGCGAACTTCCGGCCGAAGTAGAACATCACCGGCCGCTCCAGCAGCAGGGTCACCAGGAACGCCAGCCCCAGCAGCCCCGTCACCGCCGAGTCCTTCACGAAGACCATCTTCTCGCTGTGGAAGAAGAGCGCACTGACCGCACCCAGCACCAGCACGCCCAGGATCATCACGCCGAACTCGTCCACCCGCCGGTGCAGTCCGTAGAAGATCCCCACCTCGGCCAACGGCCACAGGGCGATCAGGAACAGCGCCGTCACCGGCTCCGTCCCGCCGTCCGTCAGCATCCCGTACGTCACCCACGGCAACACCACGCTGAACAGCAGCGTCGGCCCCCAGTTCAGCACCACGGACTTCATCGCTCGCAACCCCCCTGCCCCACAAGCCCGTTGACCCGCTCAACGGCCGGGGCAGCATAGACAACCCCACCACCCCCCGGCCCTCCCCTTTGCCGCCCCCATGCAGTGACATGGCCGCATCATGACCCAATCCCTCGCCACACCCCGCTCCCTGCCCGCTCAAGGCCGCCGTCGACAACGGGCTGCTGCCCCGCACCCACCACGGCGGTCACCTGTGGCGCGGCCCGGGCCTCAACGACGTCCGCTGCGGTCCCCACGCTCGCTTGAGTCCGGCACCATGGCGGCGGCGATCGCGGACACGGCTGTCAGGAGGGACTGCGGAGACCGGTCCAGATCGAGCGCGTGCTGCACGATCTCGATACGCGCCCCTCTGACCACGTGCCGCCGCTGGGGCTCATTGCCCTTCGCGTAGACGAGGTGCCCTTCACGCAGGCCGAGCACGGTGCAGTAGGCCAGCATCTGGTAGAGGTCCGCCCCGGGAAACCCGTCCCGCTTCTCCTGCTTGTACTTGGCGTCCGCCACCCCCAGCGGGCGTCCCGAGCCGTCGTACCGGACCAGGTCCGGCCTCATGAGGATGCCGTCCGCCTCGTCCAGGTGGTGGCGCGCCTGGGCGACCGTGTGGCCCCCGTGGGGGCGAAGGGCCCGGGACAGCGCCGTGCAGACGAAGTCCTCGAAGACGGCGGCCAGATCGAGGACGAACCCGTCCAGCCGGACCCCCGTGCCCGACCGCTCGGCCGAACGGTCGGCCAGGATCAGCCCGGCCAGGCGCAGCGCCGACTGGTAACGGCTGTTGAGCCGGGTCGCACGCCACACAGGCAGCCGGTGGCCGGGCACGAGCACGGACACCTCCGACAGCCGGGCGCGCACCCGGGCCAGCCCGAGGCGGACCGGCTGCGGCACGCCCGGAATCCTGAGGAGGCGCGTGCTCGCCGCCAGCAGCAGCTGGTTCTCGGCGATGTCCGTCGTGTACTCGTCGTACCTGACGTCGACGGGAAGGGGCACCCCGAAGCGTTGCCGCAGCTGGTCGCCCTCGCGGATGCGGCCGCGTACGACCGTCAGGGCGGCGTCCGTGGTGCGGTAGCCCTGCAGCATTCCCCGCCGCAGTGCCCGCTCGGCCTGGCGCACGAAGGCCGAGGCCAGTGCGGGCAGCAGCTCGCGCTCCTCGCCCACCTGCACCTCACCGGGGTCGTCCCACCAGTGCCGTACCGGATCGGCCGCGTAACCGAGCAGGAAGAACAGCCGGCGGACGGGCAGCTTGGGCGCGATGTGCACCTCCACCCCGCCCAGCCGGACCGCGCCGACCTTGCCCAGCCCGCGTACCTGCCAGGCGGTGGGCGAACCCGCGGTGTACGGGTCCGGCCGCGCGTCCACGACCCCGGACGCGGCCAGCGCGCGACCGGCCTCGGGCGTCAGGACCACCTCGGTCCACGGCCCGTGTTCCCGCAGGTCGACGCGGTGCGCCGGGCCGCCCTGCGTCACGGCGCCGGAACGGAGGGGCCGGCGACCGGGGACTGACGGCCCACGGCCCTGCGCAGGGCGGGCAGCCCGTACCGGCTGTGGACGTCGACCAGGTCGTCGCCGTAATGGTGCTCCTCCAGCAACGGCAGGACGGCCGTCTTCCACACCCGTTCCAAGCCGCCCTCCTCGAAGACGGACGCGCGCATCAGGTACGAGGGGCCGATCTTGAAGTCCTTGTCCTCGATCCGGCGGTTGAGCTCACGATGGAGGGCGGGCACGTCCTCGTTCGGACTGATCTCCCCGGCCTCCTCCCGCTTCTCGACCCACCGCGTGAGCAGGTCCCGGGTCGGCTCCTCGTCGGGATGGAGCGCCAGGAAGGCGAAGCGCCGCCGCATCGCCGCGTCGACCAGGGCGATGGACCGGTCGGCGGTGTTCATCGTCCCGATGATGAAGACGTTGCGGGGCAGCCGGAACTCGCCCGAATACTGGAGGTCGACCGTGCTGTCGCGGTACTCCAGGACGAAGTACAGCTCGCCGAACACCTTGGCCAGATTGGCCCGGTTGATCTCGTCGATGATCAGGAAGTACGGAGTGTCCGGATCGCCGTCGGCGAGGTCCACCAACTGCCGGAAGGGCCCCGACCGCAGCGCGAAGGTCAGCGCGCCCGCCGTCCCCCCGTCCTGGACGGTCGGCCGGAAGCCCTCGAAGAAGTCCTCGTAGGCGTAGGACGGATGGAACTGGACCAGCTTGACCGCACGCAGGTCACCGGCCAGGTGCGCGGCGATGTGCTGCGCCAGATAGGTCTTCCCCGTACCGGGAGGCCCGTAGAAGATCAGCTGCCGCCGCTCCTGCAGCAGGTCACGCACCTCGCGCAGCCACTCCTCGTCCACCAGCAGCCGCTTCGCCAGCCCCTCGTCCGGATAAGGGAGTTGGGACCCGGAGCGGCCGTCCGTCGCCGTGCCGCCCGGGGCGAGCAGCACGGACTCGTCCTCGGGCACCTCAGGTGCCTTCGTGCTCCTCCCCGCCACGGCGAGTTCCCGCAGCAGGCCGATGGTGCCGGTCAGGTCCACCACGTCGTGCTGGCTCTGCAGCCGTCCGCGCAACTCCTCCGGAAGCTCCTCGTGGTCGATCCCGGGGCCGTCCCAGGCGACCGTACGACGCAGACCGGCCGGCTCCTCCGGGCTCTGCACCCACAGCGGGCCGCCGGTGACCCGCCCCAGGAACAGCGCACCGCCGTCGGTGGCGCAGACAAGATCCCCCTCGCGCATTCGATTGATGAACAGGTCGAACTCGGCGGCCAGTTCGTCCCGCTTGTTGTACGAGAGGTGGGCGTACCGGTCCTCGACCCGCAGCCGCAGTTCCTCCCGGGGGAGGGGCGCGGTCACCTCGCCCAGCCGGGACGCGGCCAGCGAGCAGAGCCCGAGCTCAAGCCACCGCGCCACCGCGGTCCTCGCCTGTTCCCCGGTGCCACTGCGCACCAGCCAGGCGCTGGCGGACTGCGCCCCCTCGGGCTCCTCGCGCCGCAGGGAAGCCTGTAGTCCGCCGACGTCGATGCGGGTGTCCGGCCCGGCCGCCGCGGCGTCCGTACGCCCCTGCTCCTCGGCGATCCTCCGCAACACCGCCTCGGTCTCCGCCGCGTCGGGCCGGGTCTCGGGCGCGGGGCGCCCGTCGGAGTCGAGCACCCGGTGCGCCCCGGGGGGACGGATGCCCCAGAGCCAGCGGCTCAGCCGCGAGCGGTCGCACCTGGTGGCGGCGGCCAGGTCGTCGAGCGCCAGCCAGTGCCCGGCCGGCACCGCGCCGACCAGCCGTGCCGCGTACTGGAAGCCGGGCTTGTGGCTCGTCCAGTACGAGAGCGCCGCCCGTGCCGTGTCGTAGAAGGAAGCCGCCTCGGGATGCTCGGCCAGTGCGGCCCGCCCGAGGCCGGTGATCGTCCACCGCCCGTCGTCCTTGCGCAGCCAGCCCGCGAGCACGAGGTCGGACGTCTGCCAGCGCCAGGCGTTCTCGCCCTTCTCCTGCCCGTCGTCGTACGTCTCGGCATCCGCGGCGTCCAGGGGGAGTTCTTCCTTCACCCGACGCCACAGTTCCGCGTAGTGCAGGGGCCCGGACCGCTCGGCGAGGATCTCCATGGAACGTCGGGTGCGGGGCTTGGTGCGGGCCTGTCGGGTGGACATGCGGCAGGGCTCCATGGCTCAGGGACGGGAGAGCAGAGGGCGTTCAGAATAGGCGGCCCGTGCTCCCCGCACACCGCACGACAAAGGGCCGGACCCAGTTCTCTGGGTCCGACCCTCTGTACTCGGCACTTCGTCCTGCCCACTAGGAACAGTGACGGAAGTGCCCCCGGCAGGATTCGAACCTGCGCACCCGGCTCCGGAGGCCGATGCTCTATCCCCTGAGCTACGGGGGCGTGTCGGCCGGTGTGTCGGCGACGTGGTGAACCTTACCAGCTCCCCGCCCGTGCCCGTGAACACATATCCCCGGCATCCGCACGTCAGCCTCCCGCAAGCGCTTCCCCCGCACGGGGCCTAAGTGGGCAAAACCCGGACGCGGTGCGGGAGTCCGACCTACCCTCGAAGAGTGCCAGGCGCGTCCGGCCGGGTCCTTGTCGTCGACGACAACAAGGTCATCCGCCAGCTGATCACGGTCAATCTCGAACTGGAGGGCTTCGAGGTCGTGACCGCGTCCGACGGTGCCGAGTGCCTGGAGATCGTGCACCGCACCTGCCCCGACGTGATCACCCTCGACGTCGTCATGCCCCGCCTCGACGGGATCAGCACCGCCGCCCGCCTCCGTGCCGACCCGCGCACCAGCCATCTGCCGGTCGCCATCGTCAGTGCCTGTACGCAAGTCGAAGTGGAGAGCGGCCTGGCCGCCGGAGTGGACGCCTTCCTCTCCAAGCCCTTCGAGCCCGCCGAACTGGTCCGGCTCGTACGGAGGCTGGCGGGGCAGGAGGAGTCGCCGTCGTCCGACGGCGACCATGCGGCCCCACGAGTCCGCCCCGGGACACGCCCGCCCGCATGCTGAAACCCGTTGGCGGGGGAGCCCCCCTCCTCGCCTAGGCTGGCCCCGTGACCCCCGCAGAGCTCTCCCGTACCGTGCTGCGCGCCGTGCGCCGTGCCGTCGAGGAGGACGCCTTGAGCGCTCCGGTGCCCGAACGGGCCGCCGTCGAGCGCACCCGCCCCGGGGGCACCGGCGACTGGGCCAGCAATGTGGCGCTCCAACTGGCCAAGCAGGCCGGGAAGGCCCCCCGCGAGGTCGCCGAAGCGATCAGGGTCCGGCTCGTGGACACGCCCGGGATCGCCGCCGTGGACGTCACCGGCCCCGGATTCCTGAGCATCACCCTCGCGGGGGAGGCGCGGGACGAGGTGGTGCGGGAGCTGCTGGAGCGGGGGATCGCAGGAGATCCTCGCCTGGTCGTTCCCGAGCCCCCGGCCGACGAGGTCGTACGGCTCGGCCGTGACGCCGCCGTGTGGGCGACCCTGCTCCCCGGCCCCGACCTCCTCGCCCAGCACGAGCGGAACCCCCTCTTCCGGGTGCGGTACGCGTACTCCCGGACCAGGGCACTCGGGAGGAACGCTTCTGAGCTGGGGTTTTCCGCTTCGTACGAGATGGCGATCGACGCCCCCGAGCTGATCGGGCTGCTCGGCGGGTACGCCGTCGAGGTCGACGCGGCTGTCCGGCTCGGCGCGCCCGAGCGGCTCGCCCGGCATCTCGTCGCCGTCGCCGACGCCTTCTTCCGCTTCCACGACACCCACCGGGTGCTGCCGCTCGGCGACGAGAAACCCTCGGCCGCCCACCGCTCCCGGCTGGCAGTCGCCGAAGCCGCCGGGACGGTGCTGGCCGGCGGCCTGTCCCAGCTCGGCGTCAGCGCACCAGACCACCTGTGAGTGAGAGAGAACCATGAGCCGTTCCGCCCACCCCGCCGGGCCCCGTCACGCCGACGTCCTCCCCGAGGGCCACTACACCGCCCCCGCCGACGACCTCAACGCCCTCGACGAGAAGGTCTGGGCGCGCACCGTCGAACGCGGCCAGGACGGTGTCGTACGTGTCGCAGGGATCGAAGTCACCCGTCTGGCCGAGGAGTTCGGCACCCCGGCGTACTTCCTGGACGAGGCCGACTTCCGGGCCCGCTGCCGCGCCTGGGCCGACGCCTTCGGCACCGAGGCCGACGTCTTCTACGCCGGGAAGGCCTTCCTGTCGCGCGCGATCGTGCGCTGGCTCAAGGAGGAGGGGCTGAATCTCGACGTGTGCTCCGGGGGCGAGCTGACCACCGCGCTCGACGCCGGGATGCCCGCCGAGCGCATCGCCTTCCACGGCAACAACAAGAGCGAGAGCGAGATCCGCCGGGCCGTCGAGGTGGGGGTCGGGCGGATCGTGCTCGACTCCTTCCAGGAGATCGTCCGCGTCGCGCACATCGCGCAGGAGCTGGGCAAGCGGCAGCGCGTGCAGATCCGCGTGACGGTGGGCGTCGAGGCGCACACCCACGAGTTCATCGCCACCGCCCACGAAGACCAGAAGTTCGGCATCGCGCTCGCCGGGGGACAGGCCGCGGAGGCCGTGCGCCGGGCGCTCAAGCTGGACGGCCTGGAGCTCATCGGCATCCACAGCCACATCGGGTCGCAGATCTTCGACATGGCCGGTTTCGAGGTCTCCGCGCGGCGCGTCGTGCAGCTGCTCGCCGAGGTCCGCGACGAGCACGGCGTCGAGCTGCCCGAGATCGACCTCGGCGGCGGCCTCGGCATCGCGTACACCTCCGAGGACGACCCCCGCGAGCCCCAGGACATCGCCAAGGCGCTCACCGAAATCGTCACTCGCGAGTGCGAAGCAGCAAAGCTGAAGACGCCGCGGATCTCCGTCGAGCCCGGCCGCGCCATCGTCGGCCCGACCGCCTTCACGCTGTACGAGGTCGGGACCGTCAAGCCGCTGGAGGGCCTGCGGACGTACGTGAGCGTCGACGGCGGCATGTCCGACAACATCCGCACCGCGCTGTACGACGCCGAGTACACGGTGGCCCTCGTCTCGCGCCGGTCCGACGCGGAGCCGATGCTGGTACGAGTCGTCGGCAAGCACTGCGAGAGCGGCGACATCGTCGTACGGGACGCCTTCCTGCCCGCGGACACCGCCCCCGGTGACCTGCTCGCCGTGCCCGCCACCGGTGCGTACTGCCGGTCCATGGCCAGCAACTACAACCACGCCCTGCGCCCGCCCGTCGTCGCGGTCAAGGACGGCGGGGCGCGCGTGATCGTACGGCGCGAGACCGAGGAAGATCTCCTGCGGCTCGATGTCGGCTGATGAAATACACGTCTCACCTGCTGGACGGGGGATAGAAACTCCCGTCCGGTGGGTGAGACTGGTCAACACCGTAAGAAGTATGAGGAGTGAGGTCGGATGATGCGTACGCGTCCGCTGAAGGTGGCGCTGCTGGGCTGTGGTGTGGTCGGCTCGGAAGTCGCGCGCATCATGACGACGCACGCCGACGACCTCACGGCCCGCATCGGCGCCCCCGTCGAGCTCGTCGGTGTCGCCGTACGGCAGCCCTCGAAGGTCCGCGCGGGCATCGACCCCGCGCTCATCACCACCGACGCGACCGCCCTGGTCAAACGGGGTGACATCGACGTGGTGATCGAGGTCATCGGCGGCATCGAGCCCGCCCGCACCCTCATCACCACCGCCTTCGAGCACGGCGCCTCCGTCGTCTCCGCGAACAAGGCGCTCCTCGCCGAGGACGGCGCGGCCCTGCACGCCGCCGCCGAGAAGCACGGCCGCGACCTCTACTACGAGGCCGCCGTCGCCGGTGCGATCCCGCTGGTGCGGCCGCTGCGCGAGTCCCTCGCCGGCGACAAGGTCAACCGCGTCCTGGGCATCGTCAACGGCACCACGAACTTCATCCTCGACAAGATGGACTCCTCCGGCGCCGGATACTCCGAGGCGCTCGACGAGGCCACCGCGCTGGGGTACGCCGAGGCCGACCCGACCGCCGACGTCGAGGGCTTCGACGCCGCCGCCAAGGCCGCCATCCTCGCCGGGATCGCCTTCCACACCCGGGTCAAGATCGGCGACGTGCACCGCGAGGGCCTCACCGAGGTCACCGCCGCGGACATCGCATCCGCAAAGCGGATGGGCTGCACGGTCAAGCTGCTCGCCATCTGCGAGCGTGCCGCCGACGGTAATTCCGTCACCGCGCGCGTGCACCCCGCGATGATCCCGCTGACCCACCCGCTGGCCTCCGTCCGCGAGGCGTACAACGCGGTCTTCGTGGAAGCGGAGGCCGCCGGTCAGCTCATGTTCTACGGTCCCGGGGCGGGCGGCGCGCCCACCGCGTCCGCCGTCCTCGGCGACCTCGTTGCCGTGTGCCGCAACAAGCTGGGCGGGTCCACCGGGCCCGGCGAGTCCGCGTACACGCGCCTGCCCGTGAGCCCCATGGGCGAGGTCGTCACCCGGTACCACATCAGCCTCGACGTGGCCGACAAGCCGGGCGTGCTCGCCCAGGTCGCGACGGTCTTCGCCGAACACGACGTGTCGATCGACACCGTCCGCCAGTCGGGGAAGGACGGCGAGGCCTCCCTCGTCGTCGTCACCCACCGCGCGCCCGACGCCGCCCTCTCCGGGACCGTCGAGGCGCTGCGCAAGCTCGACACCGTCAGAGGTGTCGCCAGCATCATGCGTGTTGAAGGGGAGTAAGGACCCATGACCATCAAGGGCACCCACCAGTGGCGCGGCATCATCGAGGAGTACCGGGACCGGCTCCCGGTGACGGCCACGACGCCGGTCGTCTCGCTCGGCGAGGGCGGTACGCCGCTCGTCCTCGCGCAGGTCCTCTCCGAGCGCACGGGCTGCGAGGTGTACCTCAAGGTCGAGGGCGCCAACCCGACCGGGTCCTTCAAGGACCGCGGCATGACCATGGCGATCACGCGGGCCAAGGAGGAGGGCGCGAAGGCCGTCATCTGCGCCTCCACCGGCAACACCTCCGCCTCCGCCGCCGCCTACGCGGTGCGCGCGGGCATGGTCTGCGCCGTGCTGGTCCCGCAGGGCAAGATCGCGCTCGGCAAGATGGGCCAGGCCCTGATCCACGGCGCCAAGATCCTCCAGGTCGACGGAAACTTCGACGACTGCCTGACCCTGGCCCGCTCGCTCTCGGACAACTACCCGGTGGCGCTGGTCAATTCGGTCAACCCGGTACGCATCGAGGGCCAGAAGACCGCAGCCTTCGAGATCGTCGACGCGCTCGGCGACGCCCCGGACATCCACGTCCTGCCGGTCGGCAACGCGGGCAACATCACCGCGTACTGGAAGGGCTACCAGGAGTACGCGACCGACAAGCTCTCCACGCACACTCCCCGCATGTGGGGCTACCAGGCCTCGGGCTCCGCGCCGATCGTGCGCGGCGAGATCGTCAAGGACCCCTCGACGGTCGCCACCGCGATCCGCATCGGCAACCCGGCCTCGTGGGACTTCGCGCTCGCCGCACGGGACGAGTCGGGCGGCCGCATCGACGAGGTGACGGACCGTCAAATCCTCGCCGCCTACCGTCTGTTGGCCTCTCAGGAGGGCGTCTTCGTGGAGCCCGCGTCGGCCGCCTCGGTTGCCGGTCTGCTGAAGGCCGCCGAAGAGGGCAAGGTCGACAAGGGCCAGCGCATCGTCTGCACGGTCACGGGCAACGGCCTCAAGGACCCGGAGTGGGCCACCGCCGGCGCCCCCCCGGCCACGGCCGTCCCGGTCGACGCCGCCATCGCCGCGGAGAAGCTCGGCCTGGCGTAACAAGCTCCGCCGCCGGGGGCATGCCAGACGTACGCACCCACCGCCGGGTGCATGCCTCGCGCACGCCCCCGGCAGGAGGCACGGCCCGCACCCCCCTGCTGGGGCGCGGGCCATGCCTCAGGGGCGCGGGGAACTGCGCCACCATCGACAACGGACCCGCACATCCCCACCCGCCCCCGGCAGGACCGGGCCCACCCCGGCATCCCGCACGCCCGGCACGGGCAAGCCCCTCCCGTACCCCCACCCCCCCCGCCCGCGCCCAAGCGACACGTGCGCCCTATGTCGCCATGGAACCTTCCTTCGATAGGCTGTACCGACACTCGCCCCGCCGCATATGCCGCGGTGTTGCCGCCGTCAGGCCCAGGTGTCGCAGCATCCACCAAACCCCCTGCCACACAAGGAGATCGTCGAGCGATGGCCGGTCCCGCATTCCGAGCCGCCGCCGTGCGCGTGCGCGTCCCCGCCACCAGTGCCAACCTCGGCCCCGGCTTCGACGCGTTCGGCCTGGCAGTGGGTCTGTACGACGACATCGTCGTGCGCGTGGCCGACTCCGGCCTGCACATCGACATCGCGGGCGAGGGCGCCGACACGCTGCCCCGCGACGAGCGGCACCTTCTCGTACGGGCCATGCGCACCGCCTTCGACGTGCTCGGCGGGCAGCCGCGCGGCCTGGAGATCGTCTGCGCCAACCGCATCCCGCACGGCCGCGGCCTCGGCTCCTCCTCCGCCGCCATCTGCGCGGGCATCATGGCCGCCCGCGCGGTGACCATAGGCGGCGACGCCAAGCTGGACGACGCGGCCCTGCTGGAACTGGCCACCGAGATCGAGGGCCACCCCGACAACGTCGCCGCCTGTCTCCTCGGCGGCTTCACGCTCGCCTGGATGGACTCCGGCGCGGCGCGCGCGATCAGCATGGACCCCTCGGATTCCATCGTTCCGGTGGTCTTCGTGCCCTCCACGCCCGTCCTCACCGAGGCCGCCCGCGGTCTCCTTCCCCGTACGGTCCCCCATGTGGACGCGGCTGTGAACGCGGGCCGCGCGGCCCTGCTCGTCGAGGCCCTGACCAGGCGTCCCGAGCTTCTGATGCCCGCCACCGAGGACCGCCTCCACCAGGACTACCGGACCCCCGCGATGCCCGAGAGCCTCGCGCTGGTGGCCCGTTTGCGCGCGGACGGCGTACCCGCCGTCATCTCCGGCGCCGGACCCACGGTCATGGCGTTCACCCAGGACCACGCGGCCGACAAGGTCGTGCGGATGGCGGGCGAGGGCTGGGCCGCGGCACGGCTCGACCTCGACGCCGCAGGGGCGAGTGTGCTTCCGCTCGCACCGCAGGACGTGTCCGAATAGGACCGTGAGCGATTGCCGGTGGAAGAGAGGGGGAATGTTTGTTGGAGCCGGTAGTGTTAATCTCAAGTCTGCATCCGACGCCCTTGCGGCGCGGTGCATCGTGTCCCCTTCGGGACCATCTTCTTCCGGGAGCCTCCCCAAACTGCCTGAGCAGCCTGCCTGAGCAGTTTTGAGCACGCTCCGGAACCGGCACGACACCCCGCGTTCTTCCCAGAGGGGGCAACTGGGGACTTCGGGTCGGAACCCCACGCACGTTTATCTCTCCGCCACATCCGGCGGACCACCGCCCCGGCACGGTTCTTCCTAGGGAACCGCCGGCACAGCACAACCGGTCGCCGAGCCAGACAGGCCGACGTCCGCTCCAGGGAAGGACCCTTCGTGAGCGACACCACCGATCTGATGGGCGTGACTGCCGACAAGAATGTCGACAATGCGTCCGACGCAGGTGCTGCCACCGGCAGTGCCCCACGGCGCCGCCGCTCCGGCACCGGCCTGGACGGCATGGTCCTGGCCGAGCTGCAGCAGGTCGCGTCCGGCCTCGGGATCAAGGGCACCGCGCGCATGCGCAAGGGCCAGCTGATCGAGGTCATCAAGGAGACGCAGGCAGGCGGCGGCTCCGCCCCGGCCAAGAGCGCCCCGGCCGAGGCCAAGCCGAAGCGCCGCGCCACCTCCAAGGCCCGCACCGTCGAGGCCGCTCCGGAGGCCGAGCCCGTGGCGAAGGCCGAGAAGGCCGCCGCCCAGCAGCAGATCGACATCCCGGGCCAGCCCGCGAGCGACGACCAGCCGGCCGGCGAGCGCCGCCGGCGTCGCGCCACCGCAGCGGCCGGAAGCCCCGAAAACGCTTCCTCCGCAAGCGAGGTGACGGACCGCCAGAAGTCCGAGCCCAAGGGCGACGTCAAGACCGAGGTCAAGGCCGAGGCGCAGACGGACACCAAGACCGACGCCAAGGCCGACCAGTCCCTCGACAACGCCGAGGGCCGTCGCGACCGCGGCAACCGCGGTGACCGCCAGGGCCGCGGCGACCGTCAGGACCGCCAGAGCCGCCGCGACCGTGACCGCGACCGCGGCAACAAGGGCGGCGACGAGCAGGGCGGCCAGGGCCGCCAGCAGCGTCAGGGCCAGGGCCAGGGCGGCAACCAGGGCGGTGGCGGCAACCAGAGCAGCCAGGGCCGCGACCGTGACCGCGACCGCGACCGCGACCGCGACAACGGTCCCCAGGACGACGACGACTTCGAGGGCGGCCGCCGAGGCCGTCGCGGCCGCTACCGCGACCGCCGTGGCCGTCGTGGCCGTGACGAGTTCGGCAGCGACGCCCCGCCGCAGGTCAACGACGACGACGTCCTGATCCCCGTCGCGGGCATCCTGGACATCCTCGACAACTACGCGTTCATCCGGACCTCCGGCTACCTGCCGGGCCCCAACGACGTGTACGTCTCCCTCGCCCAGGTCCGCAAGAACGGCCTGCGCAAGGGCGACCACACCACCGGTGCGGTCCGCCAGCCCAAGGACGGCGAGCGCCGCGAGAAGTTCAACGCGCTGGTGCGCCTGGACTCCGTCAACGGCATGGCACCCGAGAGCGGCCGCGGCCGCCCCGAGTTCCAGAAGCTCACGCCGCTCTACCCGCAGGACCGCCTGCGCCTGGAGACCGACCCGGGCGTCCTGACGACCCGGATCATCGACCTCGTCGCGCCGATCGGCAAGGGCCAGCGCGGTCTGATCGTGGCCC
Organism: Streptomyces sp. NPDC087440; assembly: GCF_044744005.1. Classification (NCBI taxonomy): domain Bacteria; kingdom Bacillati; phylum Actinomycetota; class Actinomycetes; order Kitasatosporales; family Streptomycetaceae; genus Streptomyces; species Streptomyces sp. NPDC087440. The sequence continues at coordinate 47,803 of NZ_JBIUXN010000004.1, read as the reverse complement.
CGCCGAAGACCGGCAAGACCATGATCATGCAGGCCATCGCCAACGCGATCACGGTCAACAACCCCGAGTGCCACCTGATGGTCGTCCTGGTCGACGAGCGTCCGGAAGAGGTCACCGACATGCAGCGGTCGGTGAAGGGCGAGGTCATCTCCTCGACCTTCGACCGTCCCGCAGAGGACCACACCACGGTCGCCGAGCTCGCCATCGAGCGGGCGAAGCGTCTGGTGGAGCTGGGCCACGACGTCGTCGTGCTCCTCGACTCCATCACCCGCCTGGGCCGTGCGTACAACCTGGCGGCCCCGGCCTCCGGGCGCATCCTCTCCGGTGGCGTGGACTCGACCGCGCTCTACCCGCCGAAGCGCTTCTTCGGTGCGGCGCGCAACATCGAGGACGGCGGCTCGCTGACCATCCTGGCCACCGCGCTGGTCGACACCGGCTCGCGCATGGACGAGGTGATCTTCGAGGAGTTCAAGGGCACCGGCAACATGGAGCTCAAGCTCGACCGCAAGCTCGCCGACAAGCGCATCTTCCCGGCGGTGGACGTCGACCCGTCCGGCACCCGCAAGGAAGAGATCCTCCTCAACGCGGAGGAACTCGCCATCGTCTGGAAGCTGCGTCGCGTGCTGCACGCGCTGGACTCGCAGCAGGCGATCGAGCTGCTTCTCGACAAGATGAAGCAGACGAAGTCGAACGCGGAATTCCTGATGCAGATCGCGAAGACGACGCCCGGTAACGGGAACGGCAACGACTAGTTCCCTTCGGGGCAGGTCGTACGAGCCCGGGTGCGGGTCACTGTGAAGGTGACCGGCACCCGGGCTCGCCCCGTTTCCGTGCGGGTGCGTGGGTGGCTGGTCGCGCCCACGCGGCGGAGCCGCACATCGACACAGCCCCGCGCCCCTGAATGCCTGCCCTTCGGGCGGCATTCAGGGGCACCTCAGCCCGTCCGGCGTTAACAGCAGCCCCCCCGCCCCCGCCCCCGCGAGGCCCGTGACCTCTCCGAGACATGTGCCACACCCCCCACACCGCCCCCGCGCCGGGCGCCCCACCCCCGTACCCGAAAACCCCCAGCTCAGCGTACATAAGAGCCCCTCTTAGACCCATCCGGCACCATGCCCACCAGCCCCCGCCACGCACCGGGCCCCCAACCCCCTGTGCAACCCTTCTGGGTAATTCAACGTCTGACAAGTGTCGACAAACCGTGCCTGATCCACCACGGCAGGGGGTCCGCGGGCATCCACGAGGGACTGAGGAGCGCATGACCGACCACGGCAGGAGCAGCCGAATACGGGCCACCGGCAAACGCCGGGCGACGCGCAAGCGCCGCAAGGGCGCCACCCTGGCATGGGCGGCCGCGGGCGTGGTGCTGGTCGGCGGTGCCGGTCTCGGCGCGGTCTACGTCAAGCTGGACGGCAACCTCAAGGGCGTCGACATCAACGGCGCCCTCGGCGCCAACCGCCCCGACGAGGTCGACAACGGCTCGCAGGACATCCTCGTCCTCGGCTCCGACTCCCGGCACGGCGACAACGCCCAGTACGGGACCGACGAGGGCGGCGCCCGCTCGGACACGGCGATGATCCTGCACGTGTACGAGGGCCACAAGAAGGCCAGCATCGTCTCGATCCCGCGCGACACCCTGATATCCCGCCCGGAGTGCGTCTCCGACAAGGACGGGAAGACGACGGTCCCGGCGGCCGAGCGCCAGATGTTCAACACGGCGTACGAGGTCGGCGGCCCGGCCTGCGCGGTGAAGACTGTCGAGCAGATGTCCGGCATCCGCATGGACCACTACGTCGAGGTCGACTTCACCGGCTTCAAGAAGCTCATCGACGAGCTCGGCGGCGTCCCGGTCACCACCAACAAGGCGATCAAGGACTCCAAGAGCCACCTGGACCTGCCGCCCGGCACCCACCAGCTGAACGGCGAGCAGTCGCTCGGCCTGGTCCGCACCCGCAAGAGCATCGGCGACGGCTCCGACCTCGGCCGCATCCAGCTCCAGCAGGCGTTCATGAAGGCCCTGATCGGCCAGGTCAAGGACGTCGGGGTGTTCACCAACCCGAAGAAGCTGTACGACCTCGGGGACGCCGCCACCAAGGCCGTGACCACCGACAACGACCTGGCCTCCGTGTCCAGCCTGGTGTCCTTCGCCAACGGCCTCAAGGGCATCGGCGCCGAGGACATGAAGATGGTCACGCTGCCCGTCCAGTACGACCCCCGGGACCCCAACCGCGTCATACCCCTGGACAAGCAGTCCCAGGAGCTCTGGGCGGCACTCAGGGCCGACCGGCCCATCCCCGCGTCCGCCACCGAGGGCTCGGCCGGCGACAAGGGCGACGCCGGGAAGATCGTCAGCGGCGGCTGAGCGGAAGCGGCCGAGCAGGATCGGAATACCTCGGGGCCCGTCCCCGTTGAGACGATTACCTTCGAATTTTGAAGCGCGGGCCAGCCCTGGCAGACTGGTCCGTCGGCCCCGGTTCACGTATCCCGCAAATCCGCGGATGCGACCCGGCGCCCTCCCGAAACCTAGGAGTCACCTTGAAGCGCGATGTTCACCCCGAGTACGTCGAGACCCAGGTCAGCTGCACCTGTGGCGCGTCGTTCACCACCCGTAGCACCCTGACCGACGGCACCATCCGTGCCGAGGTCTGCTCCGAGTGCCACCCGTTCTACACGGGCAAGCAGAAGATCCTCGACACCGGTGGCCGCGTGGCCCGCTTCGAGGCCCGCTTCGGCAAGGCCGGCTCCGCCGCGAAGTAGCGAGTCATCGCGCCGGTCCTTTACCGCTCCCCACCGGGGCGGGGGAGGACCGGCGCTTTGTCGTGACGCAGGCGCACAACCCTCACTACTTAGCGATTTAGCGAAACAGCGAACCCAGGAGCCCGAAGATGTTCGAGGCGGTCGAGGACCTGATCGGCGAGCACGTCGATCTTGAGAAGAAGCTGGCCGACCCGTCGGTCCACTCGGACCAGGCGAACGCGCGCAAGCTCAACAAGCGCTATGCCGAGCTCACCCCGATCATCGGCACCTACAAGGCCTGGAAGCAGACCGGCGAGGACATCGAGACCGCCCGCGAGCTCATGGCGGACGACCCCGACTTCGCCGCCGAGGTCAAGGACCTGGAGAAGCAGCGCGAGGAGATCACCGAGAAGCTGCGGCTCCTCCTCGTCCCCCGGGACCCCAACGACGACAAGGACGTCATCCTGGAGGTCAAGGCGGGTGCGGGCGGCGACGAGTCCGCCCTGTTCGCCGGCGACCTCCTGCGCATGTACCTCCGCTACGCCGAGCGCGTCGGCTGGAAGACCGAGATCATCGACGCCACCGAGTCCGAGCTCGGCGGCTACAAGGACGTCCAGGTCGCCGTCAAGACCAAGGGCGGCAACGGCGCCACCGAGCCCGGCCAGGGCGTGTGGGCCCGCCTCAAGTACGAGGGCGGCGTGCACCGCGTGCAGCGCGTGCCCTCCACCGAGTCGCAGGGCCGCATCCACACCTCCGCCGCGGGCGTGCTCGTCACGCCGGAGGCCGAGGAGGTCGAGGTCGAGATCAACGCGAACGACCTGCGCATCGACGTCTACCGCTCGTCGGGCCCCGGCGGCCAGTCCGTCAACACCACCGACTCCGCGGTCCGCATCACGCACCTGCCGACCGGCGTCGTCGCCTCCTGCCAGAACGAGAAGAGCCAGCTCCAGAACAAGGAGCAGGCCATGCGCATCCTGCGCTCCCGTCTGCTGGCCGCCGCCCAGGAGGCCGCCGAGCGCGAGGCCTCGGACGTACGTCGCAGCCAGGTGCGCACGGTCGACCGTTCCGAGAAGATCCGTACGTACAACTTCCCGGAAAACCGGATCTCCGACCACCGCGTGAACTTCAAGGCGTACAACTTGGACCAGGTCCTCGACGGCGACCTCACCGCCGTCATCCAGGCCCTCGTCGACGCCGACTCGGCCGCCAAGCTCGCCGCCGCGAACTGAGGCTTCCGCCACCGCCCAGCTGTCCCTGCAAGCCGGAGGAACCGGATGAATCTGCTGCTCGCCGAGGTGGCGCAGGCCACCCAGCGGCTGGCCGACGCCGGCGTGCCCTCACCGCGCTTCGACGCGGAGGAGCTCGCCTCGTTCGTCCACGGCGTCAAGCGGGGAGAGCTGCACCGGGTCCCCGACAGCGACTTCGACGCCCGCTACTGGGAGGCCATCGCCCGCCGCGAGGCCCGCGAACCGCTCCAGCACATCACCGGACGCGCCTTCTTCCGCTACCTGGAACTCCAGGTCGGACCCGGTGTGTTCGTACCGCGGCCGGAGACCGAGTCGGTCGTCAGCTGGGCCATAGACGCCGTCCGCGCCATGGACGTCGTCGAGCCGCTCATCATCGACCTGTGCACCGGATCGGGCGCCATCGCGCTCGCCCTGGCCCAGGAGGTGCCGCGCTCGCGCGTGCACGCCGTGGAGCTGGACGAGGGCGCCCTGAAGTGGACCCGCAAGAACGTCGACGGGTCGAGGGTCGTCCTCCACCACGGCGACGCGCGCACCGCGCTGCCCGAGCTGGACGGCCAGGTCGACCTGGTCATCTCCAACCCGCCGTACATCCCGCTCACCGAGTGGGAGTACGTCGCCCCCGAGGCCCGCGACCACGACCCCGAGATGGCGCTGTTCTCCGGCGAGGACGGCCTCGACCTGATCCGCGGCATCGAGCGCACCGCCCACCGCCTGCTGCGCCCCGGCGGCGTCGTCGTCATCGAGCACGCCGACACCCAGGGCGGCCAGGTCCCGTGGATCTTCACCGAGGAGCGGGGCTGGGCGGACGCCGCGGACCACCCCGACCTCAACAACCGGCCGCGCTTCGCCACCGCCCGCAAGGCGATGCCGTGACCAGTTCGATGTCGTACAACAAGAAGTTCCTGCCCGAGGGGGTCCGTTAAATGGCACGGCGATACGACTGCAACGACGCGACCGACCGCAAGACCGGTCTGCGCGAAGCCGCCTCGGCCGTGCGCCGCGGCGAGCTGGTCGTCCTGCCCACCGACACCGTGTACGGGATCGGTGCGGACGCCTTCAGCAGCGAGGCCGTCGGCGACCTGCTGGAGGCCAAGGGCCGCGGCCGCAACATGCCGAGCCCCGTCCTCATCGGCTCCCCGAACACCCTGCACGGCCTGGTCACGGACTTCTCCGAGCAGGCCTGGGAGCTCGTCGACGCCTTCTGGCCGGGCGGGCTGACCCTGGTCGCCAAGCACCAGCCGTCGCTCCAGTGGGACCTCGGCGACACCCGCGGCACGGTCGCCATCCGGATGCCGCTGCACCCCATCGCCATCGAGCTGCTCACCGAGGTCGGCCCGATGGCCGTCTCCTCCGGCAACCTCACCGGACACCCGTCCCCCGAGACCTGCGACGCCGCCCTGGACATGCTGGGCGACTCCGTGTCGGTGTACCTGGACGGCGGTCCCACCCCCGGCAACCTGCCGTCCTCCATCGTGGACGTGACCGGCCCGGTGCCGGTGCTGCTGCGCGCCGGAGTGCTCAGTGCGGAGGAGCTCCGCAAGGTCGTGCCCGATCTTGAGGTGGCGAGTTGACCGCCCTTGACGGGCGTGGCACAGCAGAAGGCATATCGGGGACCACCTTCCGTATCCTCCACGTCAGCACCGGCAACGTGTGCCGCTCGCCGATCACCGAGCGGCTGACCCGGCATGCCCTGGGGGAGCGGCTCCAGGACCCCTCGTACGGCGGACTCGTCGTGGAGAGCGCCGGCACGTGGGGGCACGAGGGCGCGCCCATGGAGGCCAACGCCGCGGCCGTCCTCGCGGACTTCGGGGCGGACGCCTCGGGCTTCGTGGGACGCGAGCTGCTGGACGAGCACGTCATCCGGGCCGACCTGGTGCTCACCGCCACCCGGGACCACCGGGCGCAGGTCATCTCCATGGGGCACTCGGCGGGGCTGCGCACCTTCACCCTGAAGGAGTTCAACCGGCTGGTGCGGGCCATAGACCCGCTGACCCTGCCCGACCCGGTCGAGTACGGGGTCGTGGAGCGGGCCCGTGCGCTGGTGCGGGCGGCGGCCGCGCTGCGCGGCTGGCTGCTGGCGCCCAGCGAGGAGGCGGACGAGGTGTACGACCCGTACGGGGCGCCGATCACCTTCTTCCGCTCCATCGGCGAGGAGATCCAGGTCGCGCTGGACCCGGTCGTCACCGCTCTGACGGGCGTCCCGGGCAAGGACTGACCCGGGAGAACCGCGACGGATCCCGGGAGAAGAACGGCGGACCCCGGGAGAACTACGCCGGGCGTCATCGGCGTACCGGGCCTACATTGGGGGACACGCCCCTCAGGTCCCCTCACCGCAGGCCCGGAGCCCGAGATGCCCGTCGTCGACGCGCCACCGACCGCCCCTTCGCACCGGGGCGCCGACTTCGACGCCCTGGCGCGGCTGGACCCCGAGATCGCGGACCTGGTGCGGGGCGAGGCGGACCGGGAGGCCGTCGGCCTCCAGCTGGTCGCCGCCGAGAACTTCACCTCGCCCGCCGTGCTGGCCGCGCTCGGCTCCGTACTCGCCAACAAGTACGCGGAGGGGTACCCGGGAGCCCGGCACCACGGCGGCTGCGAGGTCGTCGACGCCGCCGAGCGGATCGCCGTGGACCGGGCCAAGGGCCTGTTCGGCGCCGCGCACGCCAATGTGCAGCCCCATTCGGGGTCTGCGGCGGTCCTTGCCGCGTACGCCGCCCTGCTCACACCGGGGGACACCCTGCTGGCCATGGGGCTGCCGTCCGGCGGGCACCTCACGCACGGTGCGCCGAGCAACTTCTCCGGGCGGTGGTTCGACGTCGTCGGCTACGGGGTCGACGCCGAGACTGGCCTCATCGACTACGCGCAGGTGCGGGAGCTGGCGCGCAGCCACCGGCCGAGGGCGATCGTCGTCGGGTCGATCTCGTATCCCCGCCACCCCGACTACGCGGCCTTCCGCGAGATCGCCGACGAGGTCGGCGCGTATCTCGTCGCCGACGCCGCGCACCCGATCGGGCTGGTGGCGGGGGGAGCGGCGCCCAATCCCGTTCCGTACGCCGACGTCGTCTGCGCGACCACGCACAAGGTGCTGCGCGGGCCGCGCGGCGGGATGCTGCTGTGCGGCGAGGAGCTGGCGGAGCGGATCGACCGGGCGGTGTTCCCGTTCACCCAGGGCGGTGCGCAGATGCACACGATCGCGGCGAAGGCGGTCGCGTTCGCGGAGGCGGCGCGGCCGGCCTTCACCGCCTACGCCCATCAGGTGGTTTCCAACGCGCGGGTGCTGGGGGAGGGGCTGGCGGCCGAGGGGCTCGCGCTGACCACCGGCGGCACCGACACCCACCTGCTCACCGTCGACCCGGCCCCGCTGGGGCTGGACGGGCGCGAGGCCAGGGGGCGGCTGGCGGCGGCCGGGATCGTACTCGACACGTGTGCCTTGCCGTACGGGGAGGGGCGTGGGCTGCGGCTGGGCACGGCCGCCGTGACCACGCAGGGCATGGGCGAGGCGGAGATGGCGCGCGTGGTCGCGCTGTTCGCGCTCGCCCTGAGGGGGGAGCGGAATGCTGCGACAGAGGTGCGCGAGCTGGCGAGGCGGTTCCCGCCGTACCCGGACGGCCCCTATCGAGGGTGAATCCGTTCGTCCTTACCGGGGACGAACGGGCGGTCTGCAACCGTCCGTGCCACCCGAGTGTCCTCAACCCCGTGGCCGCGAAGCTAGGGTGTGGGGCTGAGATGGCCAGCGACAACTGTGGGGCAGCCCGTGCGTGAATATCTGTTGACGCTCTGCGTCACGGCCGCGGTGACCTATCTGCTGACGGGCCCGGTGCGGAAGTTCGCCATCGCGTCCGGAGCGATGCCGGAGATCCGTGCCCGTGACGTCCACCGGGAGCCGACGCCTCGGCTCGGCGGGATCGCCATGTTCGGCGGTCTGTGCGCGGGTCTGCTGGTGGCGGACCACCTGGAGAGCCTCAACGGCGTCTTCGACCTGTCCAACGAACCCCGGGCACTGCTGTCGGGTGCCGCCGTGATCTGGCTGATCGGCGTGCTGGACGACAAGTTCGAGATCGACGCCCTGATCAAGCTGGGCGGCCAGTTCATCGCCGCCGGTGTCATGGTGATGCAGGGCCTGACCGTGCTGTACCTGCCGGTCCCCGGCGTCGGCGCGGTGTCGCTGACCCCCTGGCAGGGGAACCTGCTCACCGTCGCGCTGGTCGTCATCACCATCAACGCGGTGAACTTCGTGGACGGCCTCGACGGCCTCGCGGCGGGCATGGTGTGCATCGCCGCCACCGCGTTCTTCCTGTACGCCTACCGGATGTGGTTCCGGTACGGCATCGAGGAGGCGGCCCCGGCGACGCTGTTCGCGGCGATCCTGATCGGCATGTGCGTGGGCTTCCTGCCGCACAACATGCATCCGGCCCGCATCTTCATGGGCGACTCCGGGTCGATGCTGATCGGCCTGGTGCTGGCGGCGGGCGCGATCTCCATCACCGGACAGGTAGACGCGGACGCCCTGCGGCTGTTCGTCGGCGGCGAGCGCGCGGCGACGCACGCGATGCTGCCGGTCTTCATCCCGCTGCTGCTGCCGATGACGATCATCGCGATCCCGTTCGCGGACCTGATGCTGGCGATCGTGCGCCGGACCTGGCAGGGCAAGTCGCCGTTCGCGGCGGACCGCGGACACCTGCACCACCGGCTCCTGGAGATCGGGCACTCGCACAGCCGGGCGGTGCTGATCATGTACTTCTGGTCGGCGCTGATCGCGTTCGGCATGGTCGCCTACTCGGTGCACTCGGCCAGCATGTGGATCGTCCTGGTCATCGTCGGACTGAGCGCGCTGGGCCTGGTCCTGCTGCTCCTGCCGCGCTTCACGCCGCGTGCTCCGCGGTGGATGGAGGCCTTCGTGCCGCCCCGCTACCGGCGCGGCCGGACCCAGGTGGTGGCGTCGTCCGCCGGGGCCGCCACGGGGGCTCAGGGGGCTGCCGGAACGGCGTGCGAACAGAGCGACGAAAGCGACGAAGAGGACCGTTCACCGGTGGCGGCGGGCGTCAACGGCGCGACCGCGGTGGGCCCCCGTTCGCGTTTCAACTGAGCTTTCCACGTTGACGATTGCCTCAGCGGAGCCCATTACCAGACAAAGCGACGGCATGCACTGCACACACGGGCGCTGTCACTCTCATGTGTGACAGCAACCACACTTTCCGGGTAAAGACTGCATCAAATAGTTTGTGATACGGTTCACGAGACCCGGCGACAGAGCCGCGGGACCGCGGTGCGACGGTCCGGCGGCCCGAGGACCCTTCTCGATCCGGGCTTACGCTCGTCCATGACGACACCCACTGCCCCCACCAAGCAAAGCGGAGCTGCCGCCATGCCGTCCAACGACGCCCGGACACTCCTTCGAACCGCTGTACCTTCCGCTGCCGTCGGCGCTGTCGCCGTCCTGGTCAGCGCGCTGGTCGGCGGCGGCGAAGGTGCGCTCGGGGCACTCGTGGGCGCCGCGGTATCGCTCGTTTTCATGGGGGGTGGGCTGGTGGCACTCCAGCGCACCGCGAAGCGGCTGCCGCAGCTCTTCCAGGCCATGGGGCTCCTGCTCTATGTGCTCCAACTGCTGCTGCTGTTCGTCTTCCTGGCAGTGTTCAAGGGCACAGAGCTGTTCGACTTCAAGGCGTTCGGTTTCACACTGCTCGCCGTCACCCTCGTGTGGGTCGCCGCCCAGGCGCGCGCCTACATGAAGGCAAAGATCCTCTACGTCGACCCCGATTCGACCGAGGCCGAGAAGCCTCAGAAGACCGGGTCTTCGACGTGAAGGGTAGGGCCGGGATAAATGGGCGTTCGAGATGCTGCTATCGTCCGGTGCCAACTGCGGCACTGCGGGCGCGGGCATTCGAGCTGACGCCTGTCCCAGCGCGAGGCTCGATGCCGAACCGCCCCGCCCAGCTTTCCAAGACCACCAGTCCAGTGCCGACCCGCGGCTTCCTGCCGCGCCGACACAACGAGGTTGCCGTACCTATGCGCCACGCTGAAGGAGCCCGCGGTGAGTGCTGACACAACGCTTGCCTTTGATGCGAGCTGCCACATTTTCTCCGGATGCGGGTTCCCGGCTCCGGGCCTCCACACCTTCCTGTACAAGCCGATGTTCGAGGTGGCGGGCTTCGAGTTCACGAAGCCGATGCTGCTGGCGCTGCTCAGCACGCTCGTCGTCGTCGTCTTCTTCTGGGCCGCCTTCAACAAGCCGAAGCTGGTTCCCGGCAAGGTCCAGATGATCGGTGAGGCCGGGTACGACTTCGTCCGCCGCGGCATCGTCTACGAGATCATCGGCAAGAAGGACGGCGAGAAGTACGTCCCGCTGATGGTGTCGCTGTTCTTCTTCATCTGGATCATGAACATCTGGTCCATCATTCCGCTGGCCCAGTTCCCGGTCCCGTCGCTGATCGCCTTCCCGGCCGGTCTCGCACTGATCGTGTACGTGCTCTGGGTCTCGCTGACCTTCAAGAAGCACGGCTGGACCGGCGGCTGGAAGAACATCACCGGTTACGACAAGTCGCTCGGCTGGGTCCTGCCGCTCGTCGTGGTCATCGAGTTCTTCTCGAACCTGCTGATCCGCCCCTTCACTCACGCGGTGCGACTGTTCGCGAACATGTTCGCCGGTCACCTGCTGATCGTGATGTTCACCCTGGCCTCCTGGTACCTCATGAACGGCATCGGCATCGCCTACGGCACCGTGTCCTTCGTGATGGTCCTGGTGATGACGGTCTTCGAGCTCTTCATCCAGGCCGTCCAGGCTTACGTCTTCGTGCTCCTGGCCTCCAGCTACGTCCAGGGCGCACTCGCCAAGGGCCACTGAGCCAGCACGACCCGGCGCCGGCAGCACACGGTCGGCCCGCCCCCAAGAACCAACAGACGTCCGGTGGCCAACCCCCACCGGTCCGTGAAAGAGAAGGAAGTAACGGCATGTCCGCTGCTCTCGAGCTTGTCAACCTCGCTGCCGGTGCCAAGGAGAACGTCGTCGGCAACGTCGCCTCCATCGGTTACGGCCTCGCCGCGATCGGCCCCGGCGTCGGCGTCGGCATCATCTTCGGTAACGGCACCCAGGCCCTCGCGCGTCAGCCCGAGGCCGCCGGCCTGATCCGCACCAACCAGATCATGGGCTTCGCCTTCTGTGAGGCTCTCGCCCTCATCGGCATCGTCATGGGCTTCGTCTACCAGTAAGCCCGGACCGACAGCCAACTACCTTTCACGGAAGGCACTGATGTGAACGCTCTGTTCCTTGCGGCGGAGGAAGCCCAAAATCCTCTGGTCCCGCATCTCGACGAGCTGGTCATCGGTCTGATCGCCTTCGTCATCGTCTTCGGCATCCTCGCCAAGAAGCTCCTCCCGAACATCAACAAGGTTCTGGAAGAGCGCCGCGAGGCCATCGAAGGCGGTATCGAGAAGGCCGATGAGGCCCGGATCGAAGCCGAGAGCGTCCTGGAGCAGTACAAGGCTCAGCTCGCCGAGGCCCGCCACGAGGCCGCGCGCCTGCGCCAGGAGGCGCTGGAGCAGGGCACTGCGCTCAAGGAAGACCTGCGCGCAGAGGGTCAGCGGCAGCGCGAGGAGATCATCGCTGCCGGTCACGCCCAGATCGAGGCCGACCGCAAGCAGGCTGCTCTGACGCTGCGTCAGGACGTGGGCAAGCTCGCCACCGACCTGGCCGGCAAGCTGGTCGGCGAGTCCCTGGAGGACCACGCCCGCCAGAGCCGCACCATCGACCGTTTCCTCAGCGAGCTTGAGGAGAAGGCCGAGGCAGCCCGATGAACGGCGCGAGCCGCGAGGCCCTGGGCAACGCCCGGAGCAGCCTCGACGCGCTGACGGACACCCCGTCCGTCGACGCGGCGAAGCTGGCCGGCGACCTGGCCGCCGTCACCGCGCTGCTCGACCGTGAGGTCTCGCTGCGCCGGGTCCTGACCGACCCGTCGCAGTCCGGCGAGGCCAAGGCCGAGCTGGCCGGGCGGCTGCTCACCGGTCAGGTGGACGGCTCCGCCGTCGACCTGGTCAAGGGCATGGTCCGGTCCCGCTGGTCGCAGTCGCGTGACCTGGTCGACACGGCGGAGGAGCTGGCGAACACCGCAGACCTCACCGCTGCCCAGCAGGCCGGTTCCCTCGACAACGTCGAGGACGAGCTGTTCCGCTTCGGCCGGATCGTCACCTCGAACGCCGCGCTCCGCTCCGCGCTCACCGACAAGGCGGCCACCACCGCCGCCAAGAGCTCGCTGCTCCGCAGCCTGCTCGGGGGTCGGGCCGAGCAGGTCACCGAGCGTCTGGTCGTCCGTCTGGTGACGCAGCCCCGTGGACGTAGCCTGGAAGCGGGACTCGAGTCCCTCTCCAAGCTGGCCGCGGAACGCCGCAACCGGATGGTCGCGGAGGTCACCTCCGCGGTGCCCCTCACCGACCAGCAGAAGCAGCGCCTCGGCGCCGCCCTCGCCACGATCTACGGTCGCCAGATGCACCTGAACCTCGACGTGGACCCCGCGGTCCTCGGCGGAATCCAGGTCCGCGTCGGCGACGAGTTCATCAACGGCACGGTCGCGGAGCGCCTCGACGAGGTCTCCCGCCGCATGGCCGGCTGACGCCGGGCCACCCCGTATTACGTACGCAGCACCACGCATTGCCAGCGGCCCGGTTGGGCCGCAGAGGATTCCTGGGGGCCGACCCCAGACCCCTAGAAAACTTCGGGCCCAACAAGGAGAGCAGGGAACCCAGATGGCGGAGCTCACGATCCGGCCGGAGGAGATCCGGGACGCACTGGAGAACTTCGTCCAGTCGTACCAGCCGGACGCGGCCTCTCGCGAGGAGGTCGGAACTGTCAGCGTTGCCGGCGACGGCATCGCGAAGATCGAGGGTCTTCCCTCGGCCATGGCGAACGAGCTGCTGAAGTTCGAGGACGGGACCCTCGGTCTCGCCCTGAACCTCGAAGAGCGCGAGATCGGCGCGATCGTCCTCGGCGAGTTCAGCGGAATCGAGGAGGGCCAGCCGGTGCAGCGCACCGGTGAGGTGCTCTCCGTCGGCGTCGGCGAGGGCTACCTCGGCCGCGTCGTCGACCCGCTCGGCAACCCGATCGACGGCCTCGGCGAGATCGAGACCGAGGGCCGCCGCGCCCTGGAGCTTCAGGCTCCGGGCGTCATGGTCCGCAAGTCCGTGCACGAGCCGATGCAGACCGGCTACAAGGCCGTCGACTCGATGGTGCCGATCGGCCGCGGTCAGCGTCAGCTGATCATCGGCGACCGCCAGACCGGCAAGACCGCGCTGGCCGTCGACACGATCATCAACCAGCGTGACAACTGGCGCTCGGGCGACCCGAAGAAGCAGGTCCGCTGCATCTACGTCGCCATCGGTCAGAAGGGCTCCACCATCGCCTCCGTGCGTGGTGCGCTCCAGGAGGCCGGCGCGCTCGAGTACACGACGATCGTCGCCGCCCCCGCGTCCGACCCGGCCGGCTTCAAGTACCTGGCGCCGTACACCGGTTCGGCCATCGGCCAGCACTGGATGTACGACGGCAAGCACGTCCTCATCATCTTCGACGACCTGTCGAAGCAGGCCGACGCCTACCGCGCCGTGTCGCTGCTGCTGCGCCGTCCGCCGGGCCGCGAGGCCTACCCGGGCGACGTCTTCTACTTGCACTCGCGTCTGCTTGAGCGTTGCGCGAAGCTGTCGGACGAGATGGGCGCCGGCTCGATGACGGGTCTGCCGATCGTCGAGACCAAGGCGAACGACGTGTCGGCGTTCATTCCGACCAACGTCATCTCCATCACCGACGGCCAGTGCTTCCTGGAGTCGGACCTCTTCAACGCCAACCAGCGTCCGGCGCTCAACGTCGGTATCTCGGTGTCGCGTGTCGGTGGTTCCGCCCAGCACAAGGCGATGCGTCAGGTCTCCGGCCGACTGCGTCTGGACCTCGCCCAGTACCGCGAGCTGGAGGCGTTCGCCGCCTTCGGTTCCGACCTGGACGCGGCCTCCAAGGCGTCGCTGGAGCGCGGCAAGCGTCTGGTCGAGCTGCTGAAGCAGGGCCAGTACCAGCCGATGCCCGTCGAGGAGCAGGTCGTCTCCGTCTGGGCCGGCACCACCGGCAAGATGGACGACGTCCCGGTCAACGACATCAGCCGCTTCGAGACCGAGCTGCTGGACTACCTGCGCCGCGAGCGCAAGGAGCTCCTCACCTCGATCGCCGAGGGCGCGAAGATGTCCGACGACACCCTGCAGTCCATTGCCGAGGCGATCACCACGTTCAAGGGACGGTTCGAGACCTCGGACGGCAAGTCCCTGGGCGAGGACGCACCGGCCGTCAACGTCTCCAAGTGACGACGGAAGGGACCTGACTCATGGGAGCGCAGCTCCGGGTCTACAAGCGTCGCATCCGATCCGTCACCGCGACCAAGAAGATCACCAAGGCGATGGAGATGATCGCCGCCTCTCGCATCGTCAAGGCTCAGCGCCAGGTTGCGGCTTCCACGCCGTACGCCAGTGAACTGAACCGCGCGGTGACGGCGGTGGCGACCGGCTCCAACACCAAGCACCCGCTGACCACCGAGGCCGACGCCCCGGCCCGTGCCGCGGTCCTGCTCATCACGAGCGACCGCGGTCTGGCCGGCGGCTACTCCTCCAACGCCATCAAGGCCGCGGAGAAGCTCACCGAGCGGCTGCGCGGCGAGGGCAAGGAGGTCGACACCTACATCGTCGGCCGCAAGGGCGTCGCCTACTACGGGTTCCGTGAGCGCAAGGTCATGGACTCGTGGACCGGCTTCACCGACAGCCCCACCTACGCGGACGCCAAGCGTGTGGCCGGCCCCCTCATCGAGGCCGTCACCACCGAGACGGCCGAGGGCGGCGTCGACGAACTGCACATCGTCTTCACGGAATTCGTGTCGATGATGACGCAGAACCCGGTCGACAACCGGATGCTGCCGCTCTCGCTCACGGAGACATCAGCGGCTACCGCCGCGGGGGTCGCGGAGGAGAAGGGCAAGAAGGACGAGATCCTTCCGCTCTTCGACTTCGAGCCGTCGGCGGAGGACGTCCTCGACGCCCTGCTGCCGCGCTACGTCGAGAGCCGTATCTACAACGCACTGCTGCAGGCCGCCGCTTCTGAGCACGCCGCCCGCCGCCGTGCGATGAAGGCGGCGACCGACAACGCCGGTGAGCTCATCAAGAGCCTCTCCCGGCTTGCCAACGCGGCCCGCCAGGCCGAAATCACCCAGGAAATCAGCGAGATCGTCGGTGGCGCCAGCGCCCTGGCCGACGCGACCGCGGGGAGTGACAAGTAATGACGACGACAGTTGAGACGGCCGTTGCCACGGGCCGCGTCGCCCGGGTCATCGGCCCGGTCGTCGACGTGGAGTTCCCCGTCGACGCCATGCCGGAGATCTACAACGCCCTCAAGGTCCAGGTCGCAGACCCGGCCGAGGACGGCAAGCTCAAGACGCTGACCCTGGAAGTCGCCCTGCACCTGGGTGACGGCCTGGTCCGTGCGATCTCGATGCAGCCCACCGACGGCCTGGTCCGCCAGGCCCCGGTGACCGACACCGGCGAGGGCATCACCGTCCCCGTCGGCGAGATCACCAAGGGCAAGGTGTTCAACACCCTCGGCGAGATCCTGAACAAGCCGGAGGCCAACGCCGAGGTGACCGAGCGGTGGCCCATCCACCGCAAGGCCCCGTCGTTCGACCAGCTCGAGTCGAAGACCGAGATGTTCGAGACCGGCATCAAGGTCATCGACCTTCTCACCCCGTACGTCAAGGGTGGAAAGATCGGTCTGTTCGGTGGTGCCGGTGTCGGCAAGACCGTGCTGATCCAGGAAATGATCTACCGCGTGGCCAACAACCACGACGGTGTGTCGGTGTTCGCCGGTGTCGGTGAGCGCACCCGTGAGGGCAACGACCTCATCGAGGAAATGGCCGACTCGGGCGTCATCGACAAGACGGCCCTTGTCTTCGGCCAGATGGACGAGCCGCCGGGCACGCGTCTTCGCGTCGCGCTCTCGGGTCTGACCATGGCGGAGTACTTCCGCGATGTGCAGAAGCAGGACGTGCTCTTCTTCATCGACAACATCTTCCGCTACACGCAGGCGGGTTCCGAGGTCTCCACGCTCCTCGGCCGCATGCCGTCCGCGGTGGGTTACCAGCCGAACCTGGCCGACGAGATGGGTCTCCTCCAGGAGCGCATCACCTCGACCCGTGGTCACTCGATCACCTCGATGCAGGCGATCTACGTCCCCGCGGACGACCTGACCGACCCGGCGCCGGCCACCACCTTCGCCCACCTGGACGCGACGACCGTTCTGTCGCGCCCGATCTCGGAGAAGGGCATCTACCCCGCGGTGGACCCGCTCGACTCCACGTCGCGCATCCTGGACCCCCGCTACATCGCGGCGGACCACTACGCGACCGCGATGCGCGTCAAGGCGATCCTGCAGAAGTACAAGGACCTCCAGGACATCATCGCGATCCTCGGTATCGACGAGCTGGGCGAAGAGGACAAGCTGGTCGTCCACCGCGCCCGTCGTGTCGAGCGCTTCCTGTCGCAGAACACCCACGTCGCCAAGCAGTTCACCGGCGTGGACGGTTCGGACGTTCCGCTCGACGAGTCGATCACCGCGTTCAACGCGATCTGCGACGGTGACTACGACCACTTCCCCGAGCAGGCGTTCTTCCTGTGCGGTGGCATTGAGGACCTCAAGGCCAACGCCAAGGAGCTCGGCGTCAGCTGACGCCGAAGAGCCCCTAGCAGTTACGTACGCGTGAGAGGGGGCGGGCCCGCCCCGCCCCCTCTCCCGTACACCCCCTAGACTTTGACCCAACACCCGGCAGCTGCTGCCGGGTGGTGACCCGAGGAGCCACCCTTGGCTGCTGAGCTGCACGTCGAGCTGGTCGCTGCGGACCGCAACGTCTGGTCCGGCGAGGCCACCCTGGTCGTCGCGCGCACCACGTCCGGCGACATCGGCGTCATGCCCGGTCACCAGCCGCTTCTGGGTGTGCTGGAATCGGGCCCGGTGACCATCCGTACGAGCGAGGGCGGCACCGTCGTCGCCGCCGTCCACGGCGGTTTCATCTCGTTCGCCGACAACAAGCTGTCGCTGCTCGCGGAGATCGCCGAGCTGGCCGACGAGATCGACTCCGCGCGTGCGGAGCGGGCGCTGGAAGCCGCGAAGGAGGCGGAGGACTCCGCCGCCGAGCGTCGCGCCGACGTCCGACTGCGCGCGGTGGCGGGACACTGAGTCCCGCCTCACGCCACGTGATTCGCCCTCAGCCGCGGCTCGTACTGGATACTTCCAGGACGGGTCGCGGCTGACGCGAATGCGGAAGCGGACGCCGTCGCGTGGTGTTGTAGTGCTGAAGTGCTTTTCCGTAGCGGTTCTGGATGAGGCGAGGAGGTCGTAGGAGATGATCCTCGCTCTGCTTGTGTGCGGCTCTGTCGTCCTGCTGGTGCTGGTGGGACTGTTCGTCTTCGGGCTGCGCCGGAGGCTGATCCAGCGCTCCGGCGGCACCTTCGACTGCTCGCTGCGCTGGGACACCCCCGAGGAGTCGGACCGGTCCGGCAAGGGCTGGGTGTACGGCGTGGCCCGCTACAGCGGTGACCGGATCGCCTGGTTCCGGGTCTTCTCGTACGCTCCCAAGCCGCGCCGCGTCCTGGAGCGCTCGGCCATCGAGGTCGTTGCGCGCCGCTCGCCCGAGGGCGAGGAGGAGCTGGCGCTGCTCTCCGACGCGCACATCCTGGGCTGTGTCCACCTCGGTACGCGGCTGGAGCTGGCGATGAGCGAGGACGCGCTCACCGGCTTCCTGGCGTGGCTGGAGGCGGCGCCGCCCGGCCAGCGCGTCAACGTGGCGTAGGTGCGGCACGGTACTTCGTACGGACGAAAGCCGGGGGAGACGGGGAGCGGTCCCGTCTCCCCCGGCTTTTCCCATGGGGGGAGTTCTTCGTCGTGCCCTGCGGCGCTACTTCAGGCCGGAGTCGATCGCCGAGACCAGCTCGCCGTTCGCGGTGTCACCGCTGAACTCCCAGAAGAACGCGCCGCCCAGGCCCTGGGCCTTGGACCAGGCCATCTTGGAGTTGATCGTGGCCGGGGTGTCGTAGCTCCACCAGTTGGTGCCGCAGTGGGCGTAGGCGGTGCCGGCGACGGTGCCGTTCGAGGGGCAGCTGTTCTTGAGGACCTTGTAGTCCTCGATGCCCTGCTCGTACGTTCCGGCGGCCGGACCCGTGGCGGTGCCGCCCGGCTCCTTCTGGGTGACGCCGGTCCAGCCGCGGCCGTAGAAGCCGATGCCGAGCAGCAGCTTCTTGGACGGGACGCCCTTGGCCTTCAGCTTGGCGATGGCGTCGGCGGAGTTGAAGCCCGCCTTCGGGATGCCGGCGTAGGAGGTCAGCGGGGAGTGCGGGGCGGTCGGGCCCTTCGCGTCCCAGGCGCCGAAGAAGTCGTACGTCATCACGTTGTACCAGTCGAAGGACTTGGCGGCGGTGCCGTAGTCGGCCAGATCCAGCTTGCCGCCGTCCGAGCCGTCGGCGGAGATGGCCGCGGTCACCAGGTTGTTCGCGCCGAACTTGGTGCGCAGCGCGGAGGCCAGGTTGCCGAGGGCGGCCGGGCCGCTGGTGTCGCAGGTCAGACCGCAGGCGTTCGGGTACTCCCAGTCGATGTCGATGCCGTCGAAGACGTCCGCCCAGCGCGGGTCCTCGACCAGCTTGTAGCAGGAGTCGGCGAACGCGGCCGGGTTCTGTGCCGCCTGGCCGAAGCCGCCGGACCAGGTCCAGCCGCCGAACGACCAGATCACCTTGATGTGCGGGTACTTGGCCTTCAGCTTGCGGAGCTGGTTGAAGCTGCCGCGCAGGGGCTGGTCCCAGGTGTCGGCGACGCCGTCGACGGACTGGTCGGCGGTGTACGCCTTGTCGTAGTCGGCGAAGGAGTCGCCGATGGTGCACTTGCCGCCCTGGACGTTGCCGAAGGCGTAGTTGATGTGCGTGATCTTCGCGGCGGAGCCGGACGTCACCAGGTTCTTGACGTGGTAATTGCGTCCGTAGACGCCCCAGTTGGCGAAGTAGCCCAGCTTGACCTGGTCACCGGGGCCGGGGCCCGGGTCGGTGCCGCCGCCGGTGGTCTTCACCGAGACGGAACCGCTGGCCGGACCGGTCTGGTCGGCGGTGTCGCGGGCCTGGATCGCGTACGAGTAACTGGTGCCCTTGGTCAGGGAGTTGTCGGTGTACGTCAGGCCGGTGACGGTGGCGACCGCCTTGCCGTCGCGCAGGACGTCGTAGTTCTTGACGCCCTTGTCGTCGGTGGCGGCGGTCCAGGTCAGCTTGGCGGAGGTGTCGGTTATGCCGCTGGCGACCGGGGTGCCGGGGGCGGTCGGGGGAGTGTCGCCGGGCTGCGAACCGCCGTCGCAGGAGGCGCCGTTGAGCTTGCAGCCGGACGGGTTTCCCGCGCCGGTGCCGTTGAAGCCGAAGGAGACGGAGGCGCCCGGGGTGAGGGTGCCGTTCCAGGAGAGGTTCTTGGCCGTGTAGTGGTTGCCGGAGGAGGTGAGGGTCGCGTCCCAGGCCGAGCCCGCCTTCGTTCCGGTGGGGAAGTCCCACTCCACGGTCCACGAGGAGAGCGTCGTGGTGCCGGTGTTCTTGACGGTCCACGAGCCCTCGAAGCCCGTGCCCCAGTCCGACTTCTTCGTGTACGTCGCCGTGGCCGAGGGGGCGGCCTCCGCGGGGGCGGCCTGGGTGGGGGAGGCCAGGCCGACCATCGCGGCGAGAGGGAGGGCGAGGGCGGTCAGGGTGGCCGCGATACGTGTTCTGTAGCGGGGACGTGTGGGGGTTGCAGTGCTCAAGGGTTGCTCCCGAGAGAGGTCCGACATGACGGGGGTGGGACCTGCGCCGCCCGGTGAGCACGCCGTGCCCCGGAAATGCAGGGGAGGCAGGGCCTGGCGTGCTCACCACACAGTGCGGCGAGCGTGCCAAGGTCTGGACCAATCGTCAAGAGGTCTGGACCAGAGAAGGGGAACTCCCCGTTCTGGATCCGCCGACGTGCTAGGGGAGCCCCAACTCCTGCGCCAGGACCGCCGCTTGGACCCGGCTGCGCAGCCCCAACTTGCCCAGGAGACGGCTGACATGCGTCTTGACGGTGGCCTCCGCCATGTCCAGCCGTACCGCGATCTCCGCGTTGGACAGCCCCTCGCCGAGCCGCGCCAGCACCTCGCGTTCGCGCCGGGTCAGCGGGTCCAGTACGGACAGGTCGGGGGCGTCCTCCTGCCGCGCGGGCGCGGGGGCGGCGAACTCCGCGATCAGCCGGCGGGTCACGGCCGGTGCGATCAGGCCCTCGCCGCGCGCCACGGTCCGTACCGCGTCCAGCAGGTCCTTGGCCTCGGTGTTCTTCAGCAGGAAGCCCGCGGCTCCGGCCCGCAGCGCCCCGAAGACGTACGCGTCGAGGTCGAAGGTGGTCAGGACCAGCACGTCGGCGTAGCCGCCCGCGACGACCTGCTGGGTGGCCGACACCCCGTCCAGGCGGGGCATCTGGATGTCCATCAGGACGAGGTCGGGGCGCAGTTCACGGGCGAGACGCACCGCCTCCTCGCCGTCCGCGGCCTCGCCGACGACCTCGATGTCGGGGGCGCTGCCCAGGATGAGGACGAGTCCCGCCCGTACCGCCGACTGGTCCTCGGCGACGAGGACCCGCACGCGTTCGTGGTCGTCTCTTCGCGGGTCCGCGTTCATATGGGCAGCTCCTTGCTGTTGTCCTCGGCGGGCAGTTCGGCCCGTACCCGCCACATCTTGGTGTCGTCCGGGCGGGGGACGGGGCCCGCTTCGAGCACGCCGTCCAGGAGGGTCACCCGTTCCTCCATGCCCACCAGGCCCGCCCCGGAACCGGGGGCGCGCGGGCCCGGGCGGTCACCGTCGTACGGGCTGGTCACGGTGACGGTCAGGGTGTCGTCCGCGTGGCTGAGCGAGACGGTGACCGGGCCCGCCGAGGCGTGCTTGAGGGCGTTGGTCAGGGACTCCTGGACGATCCGGTACGCGGCCAGCTCGACCGGCGGCGGCAGCTTCAGCCCCGGCGGGCGGGCGTCGTCGAGGGCGAAGCTCAGCCCGGTGTCGGCGGCGAAGGCCCGGGACTGCTGGATCAGCGCGTCGAGGCCGTCGAGGGCGGGCGCGGCGGACGGCTCCTCGCTGTCGTCGCTCTGCCGCAGCAGGCCGATCAGACGGCGCATTTCGGCCAGGCCCTGGACGCTGTTCTCGCGGATGACGGCGAGGGCGCGGGAGGAGGTCTCGGGGGTGTCTATGGACAGCGCGGCGGTGGAGTGGATGGCGATGGCGGAGAGGTGGTTGGCCACCATGTCGTGCAACTCCCGTGCCATGCGGGCGCGTTCGGCGAGGACGGCCTGGTTGTGGTCGATCTCGGCGAGCAGGGCGGTCTGCTCGGCGCGCAGCCGGGCGGCTTCGGCGGCCTGGCGGTGGTTGCGCAGGGTGACGCCGGTGAGGGCGGGCGCGAAGCTGACGGCGGCGACGACCAGGCCCAGCAGCAGGGCGTCCGGCTTGCGGAACCAGACCAGGAACCCGATGGTCGTCGTCAGCGAGATCATGCCCGTGGTGACCGGGATACGCCGGGCCGCCGAGGGCGTGCCGTAGACGACGGCCGCGTACACGATGTCCGCGAACATGATCACGGTGGCGAGATTGCCCCAGGTGAACTGGTCGGCGATCACCCCGAGCGTGGCCAGCGCGAGCGCGAGCTGCGGGGAGGTCCTGCGGATCAGCTCCAGCAGGGCGAGCAGGGTCAGGGGGACCAGGGTCACCCAGCCGGGCAGCAGGTCGCGGCTGCCCTGGTTGTGCAGGCCCAGGGCGTACAGCAGCAGGCCGCCCAGCCAGCTGACCACCGCGAGGAGGATGTCGTCGCGGTGCGGGCGGAGGGAGGGGAGACTCAACGGCACGCCTCCCATCCAACACGCCTGGTGGGCCTGCGTCTTCCCCGGGCGGGGGGAAGCACCGGCAGCCGGTACATCGAAGGATGCAGTGCGGGTTCGTCACCGGTGACGATGCGGGGCGCGGGGAGCGGGCCGATCATGGGAGTGTGCTCGCCGGAGTGCGTACGGGAGGAGTCGAGTCGTGATCGTCGCATTGGTCGTCGCGTGTGAAGTCGCTTTCTGGGTGCTGCTGTTGGCGGGGCTCGCGCTGCGGTACCTGGCGAAGATGCCCCGGCTGGGCGCGGCCGTGCTGCTGTGCGAGCCGCTGCTGGAGGTCGTGCTGCTGGTCGTCACCGTGATCGACCTGCGGGGCGGGGCGCAGCCGGACTGGAAGCACGGGCTGGCGGCGGTCTACATCGGCTTCACGGTGGTCATGGCGCACCGGACGCTCCGGTGGCTGGACGTGCGGTTCGCGCACCGGTACGCGGGCGGGCCCGCGCCGGTGAAGCCGCCGAAGTACGGGTGGGAGCGGACCAAGTTCGAGCTCCAGTCCGCGGGGCGGTGGATCCTGGCGTGCGCGATCGCGGCGGGGCTGTTGCAGGGGGCGGTGTGGCTGGTGGGGGACTCCGGTGACGTCTCCTCCCTGCGGGGGTGGCAGATGCGGATGGGGGTGGTGGCGATGATCAACGTGATCATCGCGGGCAGCTACACGCTCTTCCCGAAGAAGGAGCCGGAGGGGGTGGGGGCACGGGAGCCGGGGAGGGTGGAGCGGGTGGGGGGCTTCACGAAGCGCTGAGCCCGGCGCTCGGGCCGGGGGCGGGGTCCCCATGGCCCCGGTCCCCGGGGTTCCCATGGCCCCGGTCCCCCGTGGGCTCCGCCCCTCTTTCCCTAGCCGCCTTGGGCGGCGGGGCCGCCCCCCGGGGGCGGGACGGGCGGGCAAGGGGGCGGCCCCTCCCGCTCCCGGCCCGCCCGGGTGCCGCCCCTGGCCCCGCCCCGGCACCGGGTGCGCGTCCAAAGGGGCCCCGGCCCGCCCCCGTACCGGACGCTTCAGCCCGTGCTGCTCAGGCAGAGAGGCCCCGGACCCGCCCCTTTCCCTAAAGCGCTCGGCCGCGCGGCTGTTCACGGTTCCCGTGCGGGTGGGTGGGTGGTTGCTCGCGCAGTTCCCCGCGCCCCTGAAGGGGCGCCCAGCGCGGCGGAGCCGCATGTCGGTGCAGCCCCGCGCCCCTGAAGGGGCCCCCAAGGTCAGCGGTCGCCGCCCGGGACCCAGAGGACGTCGCCGATGGACTTGTTGGCGGTGCGGGCCAGGATGAAGAGGAGGTCGGAGAGGCGGTTGAGGTAGGTGGCGGTGAGGGGGTTCATGGTGTCGCCGTGGACCTCGAAGGCGGCCCAGGTGGAGCGTTCCGCGCGGCGGACGACCGTGCACGCCTGGTGGAGGAGGGCCGCGCCCGGGGTGCCCGCCGGGAGGATGAAGGAGCGGAGCTTTTCGAGGTCCGCCAGGTAGGCGTCGCAGTCCGCTTCGAGTTTGTCGATGTAGGACTGCTCGACACGGAGGGGCGGGTAGGCCGGGTCGGGGACGACGGGGGTGGAGAGGTCCGCGCCGACGTCGAAGAGGTCGTTCTGGATGCGGGTGAGGACCTTGACCACGTCCTCGTCCAGCGCCCCCAGGGCGATCGCCGTTCCGATCACCGCGTTCGCCTCGTTGGCGTCCGCGTACGCCGAGATCCGCAGATCCGTCTTCGCGGTTCGGCTCATGTCGCCCAGCGCGGTGGTGCCCTTGTCGCCGGTACGGGTGTAGATGCGCGTCAGATTGACCATGCCCCGAGGGTAGCCATCACGCGCCCGCCCGCCGGAACTCCCGGGTGCCCGCCGCCACCGCCAGGCCCGTGAAGGCGGCGGCCACCAGGACCCCGTACAGCATCGTGGTGTTCGCGTACTGGCCCACGTACGCCGAACGCACCGCGTCCACCAGGTACCGGAACGGCATGAAGTGGGACAGCACGTCCAGCCAGGTGGGCGCGAGCGCCATCGGGAGCATCAGGCCGGACAGGAGGATCGCGGGCATCGAGACCGCGTTGACGACCGGGCCGAAGCCCTGCGGCGTGGAGACCTTCATCGCCAGGAGGTACGAGAGCGACGCGAGCGCGATCGTGAGCACGGCGACGAACGCGAAGCCGATCAGGATGCCCGGGAGCGGGGCGCGCAGCCCCATGAGCAGGGCCGCCGCCACCAGCAGCACCGCCTGGAAGACAAAGAGGACCGCGTCCCGCAGCACCCGGCCCAGCAGCAGCGCGAGGCGGCTGACCGGGGTGACCCGCATGCGTTCGACGACGCCCGTGCCCTTGTCGAGGATGAGGGCGAAGCCCGCGAACGAGGCCCCGAAGAGGCCGAGTTGGAGGAGCAGGCCGGGGACCAGGACCTGCCAGGAGTCGCCCTCGGAGGCGAGCGGGAGGTCGGTCAGGAGGGGGCCGAAGAAGAGGAGGTAGAGGAGCGGCATCAGGACGCCGAAGAAGATCTGGAACTTCGAGCGCAGCGTCTGCCGCAGGTACCGGCCGAGGATGAGCGAGGTGTCGCTGAGTACGGATGACATCAGAGTGATCCCTAGACCGCTACGGGCGTGTTGTCCTTCGGCGCCGGGGCGGCGCGTCCGGTGATGGCCAGGAAGGTGTCCTGGAGGGAGGCGTCGGGCGAGCCCGCGTGGCGGTCCTTGAGCGCGAGCGGGGTGTCGTCGGCGACGATCCGGCCCTTGTCGATGATCACCAGCCGGTCGGAGAGCGCGTCGGCCTCGTCCAGGTAGTGGGTGGTGAGGACGACCGTCGTGCCGTACGTGTCGCGCAGCCGGCGCACCAGGGTCCACAGGTCGGTGCGGCCGGCCGGGTCGAGTCCGGTCGTCGGCTCGTCGAGGAAGAGGACCTCCGGGCGGTGGGTGAGGCCCATCGCGATGTCCAGGCGCCGCCGCTGGCCGCCGGAGAGGGCGGAGCAGTTGCGGTCCAGGAGGGCGGTGAGGTCCAGGTCGTGGGCCAACTCCTTGGCGCGGGCGACTGCTTGGGGCTTGCTGAGGCGGTAGAGGCGGCCCTGGGTGACCAGCTCCTCGCGGACCGGGATGTGCGGGTCCACGCCGCCGGACTGGGCGACGTAACCGATCTTCCGGCGTACGCCCGTGGGGTCGGCGAGCAGGTCGCAGCCCGCGACGGTGGCGGTGCCGCCGGTCGGGGCGAGGAGCGTGGTGAGCATCCGCAGGGTGGTGGTCTTGCCCGCGCCATTGGGGCCCAGCAGGCCGAGGATCTCGCCCCGGCGCACGGTCAGGTCGATGCCGCGGACCGCTTCGACCGGGCCCGCCGCGGTCGTGAAGGTACGGGTGAGGCCCGTGGTGCTGACGATCGCCGGTGGGGCTTCGTTCGCTGTCATGCGTCCCAGAAAAACAGAGACGTGCCAAAATTGCAATGACACCAAAAATTAAGTGCCCGCAAGTTTTCAGTGAGGCCAAGAAGGGTGCGTACGATGACGGCATGGCTGAGGGACTGAGAGAGCGCAAGAAGCGGCAGACCAGGCAGTACATCTCCGACGTGGCCACCGGGCTGTTCCTGGACAAGGGCTTCGACGCGGTGACGATCGCCGAGATCGCCGCCGCCAGCGACGTCTCCGTCAACACCGTCTACAACTACTTCCCGGCCAAGGAGGACCTCTTCTTCGACCGCAGTGCGGGCGTCGTCGATCTCCTCGCCCGGTACGTCCGGGGGCGGGACCCGGGCGAGCCCGCGGCCGCGGCCGTCCTGCGCGAGCTGCGCGCCGAGGTCGAGGCCGTCTCACCGCGGGTCGGGCTCATGGAGGGCTACGACCGCTTCCTGAAGGTCGTGCACGAGGCCCACACCCTGCGCTCCCGGCTCTGGTCCATCCAGCAGGAGTCGCAGGAGAACCTCCAGCGGGCGCTGAGCGAGGAGACGGGGGCCGCCGACGACATGCCCGAGCTGGTCGCCGGGCAGATCTGCTGGGTGCACTCGACGCTGATGGCGTGGATCGGGCGGGAGATGGTGCAGGGGCGTACGCCCGCCGAGGTGTCGCGGGAGGCGCTGGTCCTCCTGGACGACATGGAGGGGCTGTTGAGCGAGGGAGTGCTCAACTACGCCGTACGGGACGCGGCCTGACGCCCGAAGGGGCCGCGGGAGGACCCGTACCAGTGTGATGTCCGTCATGTGAGACGTGACGCGCATCTCTTCGCCGCCCCAGCGGCCCGATCCGGCGATAGCCTCCGCCTCAGGACAACGAATACGCAAGAGCGCGCGGTAGTCAGAGGGAGTGTGCAGTGGCCAGGAAGCTCGCCGTCATCGGTGCCGGTCTCATGGGATCGGGCATCGCCCAGGTCTCGGCCCAGGCGGGCTGGGAGGTGGTCCTGCGTGACGTGACGGACGCGGCCCTGACCCGTGGCACGGACGGGATCAAGGCGTCGTACGACAAGTTCGTGAGCAAGGGGAAGCTGGCGGCCGAGGACGCCGAGGCCGCCCTCGGGCGCATCACGACGACCACCGACCTGGACGCCGTCGCGGACGTGGACATCGTCGTCGAGGCCGTGTTCGAGAAGCTGGAGATCAAGCACGAGATCTTCCGCACCCTCGACAAGCTGGTCCGCGAGGACACCGTGCTGGCCTCCAACACCTCCGCCATCCCGATCACCAAGATCGCGGCCGTGACGGAGCGCCCGGAGCGGGTCGTCGGCGCGCACTTCTTCTCGCCGGTGCCCATGATGCAGCTGTGCGAGCTGGTGCGCGGCTACAAGACCAGCGACGAGACCCTCGCCAAGACCCGGGAGTTCGCCGAGTCGGTCGGCAAGACCTGCATCGTCGTCAACCGCGACGTCGCCGGGTTCGTGACGACCCGTCTGATCTCCGCGCTCGTCGTCGAGGCCGCCAAGCTGTACGAGTCGGGCGTGGCCAGCGCCGAGGACATCGACCTCGCCTGCAAGCTGGGCTTCGGCCACGCGATGGGACCGCTCGCCACCGCCGACCTCACCGGTGTCGACATCCTGCTGCACGCCACCGGCAACATCTACACCGAGTCGCAGGACGAGAAGTTCGCCCCGCCGGAGCTCATGCGGCGCATGGTCGACGCGGGCGACATCGGGCGCAAGAGCGGCCAGGGCTTCTACAAGCACTGAGCCGGTGCGGAAGCGGAACCGTGCCATACCGGGCACGGTATTCACCCCTGAGGGTGAATTCGGTATCGATTCGCTTACAGACGGCAACTTCTCTGCCCGTACAGCAGTCAGTTGATGGAAAGAAATAAAGATGACGTAGGCGTCACGGCGTCACGGACACGCACTCTCGGGGAGCGCACATGCACATCAGGGGCGATCACGTCGAGCTGGTCGTCGGGGGCCGCCTCGACGTCCGCAGCGCGGCGGACGCCCGTACGGTCCTGCACTCGGCCGTCGACGACGGAGCCGGCGACCTCGTGCTCGACCTGACCGAGCTGGACTCCTGGGACGCCACCGGACTCGGCGTCATCATGGGCGCGCACCGCAGAGCGGGGCGCTGCGGACGGCGGCTGGTGCTGCGCGGGGTGCCGCCGCAGATGCAGCGGCTGCTCGTGGCGACCCGGCTGCACCGGATCCTGGCGATCGAGGGCGGACTCGCGGCGGACTCGCTGCCGCGGGTCTGAACACCCGTACCGGCAGGATCGGTTCCGTACGACGCGACAGGCCCCGGTAAGGGTCGCCGGGCGGCGCAATCCTCACAGGACTGTGACGTGCCGGGCCCCCCGAGGCCCCTGACAGTCGTAGATAATGTGCGAAGGTCTAGGGTTCGGTCGCCTGCCGCTTGACGAACCCACGCAATGGATGCACCCACGTCGGCGGGCACCGGACCAGAAGCGACAGCGAGCGTGCGAAAGGCCGGGAGGGGCAGTGACGCACGCAACGCATCTGGGGGGCTTTGACCATGGACCCGATGAACCGGGGACCTGAAGAGTACGGCCAGGACAACATCCACAACCACGACGAACGGGACACGTCGGGCGGCGCGCGGGAGCGCGGCCCGCTGCACCGTGACGCGGCGTACCGCGATGCGGAGCACCGCGATCCGATGACGCGCGACCTCGCGCAGGGCGGGGCGCACTCGCTCGCCCGCACCATCCAGTTCACGTCCGGGGACTTCCTGCTGACCGTCAACCCGGTCGACGGGAGCGAGATCGAGCCGTGCCCGCCGGGCGAGCGGCCCGCCGTTCCCGTGCGCCGCCCGGCCGCCGACCGCGCCGAACTCGCGCGGGCGGCCAGGCCGCCGGTCCCGCCGGGTCCCGCCGTGCCCGAACTGCCGCTCCTGGAGCGGCAGGAGGAGCGCGAGCGACTGGTGGGGCTGCTGTCGCGCGGGCGTTCCGTGCGGCTCGTCGGCTCGCCGGGGTCCGGCCGCACGGCACTGCTCGACGCCGTCGCCGAGGACTGCGCGGAGCTGGCACCGGACGGTGTCGTCCGGCTGTCCGGACACCGGCGCGGCACCGCCGAACTGCTCCAGGACCTGTTCGCCGCCGTCTTCCGGGCCCCGCTGCACCGGCCCGACCGGGACGAACTGCTCGGCCACGTCCACGAGATCGGCGCGGTCGTCGTCGTCGACGACCTGGAGATCGGCGCGGAAGGCCTGGAGGAGCTGCTCGCGGCCACGCCCGAGTGCGCGTTCCTCGTCGCCGTGACGCCCGAGACCGCCGTCGAGATCCCGGCCGGATTCCTGGAGGAGGTGCTGCTCGGCGGGCTCGGCCGGGGCTCCTCGCTGGAGCTCCTGGAGCGTGCCGTGGACCGGCCGCTCACCGACGAGGAGGCCAACTGGGCGGGCGACCTCTGGTTCGAGTCGGAGGGGCTGCCGCTGCGCTTCGTGCAGGCCGGTGCCCTGCTCCGGCAGCGCGACGTCCTGCGCGCCGACCCCGGCGCCTTCGACGAGTACGGCTACTTCACCGAGGCCCCGCTCGACGCGCCCTTCGACGCCGAGGACGGGCACGACGTACCGCTGCCCACCCTCGCGGAGGGCATCGCCCCGGTCGCCCCGCTGGCCGCCCGGCTCAGCGAGTCCGCCCGGGCCACCCTGCGCATCGCGCTGGCGCTCGGCGGCGAGGTCCCGCACCAGGCACACCTGCCCGCCCTCGTCGGCGACACCCACGCGGACGCCGCGCTGGGCGAGCTCCTCGCCTGCGGGCTGCTCTCGCCGTCGGGCTCCTCCTACCGGCTGGCCGCCGGGGTCGCCGTACAACTGGAGAACGCCGGGTACGGCGAGGACGGACCCGAGCACGCGCTGACCGCCGCCCAGCACTACGCCTGGTGGGCCGGGCACCCCTCGGTGACGGCGGAGCGCATCAGCGCCGAGTCGGACGCCGTGCTGGCCGCGCTCGCCGCCCTCGTACCGGGTACGGAGGCGGGGCACCCGAGTGCCGCCGTGCTGCTGGCCCGTACGGCAGCGCCCGCGTTCGCGGCGGGCATGCAGTGGGGCGCCTGGGAGCGCTCCCTGCGCACCGGCGCGGAGGCGTCCCGGATCGCCGGTGAGGTCGCCGAGGAGGCGTACTTCCACCACGAGCTGGGCATCCTCGCGCTCTGCGCCGGTCAACTCGACCGGGCACGGGCCGAGTTGGAGACCTCGGTGGGACTGCGCGGGGCGCTCTCCGACCGGCGCGGCACGGTCGCCGCCCGGCGGGCCCTGGCGCTGGTCACCGACCGCAGCGGGGGAGCGCGGCTGCCGCTGGTACTGCCCACCCCGGGCTCGGTGTCGGGCACGGCGTCGCGGTCGCCCTTCGACAGCCCGTTCAACCCCTTCG
The DNA here is from genome assembly GCF_044744005.1 of Streptomyces sp. NPDC087440. Classification (NCBI taxonomy): domain Bacteria; kingdom Bacillati; phylum Actinomycetota; class Actinomycetes; order Kitasatosporales; family Streptomycetaceae; genus Streptomyces; species Streptomyces sp. NPDC087440. Next base: position 18,147 of record NZ_JBIUXN010000004.1, on the reverse strand, counting down.
AGTCCGACTACGACGGGTACGGCACGCCCTCGGCCGGCGAGGAGATGCCCGCCGCCCGGTACGAGGAGTCCGCGTCGCCGCCCGCCGGAGTACCCGCCTCCATGGGTGCGGCCGGGGTCTCGCCGGGTGCGGACGAACTCCCCGACGCCCACGGGCCCGTGGTCATCCGCCGCAGCCCGTCCGCGGCGGGCTCCGCCGCGCCGACCCGGCACTCCATGCTCAGCGGCGCCCGGCGCAACCTGGTCGCGGCCGGAGCGGGCGCGCTGCTGGTCGCCGTACTCGGCACCGTCGTCACCCTGGGCGCCACCGGCAACAAGGACGGCACCGGCGACCGGGTCTCCCCGCAGCAGTCCGCGAACGAGGACTCCGGCCGGGGCGGCCTCGACGCCGACAAGGCCGACGGTTCCTCGGGCGGCGGCTCCACCGGGGGCGGCGGCAGCGGCGGAGGCAAGGGCCCGGCCGATCCGGGCGTTCCGGCCGCCGACTCCACCAGCCGGGGCAGGACCACGCCCGGCGCGACCACCGCCCCGGGCTCGACCGGCAAGCCGGACGACAAGCCCGGCAAGACCACACCGCCGCCGACCAGCGGCAAGCCCACCGATCCGCCGACCAAGCCGACGGACCCGCCCACCAAGCCCACGGACCCGCCGACGAAGCCGACCGATCCGCCGACCAAGCCGACGGACCCGCCGACGAAGCCGACCGATCCGCCGACCACCACGAACCCGGAACCGACGACACCCAAGCCGGACCCGGACCCGCCGACCTCGCCGGACAAGCCCCCGTCGTCCCCCACCGACAACAAGCCCCCGACGTCGTCGGGCGGGACCTCGCCCTCGGGCACGGCCGCCTGAGGCCTGTACCGCGAAAACGCCTGTGGCGGCCCACCTGATGTCAGGTGGGCCGCCACAGACGTAGACGGACGGTGAGGGGGCGAAGGGATCAGAAGAGGCGCAGCTTGTCGTCCTCGATGCCGCGCATCGCGTCGTAGTCCAGCACCAGACAGCGGATGCCCCGGTCGGTGGCCAGTACGCGGGCCTGCGGCTTGATCTCCTGGGCGGCGAAGACGCCGGTCACCGGGGCCAAGTGCGGGTCGCGGTTGAGGAGTTCGAGGTAGCGGGTGAGCTGCTCGACGCCGTCGATGTCGCCGCGCCGCTTCAGCTCGACGGCCACCGTCGCGCCGTCGGCGTCCCGGCACAGGATGTCGACCGGGCCGATCGCCGTCATGTACTCGCGGCGGATCAGCGTGTAGCCCTCGCCGAGGGTCTCGATGCGGTCGGCGAGCAGCTCCTGAAGGTGCGCTTCCACGCCGTCCTTGATGAGACCGGGGTCGGTGCCCAGGACGTACGACGAGTCGTGGAGGACTTCCTCCATCGTGATGATCAGTTTCTCGCCCGCCTTGTTGATCACCGTCCAGACACCGGCGTCGTCACCGGTGCCCTCCTTGAGGGTGCAGGGCGGCGACATCCAGTTGAGCGGCTTGTACGCCCTGTCGTCCGCGTGAATGGAGACGCTGCCGTCCGCCTTCACCAGGATCAGACGGGGGGCGGAGGGCAGATGGGCGGTGAGCCTGCCCGCGTAGTCCACGGAGCAACGGGCGATGACGAGACGCATGGGGAGCAACGCTACTCGACAACACGGGGTGGGCGCGATTCGCCCTGTAAGGCACCCTTCGCAGGGCGCGGGCGTGCTCCCGCGGGTGGCCGGTTGTATGCGCAATCCCCTGTCGCGGTAAGGGTGGCGCGCTTACCGTGGATGCAGGAGGTCGCCGTGCGTGCACGCTGCGTCGCCGCTCTCCTGCCCTGCCCGGAAGACCCCGTCTCTGTGCGGGGTCGCGAGAGGAGAACCCATGTCGCTCGACGTCTCACCGGCACTGTTGGAACAGGCCGAGCGAGGCGAGGTCGACGAAGCCGACTTCGTCGACTGCGTCCGGACCTCCCTGCCTTTCGCATGGGAGATGATCAGCTCGTTGGTGGCCCAGCTGAAGGTCGACGGCGGTCAGTTCGCCGACAACCAGACGCCGCCGCCCAACGAGCAGGCCCGTGGCCAGCTGCTGCGCGCCCTGGCGAGTGACGCGATCCGCGGATCGCTCGAACGCCACTTCGGAGTACGTCTCGCATTCCAGAACTGCCACCGCGTCGCGGTGTTCCCGCTGGACTCCTCGGTCGACGAGCGGCTGGCCCGCTTCACGTCGATCCGCGGCCAGCTGCTCAACCAATCGCCGGAACTGCGGGACTGCTGACGTGTGAGGCTGCCGCTCCCGTGTCGCGGGAGGTGTACTGACCCAGGGGCGGCAGCCCTCCGGTACGAGCCGGGACCGGAAGCCCACCGACGCGAGCCCGGTCCGACCGTTCAGGTACGCATCCCGTCCAGCGATCCTCGGGTACGCACCCGGTCCGCCCCTCACGCGAGCAACTCGCGCACCTCGCCGCCCAGCCGCCTGACGTTCTCCTCCGTGCAGGCCAGGTCGCCCGACCCCTCGGTCAGCAGCGCGAAACGCGTAATTCCAGTCTTTTCCGCGGTCGCCGCCAGCCGGTCCGCCGCCAACTGCGGTGTCCCCACCGGATGCAGGTCGCACAGCTTCTCGGTGTACGCCACCGGATCGCGCATCGTGCGCACCCGGCCGTCGACCGTCACATGCGCGTCGAGGCCCTGTTTCAGCCAGCCGGGCATCGACTTGGCGAGGATCTCCCGCGCGTCCGCCGTGCTGTCGGCGATCTGCGCGACGCCCGCCGAGACATGGCCCGCGAGCGCGATCTCCTCGGCGCTGCGGCCCGCCTCCCGGGCACACCGCCGCCACAGCGCGGTCATCTCCGCCTTGTCCTCGTCCCCGCAGTGCATCCCCAGCAGCATCGGCAGCCCGCGCTCGGCGGCCAGCCTGACGCTCTGGGGCGAGGTGCACGCCACGACCACCTCGGGCCCCGCAGCGCCCTCCAACTGCTCGTCGGGACGCGGTACGACGGCCACCTCCCGGAACCGGTACCGCTCCCCGTCCGCCCCCACCCGCGGCTCGCGCAGCCAGCGCAGCACCAGGTCCAGGGCTTCCGGGAAGCCCTCCTCGAAGGCCTTCAGCCCGCTGCCGAAGACCTCCAGGTCGACCCAGGGCCCGCCGCGCCCCACCCCGAGCGAGAACCGCCCGCCCGAGGTGAGGTGCAACAGGGCCGCCTGCTCCGCCACGTTGACCGGGTGCGCGGTCGGCAGCACGGTCACCGCCGTGCCGACCCGCAGACGCCGGGTGCGGCCCAGCATCAGCGCGGCCAGCGTCACCGCCGACGGGCACACGCCGTACGGAACGAAGTGGTGTTCGGCCAGCCAGACCGCATCCAGCCCCGCCTCTTCCGCGACCTCCGCCGTCCGCACGGCTCGGTGCAGTGTCTCCCCCTGACCCTGGCCCGGGAACTGGGCCGCCAGTACGAAAGCTCCGATGTGCATCGCCCTCTGCCTCCTTGATGAGTGCTCGATTCGGCGATCCCCCACTGGCATTAACGTCTGACAAGTGCCAAAGGCACGGGCCCGCGCAAAGTTCTTGTGATTTTCCGGCTACCTGTGCGCCGGGAGTACCGCAGTACCCACTTCAGTGGGCTTCTTGCGGGCGATCCCGGATGTCGTCCGAGAGGAGTCGGGCCTCGGTGTCCCGGCGTCATGGCGCTGTGTGTCGGCGGAGGTGTCCGCTTGTTCTTGCGACGTGGGGGTCTCCCCTTCAACAGGGTCCGCCACTGCTGGGCATCTTCGGGGGAGCGTTCACTCGTTCGGGTGACATTGGTTGGGATGGGTGCGGGCTGGGTGGCAGGTGGCTACGTTCGGTTCTCGTGAAGCTGGTGGTGCAGGTCAAGCTGATGCCGGATGCCGTGCAGCTGGCGGCGTTCGAACGAACCCTGCCGGCCCTGAACGAGGCCGCCACTTGGGTGTCCGCGGTTTCCTTCGCGGCCTTTGCGCTCAGGGGCGGGGCGCGCGAGCTGCGCAAGCTCTGCTACGGGGAGCTGCGGGCACGGGGCTTCGGGGCGCAGGCTGCCCAGCACCTGATCAAGCGCGTCTCGGACGCCTACGTCGCGTTGCGGGCCGGAACCCCCGGCCCGCCCGCCTCCCTGCGCCGCCGCAAGGCGGAGTTCACGCCGGTCGTCTTCCGCCCGCATGCCGCCCACACCTATGACGACCGGTGTCTGTCGTGGAACCACGACGCCCAGACCGTCAGTATCTGGACCCTCGACGGACGGATGCGCAACGTCCGCTTTGCCTGCTCACCGTCGGCGCTCAAGCAGCTTGCCGCCTACCGCAAGGGCGAATCCGACCTGGTGTTCCGGGACGGGAAGTGGTTCCTCTACGCCACGATCGACGTGCCGGACCCCGAGGTGTACGAACCGGCCGACTTCATCGGCGTGGACCGGGGCATCGTGAACCTGGCCACCACCAGCGACGGCACCAACCACCAAGGCCGCCGCCTGGGCCGTTACCGCCGCTGGCAGGCGCATAAGCGGGCCGAGCTCCAGGCCAAGAAGACCCGGTCCGCGAAGCAGCGGCTGAAGAAGCGGGCGAAGAAGGAAGCCCGGCATGCCACACACCTGAACCACAAGATCTCGAAAACAGTCGTTGCGGTCGCCCAACGCACCGGTCGTGGTGTCGCTCTGGAGGAACTCCGGGGTATCCGCGATCGGGTCACGGTTCCCCGCGACCAGCGCGCACGACTGTCTTCCTGGCCGTTCCACCAGCTTGGGGCGTTCCTCGCCTACAAGTGCCGACGCAGCGGGGTGCCGTTCGTCGAGGTGGACCCGGCCCACACCTCGCAGCGCTGCCCGCGCTGCGGCCGCACCGAGCGAGCCAACCGGCAAACTCGGGATCACTTTCACTGTCGTCGGTGCGGTCTCGCTGGGCCGTCCGACCACGTCGCCGGGGTCAACGTGCGCAACCGCGCACGCTCGGCGTGGGCCTTCGTCAACATGCCCGATCCCGCCCCCGGCCCGACCGGCTAAGAGCGGGTAGATGTGCCCCGTGACCGCCCTTCCGCAGGGGGCAGTCGGGAGCATGAACGAAGCCGGAATCACCCGAGTCGCCAACTTGGGTGCTATACGGCTGAGTAGCTGACTGGTACGCCTACCCCTGCCGATTGGGCCTAGGCTGGAGGAAACCTGCCCGTCCGGCCCCATGAGGTGCTACGTGTCCCCGCGCCGCAACCGCCCCCGAGGCGGCGAGAATCCGATTCCGAGCGGCGGAGGCGCCGGTGGCTCGCCGGACCGGTACGGGTTGCAGCGGACGGAGACCTGGCAGGGCGAGGAGTGGCTGGTGCGCCAGGTCGCCGGGGCCAGTGCGCAGGGCAAGCGCTACCGCTGCCCCGGCTGCGACCAGGAGATCCCCTCCGGCGTTCCGCACGTGGTGGCATGGCCGGACTACGGCGGGGTCGACGACCGTCGGCACTGGCACAAGGCCTGCTGGAACGCGAAGGACCGCCGCACCACGAAGGTGCAGCGGTCCAGGAACGCCCCCCGGCACTGAGCCGGTCCACGAGGCGTCAGCGGGCGGAGGTCACACGTCCCGGCGGTCCTGCACGAAGAAGGCCAGGCCGAGGAAGACCGCGGTGAGGCCGCCCATGATGCCCAGCGCCTCCCAGCCGCCGGGGGAGGCCGCGCCCATCGCCGTGCCGTAGAAGACACCGAGCTGGCTGGGGATCGAGTACTCCAGCAGGAAGTCCTGCAGCCCGTTCAGCGCCGTCGCGGCCAGGAAGAGCGCCATCACCAGCGGCAGCAGGACGAAGCCGATCATCACGGTGATCGCGCCCGCCGAGTGCCGCAGCAGCGCGCCGACCGCGAGCGCGAAGAGGCCGATCAGGGCGACGTACGCACTGACGCCGACGGTCGCCCAGCCCCACACCGACACGCTGGAGCGCCCGCCGAGCGCGAGCACCAGGACGGCCGAGGTGAGCGTGGTGGCCACCAGCGTGACCAGGAAGGTGAGCACGCCGAAGACGATCGCCTTCGCCCCCAGCACGCGCGCCCGGCTGGGGCAGGCGGTCAGGGTCGTACGGATCATGCCCGTGCCGTACTCGGAGGAGATGGTCATCACGCCGAGCGTCATCACCGGCATGACGCCGAGCAGCACGCCGACAAAACCGAGCGCGACCGCCGACTCGCCCACCGGCAGGTCGGACCGGGAGAGGAAGAGCGCGATCAGCGTGCCGATGCCGAGCACCAGGGCGATCATGACGCCGAAGTTCCACAGGGTGGAGCGCACGGAACGGATCTTCGTCCACTCCGAGGCGAGCGCGTCCTTGAGCGTGGCCCGCCGCAGCGGCACGGGGGAGACGTAACCGGCCTGTCCCTGCCAGAGCTGCTCGGGTGCGGAGACGGCTCCGTGCGAAGGCTGCGGGTGCGGGTGTGCGTTCGAGGTCGAGGGGGTCGTCATCGGGCGTCCTCGGAGGTGGTGTCGTCGCTCTTGCTGAGGCTCGGGGCCGTCGCCGGGGGAGTGGGCGCCGGGGCCGGCACCGGCTGTGCGTACGGGTTCTGGTCCGCCGGTACGGGCCCGGGCGCACCCGGCACCGACCCCGGCACCCCCGGATGCGGCATGCCGGGCTGCGGCGGCGGGGGCGCGTACCAGCCCTGCTGCGGCACGGGCTGCGGCACGGGGGCCTGCACGCCCGGGGGCAGGGCGCCCGGGCCCTGCGGTGCGGCGAAGCCCGCGAGCTGGTCGTCGGTGGAGCGGTAGTCGACCGCCGCCTGCGTCATCCGCATGTAGGCCTCCTCCAACGAGGCCTGGTGCGGGGAGAGTTCCCACAGCCGTACGTCGGCCCCGTGCGCGAGGTCGGCGATCCGCGGCAGCGCGAGCCCCGTGACGCGCAGGGCGCCGTCCTGCTCCGGCAGGACCTGTCCGCCCGCCTCGGTGAGCGCCGAGGTCAGCTTCTCCCGCTGGTCGGAGTCGGTGTCCGGGGTGCGCACCCGGGCGAAACCGGCGGAGTTGGCGGCGATGAAGTCCTTGACGCTCATGTCGGCGAGGAGCTGTCCGCGGCCGATCACGACGAGGTGTTCGGCGGTCAGCGCCATCTCGCTCATCAGGTGCGAGGAGACGAAGACGGTGCGGCCCTCGGAGGCCAGCATCTTCATCAGGTTGCGCACCCACAGGATGCCCTCGGGGTCGAGGCCGTTGACCGGTTCGTCGAAGAGCAGCACCTGCGGGTCGCCGAGCAGCGCGGCGGCGATGCCCAGACGCTGGCCCATGCCGAGCGAGAAGCCCTTGGAGCGGTGCTTGGCGACACCCTGGAGGCCCACGACACCCAGCACCTCGTCGACCCGGCTCGCCGGGATGCCGGAGAGCTGGGCCAGGGAGAGCAGGTGGTTGCGGGCGCTGCGGCCGCCGTGCACGGCCTTGGCGTCCAGCAGCGCGCCGACCTGGCGGGGCGCGTTGGGCAGGTCGCGGAAGGCGTGGCCGCCGATGGTGACGTGGCCCGCGGTGGGACGGTCGAGGCCGAGGATCATGCGCATGGTGGTGGACTTGCCGGAGCCGTTGGGCCCCAGGAAGCCGGTCACGGTGCCCGGCCGCACCTGGAAGGAAAGGTTGTACACGGCCGTCTTGGCGCCGTAGCGCTTCGTCAGGCCGACTGCCTCGATCATTCAAGCCCCATCGACAGATCGTGGGGCCACGATCACGCGCCTGGTCATGTGCGGTGATCCCGTTCTGCCCCCGTAAGCAGTAGGAGCTTAACCAGCGGGGGGCGGTTCCGGCCAAGAACGACCGTTCGAAGAGGTGGCGATCGCCGGCCGGGCCCTCACGCATCCCGGTTCTTCAGCACCAGCCACCCGCACAGCACCGCCAGCGCCGCCCAGGCCACCATGATCCCGAAGCCGCCCCACGGCCCGTACGGCGCGACGTCGTTCTCCGGCGTCACCACCTGCATGACCTTGGTGCCGGCCTGGTCGGGGAGGTACTGGGCGATCTTCCGGGTGGCCTCCACGCCGCCCAGGATCGGCGCGATCAGGAAGAAGATCGGCATCAGGATGCCCAGCGACAGCATCGGCGAGCGCAGGATCGTCGCCACGCCCATCGCGAAGACCGCGATCAGCGTCATGTACAGCGCGCCGCCGAACACCGCCCGCAGCACCCCCGGGTCGCCGATCGACGCCTTGTACTGGCCGAGCGCGGCCTGCCCGACGAAGAAGGTGACGAAGCTGGTCACCAGCGCCACCACGAAGGCGAGCAGCGTGGCAATTGCGATCTTGCTGAACAGGAATGCGCCGCGCCGGGGCACCGCGGCGAGGGAGGTGCGGATCATTCCGGTGCTGTATTCGTTGCCGACGACCAGCACACCGAAAACGATCATTGCGAGCTGGCCGAGACCCGTCCCCGCGAAACTCGTCAGCGTCGGGTCGATGAACTGCAGTTCCCTCGCGTTCATCTTCGAGAACTGGTCCTTGGACAGCAGGCTGATCAGAAATCCCAGCCCGACCGTGAATACGAAGGCCATCGTGAGTGTCCACACTGTGGAACGCACGGATTTGATCTTGGTCCATTCCGACGTCAATACCTGAGCGACCGCCATGTCAGTTCTCGCCTCCGGTCGATCCCCAGCCTTCGGTGGCCCCGGAGTCCGCTCCGTGCGTTCCGTCCGCCCCCCAACGCTCTTCGGACGGGGGTCCCGAATGCGCGTGATACTCGACCGATTCGGCCGTGAGCTGCATGAACGCCTCTTCCAGCGAAGCCTGCTGCGGGCTGAGCTCATGGAGGACGAGCTGATGCTGGGCCGCGAGCTCACCGAGCTGCTCCGACGCCACCCCGTCGACCTCCAGCGTGCCGTTCCCGGCCGTCACCACGGTGATCCCGGCCTGGTGCAGCACGTCCCGCAGCCGCTCCTGCTGCGGGCTGCGCAGGCGTACGTACGAGCGTGAATTGGCCCGGATGAAGTCGGCCATCGAGGTGTCCGCGAGCAGGCGGCCCTGCCCGATGACCACCAGGTGCTCGGCGGTCAGCGCCATCTCGCTCATCAGGTGCGAGGAGACGAAGACGGTGCGCCCCTGCGCCGCGAGGGACTTCATCAGGTTGCGGATCCAGTGGATGCCCTCGGGGTCGAGGCCGTTCACCGGCTCGTCGAACATCAGGATCTCCGGGTCGCCCAGCAGCGCCCCCGCGATGCCGAGGCGCTGCCCCATGCCGAGCGAGAAACCCTTGGAGCGCTTCTTCGCCACGGCGGTCAGGCCGACCGTGTCCAGCACCTCGCCGACCCGGGAGGCCGGGATGCCGTTGCTCTGCGCCAGGCACAGGAGGTGGTTGTAAGCGCTCCTGCCGCCGTGCAGCGCCTTGGCGTCCAGCAGGGCCCCCACGTACTTCAGCGGGTCCTTGAGGTCCGTGTAGCGCCTGCCGTCGATCCGCACGCCCCCGGCCGTGGGCCGGTCCAGGTCCAGCATCATGCGCATCGTGGTCGACTTGCCCGCGCCGTTGGGCCCCAGGAAGCCGGTGACGATGCCCGGCCGCACCTGGAAGGTCAGGTTGTCGACGGCCAGCTTCTGGCCGTACCGCTTCGACAGTCCGGCTACCTCAATCATGCGGCCACGCTAAGGGCGCACGAAACCCCCCGCCACCGGAAATGGCGACGGGGGGCAACGGGTGGTGCGAAGAGGTACTAGCGGGACTGCTGGGCCGGGACGCCGCGGGAGATCGGCTCGTCGTCCACCGGGGCGCCGGCGGCGGCCACGGCCGCACCGGTCAGCGTCGCCAGCATCTCGCGGACGTTGGTGAGCTGGGCGTTGATCGAGTCGCGGCGGTTGGTGAGCGCCGCCAGCTCGCGCTCGGACTCGCTGCGGATGCGGTCGGCCTTGGCGTTCGCGTCGGCCACGATGTCCTCGGCCTGGCGCTGCGCCGTCTCCACCGTCTGACGGGCCCGGCGCTCGGCGTCGGTGCGCAGCTTCTCGGCCTCCAGGCGCAGCTGCTCCGCCCGGTGCTCGATCTCCGCGAGACGCTTCTCCGCCTTCGCCTGACGCGAGGCCAGGTCGCGCTCGGACTGCTCGCGGCGCTTGGCCAGGTTCGTCTCGAAGTCCGCGGCGGCCTGGGCGGCCTTGGCGCGGGTCTCCTCGAAGAGGGCGTCGGCCTCCTCGCGCTTGGACTGCGCGTCCTTCTGCGCCTCGGAGCGCAGCTGGGCGGAGTCGCCCTTCGCCTTCTCGACGATGCGGACGCCCTCGTCCTCGGCCTTCGCCTTGCGCTCGGCCGCGAACGACTCGGCGTCGTTGCGCACCTGCTGGGCGGCCGACTCGGCCAGCTCGCGGTGCTGCTCGGCGGCGCGACGGGCCTCCTCACGCAGGTCCTTCGCCTCCTCCTCGGCAAGACGGAGGATCTTCTCGACCCGGGCGCCGAGGCCCGCGTACGACGGCTCTGCGTCGTTGACCTGGGCCTGCGCGTTCTGCGTTTCGAGGTGGAGTTCCTCGATGCGCTTCTCCAGCGAGGTGATCCGGGCAAGCGCACTGTCACGGTCGGCGAGCAGCTTGGCGATGCGGTCGTCCACCTGACCGCGGTCGTAACCACGCCGCACCTGCTCGAAGCCGTAGGGGGAGGCGGATGTGTCGCTCATGAGGTTCCTGTCGAATGAGACCGGTGAGGTGATAGGGGGAATCCTAGGGGCCATAGCGGCGTGTCATCGAGCCATTGCCGGTTTGATCTGGAGAATGACCCTCCTTTTGAGTGGCAACCCGTCCAGCTGCTTGCCACCCGCACGGATGAACACCCCGTCAAACCTGCCTGGAATCACAGCTCCATCACAAGTGGCCCGTCAGTCACGGATGAGATTTCTCGAAACATCCGTGACTCCCGTACCGCGGACGCAACCGGATTCCCGCTAGCCGTCCGAGGACTTGCCACCCGATCGAGTTCCGCCCGCCGCCGCACCGGCCTTGACGCCGCCCGAACCCGGGCCGCCGGCCGACTTGCCGCCCTGGGACGGTGCCTCGAATGATTCCAACGCCTCAAGTACGTCCTGGACACGGGAGATCTCGGCCTGAATGTCCTCGCGCCTGCGCACCAGCACGTCCAGTTCGCGCTTGCCCTCGGCGACCGTGCGGTCCGCCTCGGCCTTCGCGTCGTCCCTCAACTTCGTTGCCTCGCGGACCAGTTCGGCCTTCTTGGTCTCGGCCTCCTTGAGCAGCTGCTCGGCCTTCTTGACCGCCGCGATGCGGACCTTCCCGGCCTCCGAACTCGCCTCGGACACCATGGACTTGGCCTTCGCCTCGGCCTCGGCCTGCTGTTCGGTGGCCGCCTTCATGAGCTTGTCGACGCGCTCCCCGGCGGTCTTCATCTGCTCGGAGGTCTCGCGGCGCGCACGCTCGTGCAGCTCCTCGATCTCGCCCTCCAGGCGGGCCCGCAGCTCTTCCGCCCGCTCCCTTATGGCAGTTGCGTCCCGGCGGGCTCCCACCAGCAGCTCGTCGGCGTCCGTACGGGCCTGCTCCACCATCGAGTTGCCCTCGACCTTGGACTCCGAGACGATCCGCTCGGCCTCCTTGCGGGCCGCGCCGACCATCGTGTCGGCCTGCTCCTCGGCCTGGGTGGCGGCACGCAGCGCCTCCTCCTGGGCCTTCGCGACGAGCTGGTCCGCCTGCTCCGCTGCGTCCGAGCGCCGCTTGGACGCCGCCTCGCGGGCCTCGTCCAGCAGCCGGTCGGCCTCGCTCCGCGCCTCGCTGCGCATCTGCTCGGCGGCGGCCTCGGTGTCCTCGCGGTGCTGGGCGGCCTCGGTGCGGATGCGCTCGGCGGCCTGCTGGGCGCTGCCGACCGTGTCGGCGGCCTCGGCGCGCAGCCGCTCGGCCTCGCCGGTGGCGTCCGAGACCAGCTGCTCGGACTTCCGCGTCGCGTCCGTGACCAGCGTCTCGGCCTGCTGGAGCGCCTCGGTGGTGAGCTTGTCGGCCTCGGCCGCCGCCTCCGTGATGAGCGTGTCGACCTGCTCGGCGGCGTCCGTGCGCCGCTTGTCGGCGGCCTTGCGCGCCTCGTCGAGCACCTGCTCGCCGTCCGCGCGCGCCGCCGCCCGCAGCTGCTCGGCCTGCGCCTCGCCGTCCGCCTTGACCTGCTCGGCCTCGGCGCGCAGCCGGGCCGCGTCCTGCTCGGCGGTGTTCAGGGTGGCCGCCGCGTGCGCGGTGATCCGCTCGGCCTCCGCGGTCGCCTCGGCGACGGCGCGGGTGGCCTCCTCGTCGGCCTTGTTGCGTACCTCCGCGGCCTCCCGCTCGATCCGCTCGGCCTCGCTGCGGGCCTCGCCGATCAGCAGGTCGGCCTGGGAGGCGGCATCGTTGCGGATCCGGTTGGCGTCGTCGCGGGCCTCCGCCCGGGACTTCGCCGCCGCCTCCTCGGCCGCCGCGAGGGCGTCCGAGGCCTCGGTACGGAGCTGCTGGGCGCGCTCCTGGGAGTCCGTGCGCACCCGCTCGGCCTCGGTGATGGCGTCGCCCACGGTGCGCTCGGCGAGCGCCTTCGCGGCGTCCGACTCCTCCTGGGAGCGGCTGCGGATCCGGGCGGCGTCCTCGGCGGCCCGCTCCCGCTCGGCGTGCGCGTCGGCGCGGACCCGGTCCGCCTCCTGCTGCGCCTCGGTCGTGGTGCGCTCGGCCGCGTGCTCGGCGGCGCTGCGCAGCCCGGCGATCTCCTCCTCGGCCTGCTCCTGGAGCCCGGCCACCGCGTCCCGCACCTGCTGCGCGGTCTGCTCGGCCGCCGACACCAGCTCCGAGGCGCGCCGCTCGGCGTCCTCGACCAGGCGCTGGGCCTCGGCCTGCGCCTCCTCGACCCGCTTGCGGGCCGACGCGAGGAGCTCCTCGCTCTGCTCGCGCGCCTGCGTACGCTCCCGCTCCGCCTCCTCGCGGGCCCCGGCGAGCGTCTCCTCGGCCTCACGACGACGTCGTACGGCCTCCTCCTGCGCGGCGGCCAGTGCCTCGGCGGCCTCCCCGGACACCCGCTCGGCGGCCGCGGCCGCCTCCGCGCGCACCCGGTCGGCGCTCTCCTGCGCCTCCGTCTTCAGCCGCTCGGCCTCCGCGGCGGCCTCGCTCCGCAGCCGTACGGCGACGTTCTCGCCCTCCGCCCGCGCCTGCGAGGCGTCGGACGCGGCCTCGGTGCGCAGCCGCTCGGCCTCCTCCTCGGCCTGCGCCTGGAGCGTGCGCGCCCGCTCGGCGGCGTCGGCGCGCACCCGGTCGGTCTCCTCGCCGGCCTCCCGGCGGATCCGCTCGGCCTCGGCGCGGGCGCCGAGCAGGGTCTCCTCGGAGGAGGTGAGGCGCTGCTCGGCCTCGCCGCGCAGCCGCTCGACCTCCGTGGCGGCCTCGGCCTGCCGGGCGGCCACCGCGCGCTCGGCGTCCGCGCGCAGCGCCCGTACCTCCTCCTCGGCGGAGAGACGGGCCTGCTCGGCCTGCTCCTCGGACTCGGCGCGCAGCCGCTCCACCTCGGCGCGGGCGGCCTCCAGGGCGTCCTCGGCCTGCTTGCGCAGCACGTTCGCCCGCTCGGTGGCCTCGGAGCGGACCCGCTCGCCGTCGGCGCCCGCGGTCTCCCGCAGCTCCTCGGCGTCCGTGCGGGCCTTGGTCAGCAGCTCCTCGGCGGTCCTGGCCGCCTCCTCGATCTGCTGGACGGCCTCCCGGCGGGCCTCGCCGCGGATGCGCTCACCCTCGGCGACGGCCTCGGAGCGCAGCTGCTCGGCCTCGCCGCGCAGCCGCCGGGCCTCCTCCTGGAGCTCGACCGTCTTGGCCCGGTACTCCTTGGTGTCGTCCTTGGCCGCACCCTTGAGCTCGTCGGCCTGCTCGGCGGCGTCGCCGCGCAGCCGCTCCGCCTCCGCCTCGGCCTCGCGGCGGATGCGCTCGGCCTCCTCGGCGGCCTTGCGGGTGGTCTCCTGGGCGTTCTCGGACGCCTTGGTGAGGACTTCCTCCGCCGTGCGGGCCGCCTTGGCGAGCTGGGCGGCGGAGTCCTCGGAGGCCTGGGTGCGGGCCTTGTCGGCGGCCTCCTTCACCAGGCGCTCGGCCTCGGCGCGGGCGTCGGCGAGCGCCTGCTCGGCCTCCGCCTTCAGTGCCTCGGACTCCTTGGTGGCCTCGCCGACCAGCCGGGCGATCTCGGTCTTGGCCGTACGGGTGCGCTGCTCGTTGACGGACTCGGCGCCCGCGAGCTGCTTGGACGCGGCCTCCTTGGCCTCGCTGAGCACCTTCTCCGCCTCGAGGCGCGCCTCGCGCAGGGCCGTCTCGGCCTCCTGCATGCGCGACTCGGCGGTCCGCGACAGCTCGGCGGCCTGCTTGCGGGCCGCGTCGGACTCCGACGTGGTGGTCGTCCGCAGCTGCTCGGCGTGGGTGGTGGCCTCCTGCGCCTGCGTGGACGCGGCGTTCAGCAGGCGTTCGGCGTCCTTGCGGGCGCGCAGCAGGGTCGCCTCGGCCTCGGCGCGGGCGGCCTCGGAGTCGGCGGTGAGCCGCTGGCGGGCCTCCTCGGCGACCCGGGTGGCCTCGGCGCGGGCGGCGGTCAGCGCCTGCTCGGCCTCGGCACGGGACTCCTCCATGAGCCGGCGGGCCTGCGCCTCGGTGCGGGCGCGCAGCTGCTCGGCCCAGGCGACGTTCTCGTTGACGTGCGACTCGACGGTCTGCCGCCGCTCCGCCAGCTCCTGGTCCAGGCGCTGACGGCGGGTGACGGCTTCCTGGTGCAACTCGGCCTGGAGCCGTGCCTGGTGCTCGGCGTGCTCCTGGAGGATGCGCTGGGTCTGGGCGCGGGCGTCGCGCAGCTCGCGCTCGGCGTCGGTGCGCAGCTGGTCCGCCTGCACCTGCGCGTTGCGCAGCAACTGCTCGGCCTGGTAGCCGATGTCCGCCGCGTCGTAGGCAGGCCGGGACGCGAGGTTGCGGCGCGCCTCGTGCAACTTGGCGCGCAGCACCTCGACCTGGTAGCCGAGGTCCTCGGCGTGCTGGACCGCCTTCTCCCGCTCGGTCTTCAGCCGGTCCATCTCGGCCTCGAACCGCGAGAGATGGTCGGACTCAGCCCGTAGAGGGCCCTCCTGGCGTTCGTAGCCCCGCACTGCGCGGTCCCATCCGTCCCCTGGTCGCAACTGACTGTCGTGACTCTGTTGTCGTACGTTCGTGGTCGTACGGCCCTTCCGCACGCGGCGAGCGCGCACGTCCGTTCCGTACGGCCCCACCCTGACAGCGGGCGGGCCCCCGGGGGAATGGTGTCAGATCAACAGCGAGCCACAAGTCGCAGGCCCGATTCCCGGCCCCGGCCCGGAATCGCCCACTCTACCGGCCGGGTCGGGCGGGAGTCAGTGGTCCTCCGGACTGCCCTCCTCGGCGGCCGGTGCGGCGGTGACCAGTTCGGTCAGGACACCGTGGCAGTCCTTGGGGTGCAGGAAGGTGATCCGGGAGCCCATGGAACCGATGCGCGGCTCGTCGTACAGCACCCGTACACCCTTCCCCCGGATGTCCGCGGAGTCCGCGTCGACGTCGGCGGTGCCGAAGGCGATGTGGTGGACGCCCTCGCCGTTCTTCGCCAGCCACTTGCCGACGGCGCTGTCCTCGCGCGTGGGTTCGAGGAGTTGGAGGTAGGTGGCCCCGCCGTCGGAGGCGTCATTGACCTTGATCATGGCCTCGCGGACGCCCTGCTCCTCGTTGATCTCGCAGTGGTGGACCTCGAAGCCGTACGTGGCCCGGTAGAACTCGACCGTCTTGTCGAGGTCGTGGCAGGCAATCCCGATGTGATCGATTCGCGTCAGCATGCTTGTAGTGCAACGCGGTTGGGCCTGGTTACGCAACGTGCGCGCCGTCACACCGGCTGCCCGGTGACGGGCGAGTACGGCGTCAGTATCGTCAAGTAAACCCTCGTTCACTCCCAACCTCCCAAGGGGCCGTGCCGCATGTCTGGAACGACCGGTACCACTTCTGTCATCGTCGCGGGCGCGCGGACGCCCATGGGCCGTCTCCTCGGCTCGCTGAAGTCCTTCTCCGGAGCCGACCTCGGCGGCTTCGCGATCAAGGCGGCCGTCGAGCGTGCGGGCATCGGCGGCGACCAGGTGCAGTACGTGATCATGGGCCAGGTGCTCCAGGCGGGCGCCGGCCAGATCCCGGCCCGCCAGGCCGCCGTCAAGGCGGGCATCCCGATGAACGTTCCGGCGCTCACCATCAACAAGGTGTGCCTGTCGGGTCTGGACGCGATCGCGCTCGCCGACCAGCTGATCCGCGCGGGCGAGTTCGACATCGTGGTCGCGGGCGGCCAGGAGTCCATGACCAACGCCCCGCACCTGCTGCCGAAGTCCCGCGAGGGCTACAAGTACGGCTCGATCGAGATGCTCGACGCGATGGCGTACGACGGTCTCACCGACTCCTTCGAGAACATCCCGATGGGAGAGTCGACCGAGAAGCACAACGCGCGCCTGGGCATCGACCGCGCCCCGCAGGACGAGTTCGCCGCCCAGTCCCACCAGCGCGCCGCGGCCGCGGCGAAGAACGGGATCTTCGAGGCCGAGATCACCCCGGTCGAGGTCCCGCAGCGCAAGGGCGACCCGATGCTGGTGTCGACGGACGAGGGCGTGCGCCCGGAGACCACCGTCGAATCGCTGGCCAAGCTGCGCCCCGCCTTCGCCAAGGACGGCACGATCACCGCCGGTACGTCGTCGCAGATCTCGGACGGTGCGGCCGCCGTGGTCGTCATGAGCAAGGCCAAGGCGGAGGAGCTCGGCCTGGAGTGGATCGCCGAGATCGGCGCGCACGGGAACGTCGCCGGGCCCGACAACTCGCTCCAGTCGCAGCCGTCGAACGCGATCCAGCACGCCCTGAAGAAGGAGGGGCTGGGGGTCGACGACCTCGATCTGATCGAGATCAACGAGGCCTTCGCCGCCGTCGCCGTCCAGTCAATGAAGGACCTGGGCGTGTCCCCGGAAAAGGTGAACGTCAACGGTGGTGCGATCGCCCTGGGCCACCCCATCGGCATGTCCGGCGCCCGGGTCGTCCTGCACCTGGCGCTGGAGCTGAAGCGGCGCGGCGGCGGCGTCGGCGCGGCGGCCCTGTGCGGGGGCGGCGGGCAGGGCGACGCGCTGATCGTGCGCGTGCCGGGCAAGTAGTTCTCGTACGCAAGCGCTGACTGAGCGGAGCTGAACGATGCAGGACGTCCCCACGCTGGTGGAACAGGCCCGGGCAGGGCGGCCGAGGGCCGTGGCCCGGCTGATCTCGCTGGTCGAGGGGGCGTCCCCGCAGCTGCGCGAGGTGATGGCGGCGCTGGCCCCGCTGGCGGGCAACGCGTACGTGGTCGGGCTGACCGGGTCGCCGGGTGTCGGCAAGTCGACGTCGACGTCGGCGCTGGTGGCGTCGTACCGGCGGGCGGGGAAGCGGGTCGCGGTGCTGGCCGTCGATCCGTCGTCGCCCTTCAGCGGGGGTGCGCTGCTCGGGGACCGTATCCGGATGGCCGACCACGCGTCGGACCCCGGCGTCTACATCCGGTCGATGGCGACGCGCGGGCATCTGGGCGGGCTGGCGTGGGCGGCGCCGCAGGCGATCCGGGTGCTGGACGCGTCCGGTTTTGATGTGGTGCTGGTCGAGACGGTGGGGGTCGGGCAGTCCGAGGTGGAGATCGCGGCGCAGGCCGACACGTCGATGGTGCTGCTCGCCCCCGGGATGGGGGACGGGATTCAGGCCGCGAAGGCCGGGATTCTGGAGATCGGTGATGTGTACGTGGTCAACAAGGCCGACCGGGACGGCGCCGACGCGACGGTGCGCGAGCTGAACCACATGCTCGGGCTCGGGGAGTCCCGGGGGCCCGGGGACTGGCGGCCGCCGATCGTGAAGACGGTCGCGGCGCGGGGCGAGGGCGTCGACGAGGTGGTCGAGGCGCTGGAGAAGCACCGGGCGTGGATGGAGGAGCGGGGGGTGCTGGCCGAGCGGCGGGCCGCCCGGGCGGCGCATGAGGTGGAGACGATTGCCGTGACTGCTCTGCGGGAGCGGATCGGGGATCTGCGGGGGGACCGGCGGCTGGATGCGCTGGCGGCGCGGATCGTGGCGGGGGAGCTGGATCCGTATGCGGCGGCGGACGAGTTGGTGGCGGGGGTGACGGAGGGGGCCTGAGGGGGGTGGGTGGTTGATGTTCGTGGGGGGGGGGGGGGCCCCCCCCCCCCCCCGTGGGGCCCGCCCCCCCCCCCCCCGCCCCCCCGGCCGCCGGCGGGCGCGGAACGAACAGGGCCACGGCGCCCCCCGCCAAAACCAAAAGGCACAC